>NZ_PJBK01000078.1:0-25799 GCF_002836155.1 Pseudoalteromonas sp. GutCa3 | reverse complement strand
CTAAATAAAAAATTTTTAACGACGTTATAGTGCAATTTAATTCGTTAAATTGCTCAAAGATTTATGTAGGTTAGTTTAAGATAATAAATAACAAATTTTAGGCACAAAAAAAGCACCCTAAGGTGCTTTTTTTAACTAAACAGCAATAATTACTTCTTGCTGGCAAGTGCACCGAAGCGCTTGTTGAAGCGATCAACACGTCCGCCAGTGTCTAAAACTTTTTGCTTACCAGTGTAAAACGGGTGACACGCAGAACATACGTCTAAGTGAATGTCTTTACAAAGAGTTGAGCTAGTTTCGAATTTATTTCCACATGAACATGTTGCAGAAATTACTTCGTACTTAGGGTGAATACCTTCTTTCATAGGAACCTCTAGTTAAGGCCGCATCGCTCTCCAAACCCGGAGTTTGGCACCATACGTCGTTAAAACAAATTTGTTGGTGGCGGATTTTATCCAACAACCTCCCCCCACACAAGTATTTATTTATATTTTTGCCAAAAAAGTGAACAATCTCTTTCTCAAGCACTATTGCTAGTAGGTTTTTAGCGTTATTTTTAGTACATTACAGCATTAATTTTACGGGTTGAGTTGTTATGAGTTTTGTTGAAGTTGCTATTAAAGTTCCGCTTCCACGCACCTTTGATTATAAAATAGAAGAACAGCTCAGTGGCTTATCAACTCCTTTACTACCTGGCATGCGGGTTTTGGTACCTTTTGGTAATCAAAAAAAAGTAGCGGTTGTTCTGGGTATTAAAAGCAGTACCGACGTCCCTTTAAATAAAATTAAAAATATTATAGAGGTAATAGACGACGCCCCTATTTTAAGTGCCCAGCATTTAGAACTCCTTAGCTTTACTGCCCGCTATTATTGCTATCCATTAGGCGAAACTATTCATATAGCGCTACCTGGTGCACTTCGCCAAGGTGAATCGCCTGATAAAACCAGTATTAATATGGTTGCCCTGACAGAAAAAGGTGCAAAAGTACCGTCATTAAAAGCTAAAACACAGCTCAACCTATTAAAGCAGTTATCGCAATCAGGTAAGTCATCATTAACTGAGTTAAAAGCACTGGGCTTTAGTAAAAAAACAATAGATAGCTTAATAGATAAAGAACTCATAACACAAACTATTGAGCACGATAACCAATGGCAAAGTGTTGCTCCAACCGTCGGTAGTAAACCAGTACTTAATAAAGAACAAGCGGTTGCTTGCACAGCTATAAATCAAAGTACTGGCTTTAGCAGCTTTTTATTAGAAGGCGTAACGGGCAGCGGTAAAACCGAAGTGTATTTACAGTGCCTAGAAGAAGTACTCAAACGTGGCGAGCAAGCCCTCGTACTCGTGCCCGAAATCGGCCTAACACCACAAACCGTAAACCGTTTTCGCCGCCGCTTTCCTGATACACCCATTATGCTTTGGCACTCTGCACTTACCGACAACGAACGCTTACAAACATGGCGCTTTTGCGAAAAAGGCAGTTGTGCGATAGTTATTGGCACACGTTCGAGTATTTTTCTGCCATTTTTAAAACTCGGTATGATTGTTGTTGATGAAGAACACGATTCATCATTTAAACAACAAGATACGCTTCGCTATCATGCCCGCGACTTAGCTGCTTACAGAGCTTTTCAGCATAAAATTCCGCTTATATTAGGCAGCGCCACACCCGCGCTTGAAACACTTCACAAAGCAATTAATAACAAATACCAGCTGTTAAGTTTAACCGAGCGTGCGCAAACAGCGACTGACAACCAGTTTAAGTTACTCGATATGAAAGGTCAGCCCGACCAAGCAGGTATTGCACATGCAAGCCTTGCTACTATGCGTCAGCACTTAAATCGCGGTAAACAGGTTATGGTATTTTTAAATCGTCGAGGTTTCTCTCCAACCCTTATTTGCCATGAGTGCGGTTGGTTGAGCGAGTGTAAACGATGCAGTACCAGCGCTACATTTCATAAAGCGATTGGGCAAATGATCTGTCATCACTGTGGCGACCAGTACCCTGTCCCTCACCAATGCCCTGACTGTGGAAGTACGCAAATATTTCCTAACGGTAAAGGCACAGAGCAAATTGAAGAGTTTTTATCGACCGAATTCCCTGATACACCTGTTACTCGTATAGACCGCGATTCAACTCGCCGTAAAGGTAGCCTTGAAAAAGCACTTGATGAAATAAACCTAGGGGGCGCACGCATTTTAGTGGGCACACAAATGCTTGCCAAAGGCCATCACTTTGCAGATGTGAGTCTTGTTATAATTTTAGATGTAGATAGCGGCTTATACTCATGCGACTTTAGAGCGACAGAGCATTTAGCGCAATTAGTCACCCAAGTAGCGGGGCGTGCTGGACGTTCAGGAGAGCCTGGTCAAGTGTTATTACAAACACACTTTCCAGAACACCCTCTTTTGCAAGACTTAGTTAATAATGGTTACCAAGACTTTGCCCGTTTTGCTCTTAGTGAGCGCGATGATGCTGACTTACCGCCCATTACAAATATGGCCATTGTGCGTGCACAAGGACATAGTATTAAACTAGTCGTCGATTTTTTGACGGATTTGGTTCCTGTGAATGGGGTATCTGGTATACAATTGCTCGGTCCGATCCCTGCCCCACTTGAAAGAGTCGCAGGTATGTATCGTTTTCAATTGCATATTCAAGCGCAAGATCGTCGCATATTACATCAGTACCTTGCGCAAATGGTTGATTATTTAAGTACCAGTAAACTTGCACAAAAAGTACGCTGGAGCTTAGACGTAGACCCTATAGACATGATTTAGGTTAAGGCCAAAATAACACCATGGCACAGCACGATTATATTAATAAAAAGCCTGCAGGCAGAAACAGTAAAAAAAACGCACCCGCTAAAAAACCATTTCCTATTCTTTTAGCCGTTATAGCCATCTTACTTGTAGGTGGTTTTGCCTACACACTATGGTTTATAAAAAGTAATGCCGATCCAAAACTTGTCGAAAAACAAGCTAACCCAACTGCACCCGCAAAAGTAGAAGTTGTTATTCCACGTACACCGGAATTTATTAAAGAAATAAGAAACCACGAGATTCAAGTTGAAGTAAAAGAACTTGAGCAAAAAGGTCCTTATGTTATGCAATGCGGTTCGTTCAGAACTCATGCACAAGCTGAATCATTAAAAGCTAAAATCGCATTTGCAGGGCTCATTTCTGAGATAAAACAGGCTGAAGGCAGCAATGGTACTTGGTATAAAGTACGTTTAGGCCCTTATAAAACCAAACGCCAAGCCGAAAGCGATAAAAACAAACTTAAACGTGTAAAAATAGTCGGCTGCGGAATTTGGGGCTGGACTTGAAAATAAACCATTCACCCATATAACCTCATCATAATCGTTTTTTACGAGTTGCCTCTGCAGCTCGATGATGAGGAATAACATGACTACTATCGTAAGTGTTCGCCGCGGCGACAAAGTTGTAATTGGCGGCGATGGCCAAGTTTCACTTGGTAACACCGTAATGAAGGGCAACGCCCGCAAAGTTCGACGTCTTTATAATGGCAAAGTAATCGCTGGTTTTGCCGGCGGTACTGCTGATGCCTTCACTCTTTTCGAACGTTTTGAAAGCAAATTAGAAATGCACCAAGGTAACCTAACTAAAGCCGCAGTAGAAATGGCTAAAGATTGGCGAAGTGACCGTGCACTTCGAAAACTCGAAGCGCTGCTCGCCGTAGCAGACGAAACAGCCTCTTTAATTATTACCGGTAATGGCGATGTAGTTCAGCCAGAAAACGATTTAATTGCAATTGGTAGTGGTGGTAACTTTGCGCAATCAGCTGCAACCGCCCTTTTAGAAAATACAGATTTAAGCGCTCGTGAAATAGTAGAGAAAAGCTTAACTATTGCAGGCAACATCTGCGTATTTACTAATAACTTCCAAACAATCGAAGAATTATAATAGGAACTATTATGTCTGATATGACCCCAAGAGAAATTGTTCACGAGCTAGATCAGCACATTATAGGTCAGGCTAAAGCTAAAAAAGCGGTCGCTATTGCGCTTCGTAATCGCTGGCGCCGTATGCAATTAAATGAAGATTTACGCAGTGAAGTAACACCAAAAAATATATTAATGATTGGTCCAACAGGTGTAGGTAAAACAGAAATTGCCCGCCGTTTAGCAAAACTTGCTAACGCACCATTCATTAAAGTAGAAGCGACTAAATTTACTGAAGTTGGTTATGTTGGTAAAGAAGTAGATACGATCATACGTGACCTCGTTGATGTTTCAATTAAAATGACTCGCGAACAGCAAACTAAAAAGTTTAAACATCGCGCCGAAGAAGCAGCAGAAGAGCGAATTTTAGATGCACTTTTACCACCGGTTAAAGATCAATATGGCGAAAGCCAACGCGACGATACTTCATCTACTCGCCAAACATTTCGTAAAAAATTACGTGAAGGTCAATTAGATGATAAAGAAATCGAGATTGAATTAGCGCAAGCTCAATCAAACGTAGAAATTATGGCGCCTCCTGGTATGGAAGATATGACCAACCAGTTACAAAGCATGTTTCAAAACATGGGCGGCGATAAACGCACTAAACGTAAGTTAAAAATTAAAGAGGCCTTCAAACTATTAACGGAAGAAGAAGCCGCTAAATTAGTAAACCCTGAAGAGCTAAAAGAACAAGCTATTTTTGCAGTAGAGCAAAACGGTATTGTGTTTATTGATGAAATAGACAAAATTTGTAAACGTGGTGATTCTTCAGGCCCTGATGTGAGCCGAGAAGGTGTTCAGCGCGACTTACTACCGCTAATTGAAGGCTCAACAGTAAACACTAAACACGGTATGGTTAAAACTGACCATATGTTGTTTATTGCCTCAGGTGCGTTCCAAATGTCTAAACCATCAGACATGATACCTGAGCTACAAGGTCGCTTACCGATTCGAGTAGAACTTGAACCACTAACTGCAGATGACTTTAAACGTATCTTGACAGAGCCGCATGCATCGCTTACTGAGCAACAACGAGAGCTCCTTAAAACTGAGCAAGTAACGATTGAGTTTAGTGATGATGCTATTGAGCGTATTGCTAAGGCAGCGTGGCAAGTTAACGAAAAAACCGAAAACATCGGTGCTCGTCGCTTGCATACTGTGATGGAAAGATTGATGGAAGAAATTTCATACGATGCTTCTGAAAAAGCAGGTTCATCACTTGTCATTGACGCCGCTTACGTTGAAAAACATCTAGGCGCACTTGTTGAAGATGAAGACTTAAGCCGCTTCATTCTATAAAACGAATATAAACGTTATACTAAAAGCCTCCAGATTGGGGGCTTTTTAATGGGATATATAAAATGAAACACGTTACAAAAGTGCATTACCACAGCGTGAGTAAAAATTTAGATGTTTATTTTAACGACGATAGCCAAGCAGTCTTTAGCTGTGAATTTTTACGCGTTCACTCTCCCTCTGCTGAAGTGCAAGGCCATGGCTCTGGTCCAATGAAGCTAGTACTTAATAAACAATCTGTAGGTATAAAAAACATAGTACCTGTTGGGCATTATGCACTGCGTTTAGATTTCGATGATGGTCACAATAGCGGACTGTTCAGTTGGAGTTACTTTGAAAAACTACAAGCGCAGCAACAAACGTTGAGCGATGAATATTCGGCACGCGTAGCCGAGCACGAACAAAACAAAAACAGTGTACCAATAAAGTTTATTCCTTAAACCTTATTGGTAACTTTAGGTGGGTATTTTTAGATTAGTTAACCTAAACCCTGGTTAAGATATTTACTATCCAGGGTTCAAGTTAGTTACACTTTAAACTTATCAATAGCGCTAAATAACACTCTAGCTTGCTCAGATACTTCTTCGCTAGTTTGGGCGTTTTTAGCAGCATGTTCAGTTGCATCTTGCGCAATGTCGCGAATTCTTACTACATTTTTATTAACCTCTGATGCCACTTGGCTTTGCTCGTCAATAGCAACCGCTATTTGAGAGCTCATTTCCATTATTGTTTGTACATCTTCAGTAATTGCGCCTAATAACTCACCTGCTTTAATTGCTTGCGAGGCACTTTCATCGCCTTGAGAACGACATTTGTGCATAATACTTACCACTTCTTGAGTACGCTGCTGTAAGGTACTTATAATACCTTCAATCTCACTCGTAGACTCTTGAGTACGCTTCGCTAATGAACGAACCTCATCTGCAACAACAGCAAAGCCACGACCATACTCACCAGCACGGGCCGCTTCTATTGCCGCATTAAGTGCGAGTAAATTTGTTTGATCTGCAATCCCCCGAATTACATCAAGCACTGAACCAATTGTTTCGCCATCTTTTTCAAGTTGCGACACTACATTTGATGCATTCCCTAACGAATCAGATAGGGCCCTAATGTGCTTAACGGTAGAGTCAACTTCACTGCGCCCTTGTTGAGCACTTAAATTTGTTGACTCTGCTTTTTTAGCAGCCGCTTCAGTATTATGTGAAATATCCTGAATCGTCGCCTGCATTTCGGTGGCTGCAGTTGCAACCATGTCGGCTTCATGTAATTGCTCTTGCATACCGGAGCTTGTTGCTGCAGTACTTTCTGATAAATGCTCTGTTGCTATATTAAGCGTATTTAAAGCACCATTAACTTCGTTAATTAAGTTTTTAAAATCGCCTATTAAGCTATTAAAATCGACCGTCATGGTGGTAATTTCGTCTTTACCTGTTTGCTCTATCATCACGCTTAAATCATTATTACGACGAATATCGTTAATGGTGTGATAAACCCGCTCTATAGGCACAATAATCGAGCGGCTCGTGAAATAAACCAACATCAAAACAATAATGCCAGCAATCACAAAAATAAGAATGGCTAAAAATTGTGCCTGTTCAACGCTTTTATCTACCTGTTGCTTAGTGCTTAATAGTATCTGCGCAACGATTGCATCACTTTGTTCAACACTTTTACGCATTTTTCCAAGTGCACCTGAATTTAAATCTAAGCCCAATTCAACCTGTGCCTGGACCAATGCTTGAAATTGCGTTTGGTAGGAATTTAAAAAGCCATTTAATTGAGCTGTATACCCCGTATCAAATTGAGCCTGAGCGATTTGCTGCTTTAAAGTATCAACCCCTTCATCAAATCGAGTTAAATACTTAAGATCAAAACGTAGCATAAAATCTTTTTCAGCCCGTCTTAACTGTAATATAGAAGATAAGAGTTTGTAATTACCTTGCTCTTTGAGCAAGCTTTCAACCTCGTGTACTGCACTTCTTAGCTCGCCATACAGCCCATCTTTTGGGTGTAATCCAATGCGTTTTTGTAGCACAACAACACTCATAAAGTCATTGTTATAAGTACTTACCAAACTATCTAGATTACTTATTTTTTGGGTTTCGATACCCTGCTCTTGCATAATTACATTCAACTTAGCAATCTTACTTTTAAGCTGGTTATAATCTTGTTCAAATAAGTCTAATGCTTCTTCTTGTTTATAAAAAAGAAAGTTTTTTTCATGTTTACGCAGTTCTAATTCATGGATATTAAGCTCTTCAGCAAGCTGAATTGTTTTATTTAAGCTTAACGTTGTTCTCGCTTCATAAATTATTACGCATAAAAGGACCACCATTGCTAAACCAACAACGACTGCGTTTAACTGTAAACGTCGTTTGATTGTTAAGTTTTGTAAAAAATTCATCGCTAACGCCTTTTTTAAATATGCATTTGTATTATAGCTGATAGCTCAGAAGCGACTCATTAATTTAACTTTTTATTATTGGTTATTCTAAGCTACTTAATTATGATGGCTATAAAGCGACACTATCCCACAAACCTTTGTGTAACGATTGTGTGTTATTCCACTGTTGTTTAACCAACCAATCAATTAAAGGCGCGGGATCGCTAGGGTAATTTATTTGCTTATTTTGCGGGGCGCTATTCCAGTCATCAAGGGCTTGCGGGTTTAAATAGTTCATAACATGCGCCATGCCCATGGCAAACAAAGTTTGTGCATTTGCGGTTTGCTCAAACTGCCCATCTAAAGGCTTTAATAGTAACTTCTTACCTAACTTAAGCGCTTCACTGGCAAGCTCAAACCCCGCATTACCAATAACGCCACTCGTGTTTGCTAAGTCATTTAAAAAGCCAGAACGTGAGGGTGGTCGCAAATGTATATGTCCAAAAGACTGATTGCAGGCATTTGGGTGATAACAATAAAATTCTTTTTCGGGAAAGTCTTTTAAGTAATCAACAATGCTATCTAAGTTTTCAAACGGTAAATATACCAATACCTTATTTAGTACCGCGACAGGGTTCTCATGATTATGATGAGCAATAAAAGGCGGGATTATATTATTTGCAAATGGCTTCCAGTGTACGCCTAAGTAGGTAGATGCTGGTGCATAATGCTTGATGAGTGATTTTCTAAGTACACCACGACCAAATATAGGTACGTTTTCTGACAAAAATGCGGCTTGGTGACTAATACCGATAACGGGTATATCGGCCCGTTTTGCAGCCCATGCTGTGACTGGCTCAAAGTCATTAAGTACAAAATCGTACTGTTTTATATCAAGCGATTTTATATCACTCACCAGCTTACAAACTCGCATGTTTTTAAGTGTTTTTAAATTTTTGACTTGCCCATTTTCAGTACTAAACGATAAGCCCCGATACGCTTTATAATCTGAGAATTCGTGCATATCAAAGTAATCTTTATTTGCTCGCCCTGAAAACACATAATCAACATCAATACCAAGTTTATTAAAGCAGCTTGCCATAACCCTAGCCCGCGTTATATGACCATTACCGGTACCCTGCACTCCATACAATATTTTCATACAGGTACCACAAGCGCTAATGCGAATAAGCCACAAACACTGCCAATAATCGCACCTATAATAATATCAGCAGGAAAATGTACGCCTAATACAACACGAGAAATAGCCACACCAGCAGCCCAACTAAGTAGTAGCCATATATATTCAGGGAAAAAGTGACTTAGTATAATCGCAACTAAGAACGCTGCAGCGCTGTGACCCGAGGGCAAACTAAATTTATCACTTGGTACTATATAAGCATTTGTTACTAAGCAGTCGCATGGACGGATGCGGGCAAATCTATTTTTGGCCAATAAATAAATGGGCCTTTCTATAGCAAAACCAACTAATATCGTTACAGGTAATAATTGTTGCTGCTCATTATTACTAAGCCACCACACCGCTAAACACACAAGTATGTAAAGCCCTCCATCACCGCTTTTTGATAATCCAAACGCCATTGTTTTAAACCACTTCGGTGAGTTGCAATTAAACAGAGTTAAAAATAATTGCTCATCTAGCAGAGCTGCCCTTTTAAACATATTATTGTTATCCATCACTTCCCCCTCATTGCATAATATATGAACACCGATTTAGCTTATGTGTTGTAAATAACAATTGAGTGACGCTTTTAAGACACTATTATTGCGATTAATGATTTAGCGCTTGTTTTGTCTAAATTTACTGCGATTAAGTCGTTGTTATTGCTTATAAGGAGGGTATACTGAGGTATAAATTAATGTACCTTTTGAGGATAAAATAATGGATTACAGCACTTCTGATTTATGTGACCACTTTGCTGATGTGGTTGACGTGCTAGAGCCAATGTTCATCAACTTTGGTGGTCGACACAGCTTTGGTGGCCGCATTAAAACGGTTAAATGTTTTGAAAATAATGAACTGATCCGCGAATTACTTTCTCAAGACGGTACAGACTTAGTGCTTCTTATTGACGGTGGTGGCTCAACTCGCCGTGCACTTATTGATATTGAATTGGCCGAACTTGCACTTGAAAACAACTGGAATGGTATTGTTGTTTACGGCGCAGTACGCCACGTTGATGAGCTTGAAGAACTTGATTTAGGCATTCAAGCAATTGCTTCCATTCCTGTTGCAGCTGACAGTGAAGGTGCTGGCGAGGATGCTATAGGCGTTAACTTTGCCGGTGTATCATTTTTTGATGATGACTTTATTTATGCTGATAGTACTGGCATTGTTTTATCTGCAGAAGAATTAGAATTGGAAGTTGTAGAGGTATAACGTGACCTCCCATTTAAAAGTATATGATGAAAGCGCGGTTAGAGCACTTTGCTCTAGCCGCGTAAATGAAAAAAAAGCATGGCAATCAATGGCCTTGCTAGACACTCAAGTAAACCTGCAACAAGCACTTATTGACGCAGCTCAATTTGGCATTCGCTACGTACTTCTTGGTATTTGCGAAGATATTGGCCCAAAAGCAAATTTAGGAAATGGCGGTGCAAACGAAGCATGGTCTGCTTTTTTAAAACGTTTTTTAAACCAACCTCATAATCAATTTATTGCCACTCAAAAAGTACTTTTATTGGGTGAAGTAAATACTGATGATTTAATGGCGCAAAGCAACCAACTTAATAATCAGCAAGCCCAGCAGTTAACTCAATTACGAGATTTATGCCAACAACTTGATGAACGCGTAGAGTCAGTATTAAGCCTTATTTTTAAAGCAGGGCTTGAGCCAATCGTAATTGGCGGAGGTCACAATAATTGCTTAGGTATTATTCGCGCGCTAAGTAAGTCAAAAAACACGCCTGTTAATGCTATCAATTTTGACCCTCATGCCGATTTTAGAGAATGTGAAGGTCGTCATAGTGGTAATGGTTTTCGCTACGCGTATAACGAGCAACATTTAAGTAATTACCATGTTATTGGCTTACATGAATTAAAAAATAATCAAGCAATTATAGATGCAATGAGTGAAGCTAACTTTAAGTTTGATAGCTA
Organism: Pseudoalteromonas sp. GutCa3; assembly: GCF_002836155.1. Classification (NCBI taxonomy): domain Bacteria; kingdom Pseudomonadati; phylum Pseudomonadota; class Gammaproteobacteria; order Alteromonadales; family Pseudoalteromonadaceae; genus Pseudoalteromonas; species Pseudoalteromonas sp. GutCa3. The sequence continues at coordinate 15,027 of NZ_PJBK01000078.1, read as the reverse complement.
TCAATCTATACAAGTTAAGCGAAAAATCACACTAACGCAGGCAATTGAAAATGCACTAAGTAATTTTAATGATTTACCACTGGGTGTTGAAGTTGATTTAGATAGTATTACTTATATGCCAGTTAGTGCGTATACATATTGCGGATTTAGCGTGAGTGACACTGAGCACTTTGTGCATTTAGCTGCAAGCCATCGCTACTCTAAGTACTTACACTTATGTGAAGCAGCGCCTAGCCAGCATCCTAACGGGTTAGATGCCGGTGCTGCCCATGTAGGGCAAGTGATTAGTGCACTTGTAAATAGCTACCTACAAGCCAAAGAAAACACTTAACGTTGTTGAACCGATCGCCACTCTTTTAGCCAGCTCATTAAACCGATACTACTTAGCGGATGACCAAAGTAATAACCTTGTGCAGCATAACCTTTTAAGCTTTTTACAAACTTAAGTTGTTCAAGTGTTTCTACTCCTTCAAAAATTACTTTTGTTTTTTGTTGGCTATGCATATCAACCATTCCACCAACTAAACTGCGTATATTGTTTTGATTACTAAAGTCAGCGGTAAGTGAAGGTGAAACCTTAATATACTCAACCGCTAAACTTGGTAACTTAGAAAGTAGTACTGGGTTATCACCAAGTCCATCCACACATACTTTTAAGCCTATGTTATTAAGCCTTGCGATCATGCCTCGACCTTTGTCATCTAAACCAGCAAAAATATGTAAAGGGCATTCAACAATCAAGTCTCCCGCCTCTAAGTGATGCTCATTTATAACAACATCAACAAATTCAACAAACTCTTCATTTAGCATTTCAGGGCCAAATACGTTAATGCTAAGCGGTATAGAAATACCTTCTACTCTAAGCGCCATTGCAAGCTCAGCGGCTCTCTCCATTACAAATTTAGCAAGCGGGTAACCAAGCCCTGCTATTCTTATGTCGTCAATAAAACGATTAGCAGATAAAATTCCTTGCTTAGGATGCTGCCAACGCAGTAGTAATTCTAAAAACTCAATTTGACCGTTTTCGTTGCAAATTATAGGTTGAAAATAGAGTTCTAATTCGCTCGAAAAATCAATATTTGCTAATTCTTTTAGTCGCGCTTGTTGCTCTCGCAGTTCAATCATCATTTGTTGATGATAAGGCACAACCTTGCGATTTGGGTGGCTATCGAGTGCTAGGTATGCGTACGATATTAAATTATCAAAGTTATTGTCTTGCTCATTACAATCAACATAACTCGCCCTCGCTTTTACCTCTACAGTGCAGTTAGCGACATTAAATGGCTTAAGCGTTGCACCCAGTATTTGTTCAATAACCAACTCATGCAAATGTTTTTGATTCGCAAAACTACAAATAAATGCAAAGTTAAGGCCCCCCAAGTGGGCTAGCTTTTCTTGCCCAACTAAAGTCACTATTTCGTCACTTGAAAGCAGTTCTTTTATTCGATTAGCCGATTGTGCTAACAGTATATCGCCAAAGTCACGTCCAATGTGCTGGTTAACTTGCTCAAATCCTTCAAGACGAATAACGATTAACGCTGCACTTACTTGCTTATTGTCGCACCATGCATAGTAACCTTGACGTAACTGTTTTCTATCTGCAAAAACCGAAAGCGGAGACTCTTCAATAAATGCATCACCTGTAGGTTCTGGCTCTATCACGACTTCTATTTCAGCGCTTTCATCATTTAAAAAGCCAACAATAGCTAATAATAATATCGCTAACACAACCCAAAATAACGGAACTTCCAATAATAAATGAGCTGAAAATAGAACAACAAATAAAAGACCAGCCATTGAGCTGGTAATAATCATGCTCCAATTATTTCGCTCGAAGGCTTGCCATAAATGAAAACAAAATCCAAAGGCAAGTAAAATGGCAAGCCAAGCTGCGCCTGTGCTCAAAATAGCCAAACCAACAGCTGCTGTGCATAAATAGCTAAATTTAATACTGGCATTTTTAACGGCAAATAAAGTGGCAATCATCGCCATCAATAGTGCACCACTAAAAAATATTGGGAAGTTACTGTCGGTTAGTATGTTCAAATTAACGGCATCCGTATTCGCTAAAAAAGTTTAAACCAGATTATATGTGGGCAAAAATAATACAAACTAGTTAATTCTACCCAAAATCCATAAATTTAACAGTTTATTTACGCCAAATTGGTAACTTAATTGTGATGGATGACTTATTTGCCAATGCGCAATATCAGCTCTTGCACCAACCTTTAAAATACCACGGTCGTCTAACCCTAGTGCTTTAGCAGCATTGCGAGTAACACCTGCCAATGCTTGCTCGGGTGTTAATCTAAACAATGTGCATGCCATATTCATCATCAAGTGCACTGAGCACAGCGGTGAAGTGCCAGGATTAAAATCACTCGCAATAGCTATAGGTACTTTATATTGATTAAGTAACTCAATAGGTGGGAATTTAGTTTCTCTTAAAAAATAAAATGCACCGGGCAATAACACCGCGACCGTCCCAGCGTTTGCCATGGCTTTTACACCCTCTTCATCGAGATGCTCAATATGATCTGCCGAAAGGCCATTGAACTGCGCCACCAGCTCAGCACCATGTTGATTAGATAACTGCTCAGCATGGCATTTTACTGGGAGGTTATGCTTTTTAGCCGCCTGGAAAACACGTTTGGTTTGCGAATAACTAAAGCCTACATTTTCACAAAATACATCGACTGCATCAGCAAGATTATTAGCCACTACCTGATCAAGCATGTCAGTACATACCAAATCAATATATTCATCAGCACGGCCTTTGTATTTTGGCGGTAGAGCATGCGCCCCTAAAAAAGTAGTTTTAATATCAATAGGATGATGCTCACCTAATAAACGAGCTACTTCTAATATTTTTATCTCGTTTTCAGTATCTAGCCCATAGCCTGACTTTATTTCAACAGTGGTTACACCTTCTTTTAACAACGTATTTAAGCGATCTTTTGCATCAACAAACAATTGTTCACGGTCGGCTGCTCTCGTCGCTTTAACCGTACTTGCTATGCCACCGCCTTGTGCCGCAATTTGCTCATAACTTACACCCTGCAAGCGCTGCTCAAACTCTTGCGACCTTGAACCTGCAAACACTAGATGCGTATGACAATCTATTAAGCCCGGCGTTAACCACTGCCCTTTTATACTCAATGTCGGCGTTGCAAATACATCAAAACTGGGCAACGTTGCTTGCTCTCCAATCCACGCAATTTTACCATTTTTAATAGCTATAGCAGCATTTTCGATTGCGCCATAAGGGGCATTTATATTGCTATCCATAGTGGCAATATTGGCATCAGTTAAAAGTAAGTCGATTTCTTCTAACTCATAATTTTTTGTTGTACTTTGCATTTTGCAGCCCTTTTTACGCCCAGAGTGATGAAAATATAGTCTAACAACCCATCTTGTATATACAAGATAATTGTGTCATCTTATTTATATAGTTTATTTTTAATGTAACCATAAATTTAATGACGACACCTAAATTTGCGCAAATAAAACAATTCATTGTTGATAAAATTCGCAGCGGTACGTGGCAAGAAAACCAACGTGTTCCCTCTGAAAACGAACTAAGTAGTCAATTTAGTGTCAGCAGAATGACAGCCCGCCGAGCACTAAGCGAATTAACCGAGGCAGGTATTTTAACCCGCAGCCAAGGGTTAGGTACATTTGTAGCCACATTTAAATCGCAGTCATCGTTACTCGAAATAAAAAACATTGCTGATGAAGTAAAAGAACGTAACGGCAACTACACCTGTAGTGTACTCATACTTGAATCAATAAATGCAGTCGCACCTATTGCCATTGCGCTTGGTGTTGAGATTGACAGTGTTGTATATCGAAGTGTACTCGTGCATAACGAAAACGACAGCCCCTTGCAGCTAGAAGAGCGTTTTGTAAACCCTGCGCTTGCGGCTGGTTACTTACAACAAGACTTTAGCACGCTTACACCTCATGAGTATCTATCTAGTGTTGCACCACTTACCCAAGCGAGGCATACCGTAGAGGCTATTATGCCAAACAGCGAAATGTGCCAATGGTTAAATTTATATAACGAAGAGCCATGCTTACAAGTTATTCGACGCACATGGTCTATTAATGGCATTGTAAGCTTTGCGCGCCTTGTATCACCAGGCAGTAAATATCGCTTAGGTGGACACTTAACATTTAAAAAATAACAAACAATAGCGCTTACTGCGCTTTTTTTATAACAAATCACCTTGTATATACAACAGGAGCAAAACATGAACAACCGACTCGACACAAGTCGCGTAATACGTGCACCTCATGGCGATAAAATAAGTGCTAAAAGCTGGCAAACTGAAGCTGCTAAGCGCATGCTAATGAATAATCTAGACCCTGAAGTTGCAGAACATCCTCATGCACTTGTTGTATATGGTGGTATTGGCCGAGCAGCTCGTGATTGGCCAAGTTATGACAAAATTATAGAAACCCTCGATAGACTCGAAAACGACGAAACTCTGCTTGTACAATCAGGAAAACCCGTTGGTGTATTTAAAACCCACAGTAATGCCCCTCGTGTACTTATTGCCAACTCAAACCTTGTTCCACACTGGGCGAATTGGGAGCACTTTAACGAGCTCGATAAAAAAGGCTTGATGATGTACGGGCAAATGACAGCGGGTTCTTGGATTTATATTGGCTCGCAAGGCATTGTACAAGGCACTTACGAGACCTTTATAGCCATGGCAAAGCAACATTTTTCAGGCAGTGCTAAAGGTAAGTGGGTATTAACGGGTGGCCTTGGTGGTATGGGCGGTGCGCAACCACTTGCCGCTACAATGGCTGGGTTTAGTGCGCTAGTTGTTGAATGTGATGAAAGCCGTATCGATTTTCGTATAAAAACAGGCTACGTTGATGTAAAAGCAGCGAACCTTGAACACGCACTGCAATTAATAACCGATGCGTGCATAAAAGGTGAAGCCCTATCAGTTGGCCTACTTGGTAACGCTGCCGATGTATTTAGTACACTGGTTAAAACAGGTATTACACCTGATGTAGTCACAGATCAAACATCAGCTCACGATCCATTAAATGGTTACTTACCACAAAACTGGACAATGGAGCACGCAGCAAAAATGCGTGAGCAAGATCCAAAAGCGGTAGTAAAAGCTGCTAAACAATCAATGGCAGTCCAAGTTAGAGCCATGCTGGCGCTGCAAAAAGCGGGTGCCGCCACTACTGATTACGGAAATAATATTCGTCAAATGGCGTTTGATGAAGGTGTTACCAACGCGTTTGATTTTCCTGGATTTGTACCCGCCTATATTCGCCCTTTATTTTGTGAAGGTATTGGACCATTTAGATGGGTAGCACTATCAGGCGATCCAGAAGATATTTATAAAACCGATGCAAAAGTAAAAGAGCTTATTCCTGATGATGCACATTTGCATAACTGGCTTGATATGGCCCGTGAACGTATTCAATTTCAAGGGCTACCTGCACGTATTTGTTGGGTAGGTTTAAAAGATAGAGCACGCCTTGCATTGGCCTTTAACGAAATGGTTAAAAATGGCGAACTTAAAGCCCCTATCGTTATTGGTCGCGATCACCTCGACTCTGGCTCAGTTGCCAGCCCTAACCGCGAAACAGAAAGTATGAAAGATGGCTCTGATGCGGTATCGGATTGGCCATTACTCAATGCACTGCTTAATACAGCAAGTGGCGCTACTTGGGTGTCCCTTCATCATGGCGGCGGTGTAGGTATGGGCTTTAGTCAGCACTCTGGTGTGGTTATTGTTGCCGATGGTACAAATGAAGCTAAAGAGTGTATTGCTCGCGTACTTTGGAACGACCCTGCAACGGGTGTAATGCGCCATGCTGATGCTGGATACGACATAGCAAAGAACTGCGCTAAAGAACAAAATTTAGACCTACCAATGTTAGACAAGGAATAATCATGTTCGAACTTACTCTCACTCCAGGCTCACTTAATTTAAACACGCTAAGAAAAATTAATAATTCACCAGTAAAGTTAAGCCTTGTACAGCATGCTGAATCACAAATAGCTGCCAGCGCACAAACCGTTCAAAACGTTATTAATGAGCACCGCACTGTATACGGGATTAACACCGGCTTTGGGTTATTAGCTAATACCAAAATAGCCGACGACGAACTTGAATTATTACAGCGCTCCATTGTGCTTTCACACGCTGCGGGCATTGGCGAATACATGGATGACAGCACAGTAAGGTTAATGATCACCTTAAAAGTAAACTCGCTTTCGCGCGGCTACTCGGGTATTCGCCTGCAAGTAATCCAATTTTTTATGCAGCTGCTTAGTAGCGAAGTATATCCGTGCGTGCCTAAAAAGGGCTCCGTGGGGGCATCGGGGGATTTAGCCCCTCTTGCGCATATGTGCCTACCTTTATTAGCTGAAGGTCAAATGCGACATAAAGGAAAAATAATTAGTGCAGCACAAGGGTTAAAAATAGCGGGGCTTGAACCTCTTACCCTTGCAGCTAAAGAAGGCTTAGCATTATTAAATGGCACACAAGCGTCAACTGCGTTTGCACTACAAGGCCTATTTAGAAGCGAGAACTTATATGCACAAAGCTGCGTTATCGGCTCGATAAGCATAGAAGCTGCAATGGGCAGTCGCGCGCCATTTGATGCACGTATTCATGATATTCGTGGTCAGCGCGGACAAATAGACACCGCTCAAGTATTTAGAGAGCTACTCGATACGCACTCTCAAATTAGTGATTCCCACGTCAATTGTGAAAAAGTACAAGATCCATACTGCCTTCGCTGCCAACCTCAAGTGCTAGGTGCTTGCCTAACTCAGATACGCCAAGCCGCAGAAGTGTTGCTATGCGAGTCAAACGGTGTAACCGATAATCCGCTAGTTTTTGCCGATGTAGGCGACATCATTTCTGGAGGGAATTTTCATGCAGAACCCGTTGCAATGGCTGCCGATAACCTCGCTATTGCGATTGCCGAAATTGGTGCTTTAGCAGAAAGACGAATTGCATTACTTATTGACTCAAACCTATCTAAGTTACCGCCATTTTTGGTTGAAAACGGCGGGGTAAATTCAGGTTTTATGATTGCTCAAGTAACCGCTGCTGCGCTTGCGTCAGAAAACAAATCATTAGCACATCCGGCTTCGGTCGATAGCTTGCCTACATCTGCAAATCAAGAAGATCATGTATCTATGGCAACCTTTGCAGCAAGGCGCTTAGATGAAATGGCCAATAATACCCAAGGTGTTTTGGCAATAGAATGGTTAGCATCGGTTCAAGGGCTAGAATTTAGAAAGCCGCTTGAACCATCAAATAAAGTGCAAAGCGCTAAAGCGTTATTACGCGAGCATGTGAGTTATTATGATAAAGACCGCTACTTTGCTCCCGATATCGAAGCTGCTAATACATTACTAAGTGAAGGTAAGCTATGCGACTTCATAGAGAGCAGTCCCCTGCCTTCAGCATATTAAATACCATATTGGTAAGTAAAGCCTAGCGCTTCAATAGCTGAGCCAATAACTTTGCGCTCAGCTTTATCATCACTGGTAAAGCGTGGTAACTCGCCACCATGTTCTGCACACTTCACTGCGTAGTATTCAGCTTTTGTCGGGTGCGCAGGATTAACAACATTATAAATATTTTGCCCTACTTGCCAGTGCTCTATCACCGCAAAGATAGCATTAATTACATCTTGTTGGTGCACCATATTTACTACTTGCTCACTTGATGTATTAAGCTCTTTGCCTGCCACAAAACGACCAGGTTCTCTATTAGGCCCTAGTAATCCAGCTAAACGCAGCACTTTCCCGTCTTGCTCAAGTACTTGCTCTTCTGCCTCATAGAGCTTTATTTGGCGCTCGTTTGTGCATGAAATATCGCAACTTTCGCTATATACACCAGGCTCTTGATCGTATACCCCGGTTGACGAGCATAATAAAAAGCCCTTTGCGTTTAACTCCTTTGAAAGCTTAAGCGCTGCGGTGAGTGTTTCAGGATAATTACTTTCACTGTGCCTGCTACGTGGTGGAATAGCACATACCCAATAAGCATTTTGTAAATCAACTTGATGTCTTAATTGCCCATCTTCAAGTGTAAACTGACGCTCAAAGTCAAACTCGTGTATATCTGTTCTATGCGTTCCTTGTACTTGCCAATCAGCTTTTTGCGCACTTACGCATAACGCATGTCCTAACCAACCTGCACCTAATACTACTAATTCATTACTTTTATTTGTCATTTTTGTATAAGCCTTTATTTTAAACGCATAATTAGTTCTTTCTATCTAACTTTATAGAGATTTTAAGTAAGATATGATTAGATATAATTTCATAAATAATAAAAATATGCGTACTCATGCTAAATAATTTATCATTACGGAAGAAAATATTATTATTGATTGGTGGAACAATTACCGTTTTACTAATTATTGCCTCAACATTTTTTGTTAAACACATTGCCAACCTCTCTAGAGAAAACATAGAAAACGAAGCGCAAAGTTATCTACAGACCGAGCAACTTTCAATGCAAAGTTACTTTGCAATGTACGGTAAAATGGTATCAACCTTTGTTAATAACCCACATTTAATCAACTTTTTTGAAAATTGGGATACTCGCGATCAAGCACTCGAAAGCGCGTCAGGTTACAACGAAGTAAACCAAGACTTTGTGCGTTTAAGCTCAAACGACGAAAACATTTTATCGGCCTTTTTTGCCTCAGCAACCACCGGTGAATACTTTAAAGAAAATGAACGTACAAGTCACTACAACGGCCAGCCTTATTACGCCTACAAGCGTGGTTGGTGGCAAGAAGCCATGCAAGTTAACAAACTTTACGTAGGTCCAATCTCTGTTGATTTAACCACAGGCGTAGCATCCGCAGTAGTACAACAACCTGTTTATAACGCACAGCGTAAACTCATTGGTATGGGCGGTGTTGATTTACAACTAAACAAAATTAACGACATGGTCGAAAATATTCGCTTTAACGGCCAAGGTTATGGATTTTTACTCGATGGAAATCAAAAAGTAGTTCACTTTTCAAAAGCCACTGGACACAAACTTTCAATTACAGATGAAGGTGCAAACGGTAAAGAAGGACTCGATGCGCTTCAGCAACAATTTACAGATACAGCAGGCTTTAAAGAATTAAATACACAAATGCGAAATAACCTTAAAGGCAGCCAAATGGTTACTTTTAAAGGTGAGCAGTTTTATGTGGTTTACCATCGCTTACAGCTAGATCAGCCTTATATAGATTGGTATGTAGGTCTACTTATTCCTACTAGCATGATTGAAGAGCCCGTAAATGCCGCAGTAACCGCAACAACAACTGCAGTAGTTATTATCTTAATTATTATATTAGCCATGATTTTATGGGCTACCCATATGATTTCAAAACCCATCACAACACTTACGCACATTATGCGTGATATAGCATCGGGTGAAGGCGACCTTACTCAAAAAATTGATATTAATAGCCAAGATGAAGTGGGACAGCTGGCCAATCATATGAACACTTTTATTGATAAATTACGCGCCATGATGCTAGAAACCGCAGCGCAAGCAGAACAGCTAAGTAATGCAGCAGCTCAGCTAAGACATGTTTCTGAGCAAACTAATTCTGAAATTCAGCAAGAGAAGCAGCAAGTTGATAGCGTCAGCGCCGCGGTAACTGAAATGGCGACTACTGTGCTTGAAATATCACGTAATGCACAACATACAAATAACGCAGCTGAAGAAGTTCAGGCAATTACAGCTGAAGGTGCAAGCCGTTCTACACAGGCGCAAAAAGTAATGACTGAACTGGCGTTGCATATTGGCGAAGCATCTAAAGTGGTTGCAGGCCTTGAGCAAGAAAGTAATAATATTGGCGCATTAGTCGATGTAATCAATTCAATTGCCGATCAAACCAACTTACTTGCACTTAATGCAGCTATAGAGGCAGCTCGTGCCGGTGAACACGGTCGAGGCTTTGCCGTTGTTGCTGATGAAGTACGCTCACTAGCAAGTCGCACACAAGAATCAACTGACGATATTCGTAATATGATTTCGCGCTTGCAGCAAATAGCTCAACAGGCCTCAGTGATGATGCAACAAGGACAAGATCAAACCGAGGGCTCAGTACTGCAAACTAAAGAAGTACTTAGCTCACTTCACAATATTGCGCAGTCGGTCACTAAAGTACAAGACCAAAGTCATCAAATAGCCACGTCAACTGAGGAGCAAACAGTCGTTGCTGAAGATATTAATACGAGCCTTTCGGCAATTAATAACTTAGTGAACAGTACCGCTGACCATGCACATACCCTCGCTGACGAAGCTCGTGACTTAAGTGATCTAGCTGCGGCACTTAACAAAACGGTTAACCAATTTAAATTATAAAACACTCATTTAATAGCTGTGTTTAAGCGTCAAACTTAAGCGCAGCTATAACCCTTGTTTTTAATTTATTTAGCACCATATCTTTACAGTTCGCTACTATTTTTACTGTAATTGAGTAATACAAAGTTATTTTTACGAACCAGATCAAATTTTTCGATTTTATACACAGATCTTTTTATTGAGATAGTTTGTTGTTTGGCAGAGTCTGGTATAGTAGCGCACGTAATAAACAGTGCTTTTTGAGCGGTTTAATACAATATTGCTAATTAATATGTTCTAAGTGTTATTTAAAAGCACATATTAATTACCAATTGTTAAAAATGGGTTAGCCGATACTCGGCTGACAAAGAATACATTGTAACGGTTTTATCATGATATCTAATTTATTTACCAAGCTTTTTGGTAGTCGCAATGACCGCACTATTAAAAACTTAAGAAAGACGGTCGCGCTAATCAATGCGCTAGAAACGCAACTTGAAGCGCTTTCTGATGAAGATTTAAGAGCTAAAACAGCTGAGTTTAGAGAACGTTACGATAACGGACAAGGCCTTGACGATATCCTACCTGAAGCTTTTGCTGTGGTACGTGAAGCGTCAAAGCGTGTAAATGGCATGCGTCATTTCGACGTGCAGTTATTAGGTGGTATGGTTTTACATCAAGGTCGCATTGCAGAAATGCGTACCGGTGAAGGTAAAACACTAACAGCGACCCTACCAGCTTATTTAAACGGCTTAACAGGCAAAGGTGTTCACGTAATTACTGTGAATGACTACCTTGCTAAACGTGATGCTGAAACCAACCGTGCGTTATTTGAATTTTTAGGCCTTACTGTAGGCTGTAACGTACCGGGTATGATGCCACAGCAGAAGAAGCTAGCTTATACTGCTGACATTACGTACGGTACAAATAACGAATTTGGTTTTGACTACCTTCGCGATAATATGGCTTTTAGCATTGATGAACGTGTTCAGCGTCCATTATTTTATGCCGTAGTCGATGAAGTGGATTCAATCTTAATTGATGAAGCGCGTACTCCGCTTATTATTTCAGGCCCAGCTGAGGACAGCTCTGAGCTATACACTGAAATAAATACCATCGTTCCTTTACTTGAACTTCAAGAAAAAGAAGACGAAGAAGGTGTTGAAGGCGACGGCGATTACACTATTGATGAAAAGTCTAAGCAAGTTCATTTAACAGAACGTGGTCAAATTAAAGTAGAAGAGCTACTTACTGAACGCGGCTTAATTGAAGAAGGTGATTCGCTTTACTCAGCAGCAAGCATTACGCTACTAAGTCACGTTTATGCGGCCCTTCGTGCTCACAAGCTATACCAAAAAGATGTTGATTACGTAGTAAAAGAAAACGAAGTAATCATTATCGATGAGCATACTGGTCGTTCAATGGAAGGTCGTCGTTGGTCAGAAGGTTTACACCAAGCTGTTGAAGCTAAAGAAGGTGTAAATATTCAGAACGAAAACCAAACACTTGCATCTATTACGTTCCAAAACTACTTCCGTTTATACGAAACACTAGCAGGTATGACAGGTACTGCCGATACTGAAGCTTTTGAGTTTCAATCTATCTACGGCCTAGATACTGTTGTTATGCCAACTAATAAGCCAATGGTTCGTGATGATCGCGCCGACTTAGTTTACCTAACGCAAGAAGAAAAATACGAAGCAATTTTAATTGACATTAAAGACTGCCAAGACCGCGGACAACCGGTACTTGTAGGTACTATTTCAATTGAAAGCTCCGAGTATTTATCACAGTTTTTACGCAAAGAAAAAATTAAGCACAACGTACTTAATGCCAAATTTCATGCGCAAGAAGCAGATATCGTTTCAGATGCTGGCCTACCAGGTACAGTAACAATTGCAACCAACATGGCCGGTCGTGGTACCGATATCGTGTTAGGTGGTAACTGGAACAGTGAAGTTGAAAAACTTGAAAACCCAACTGCTGAGCAAATTGCTGAAATTAAAGCAGCTTGGAAAATTCGCCATGATGCAGTAATTGATGCCGGCGGTTTACATATCATTGGTACTGAACGTCACGAATCTCGTCGTATAGATAACCAATTACGTGGTCGTTCTGGTCGTCAAGGTGACGCCGGTTCTAGCCGTTTCTACCTATCGATGGACGATGCACTAATGCGTATCTTCGCTGGTGAACGCATGACTAACATGATGCGTAAACTAGGTATGCAACGCGGTGAAGCAATTGAACATCCATGGGTAAACCGTGCGATTGAAAATGCACAGCGTAAAGTAGAAGCACGTAACTTTGATGTTCGTAAGCAATTGCTTGAGTACGATGATGTAGCAAACGATCAACGTCGCGTTGTTTACTCTCAACGTAATGAGCTACTTGAAGAAGGCGATATTTCAGAGACTATCACAGCAATTCGTGGTGATGTTCTTGCTAGTGTAATTGATCAGTACATTGCACCGCAAAGCCTTGCTGAAATGTGGGATATTCCTGGCCTTGAAGAGCGTTTAAAACAAGACTTCTTACTTGAGTTGCCAATCACTCAATGGTTAGCAGATGACAATAAACTATACGAAGAAAAACTTCGTGAGCGTATTGAGCAGGCGGTTGAGCAGTCATACAAGCAAAAAGAAGAGCAAGTTGGCGATTCTGTTTTACGTCAATTCGAAAAAGCGATTATGCTACAAAGTCTTGATCAGCATTGGAAAGATCACCTTGCTGCTATGGATCACTTACGTCAAGGTATTCATTTACGTGGTTACGCGCAAAAGAATCCTAAGCAAGAGTATAAGCGTGAATCGTTTGAGCTGTTTTCTGAAATGCTTGAAAACTTGAAAGTAGATGTTGTAAGCATCCTAAGTAAAGTACAAGTACGCGCAGAAGAAGATGTTGAAAAAGTAGAAGAGCAACACCGTAAAAGTGAAAATGCTCCTCGCGAATACCAACATGAAGAAGCTGAGCAAGTAGGTGGCGAAGCGCCAGCACCAGAAACAGCTACTGTAATGGCTCGTACAGAACCAAAAGTAGGTCGTAATGACCCTTGTCCTTGTAAATCAGGTCAAAAATTCAAACAATGTTGCGGTAAATTAAAATAGCCCAGTATTGTTATTAGCTTATTAAAAAGCGGCGCTAGCGTCGCTTTTTTTTATGGAGTTTTAAAGTAATGACTATAGAAATTGTACATGTAGCTGTTGGTGTTATTAAGAAAAATAACGCTATATTCATTTGTAAACGCGCAGATGAACAACATCAAGGCGGTTTATGGGAATTTCCTGGTGGCAAAGTAGAAGCAGGTGAAAGTGTTTTTGTTGCACTTAAACGCGAGCTTACTGAAGAAGTTGGATTAACAATTCACAGCTCTAGTCAACTTATGGTGATTGAACATGACTACGGCGATAAGTGCGTTAAATTAGATGTACACGTAGTAAGTAACTTTAGCGGTGAAGCACATGGCGCTGAAGGGCAACCTAGTGAATGGGTAGCAATTAGTGAATTAGAAAATTATGATTTTCCTGAAGCTAATGCTGAAATTATCGAGAAAATAGTAGCCCGATACGCATAAAAAAAGGGCATAAGTGAGCACAATGAACATCTCAATACAAAATAAGCTAAGCGAACAATTAGCATTAAATCCTGAGTTAACTCAAGTTAGTGTGATTGGTAGCGGCCATATAAATAGTACATGGCTACTTACGTGTATTGATAAACAGTTTATTGTGCAAAAACTTAATACTGAGGTATTTAAATACCCTGCTCAGTTAGTAAGTAATGCAAAACTAATTGAGCAGCATTTAAATACCAAACAACTACAAAGCAACTACCCCCTTGAAACAGTTAAGCATATAGCCATACAAAACAACGAACACTTAATAGAAATTGATAGCGCGCATTATCGCGTCCTTAGCTATATTAATGACAGTTACAGCGAAGACGTTGTTAAAAATGCGCAACAGAGCGAGCAAGCGGCTTACGCCTTTGGCGTATTCGCTCATGCATTACAAGATTTTGATACACAACAACTACATACTGTAATTCCTGATTTTCACAACTTAGCGATGCGCTTTGAGCAATTAAATATCGCAATCACAAATAACTCTGTAAATAGAGTAAAGCACTGCGCTGACGAAATAGAATATTGCTTATCGCAGCAACATTTAATCACCGAGCTTAATAGCATAGCTAAGCAGATACCACTTAGAGTGTGTCATAACGATACAAAAATAAATAATATGCTGTTTTGTAGTGCAACTCACAAAGCAAAAGCAGTGATTGATTTAGATACCTGCATGGCGGGATTTAGGCTTTATGATTTTGGCGACATGGTACGCACTTTCTGCTCCCCCGAAGCCGAGGATTCAACAAACTTACACAACGTTATTATTCGAAAAGATATATTTTCAGCCATTGTTAAAGGCTATGTAACGCCATTAAAAAGCAGCATGAGTACAAAAGAACAAGAAAGCCTGCTGTTAGGCGCTAAAATAATGCCGCTCATGTTAAGTGTGCGCTTTTTAACTGATTACTTAAATAACGATGTGTACTTTAAAGTGGCTCATGCAGAGCATAATTTAGAGCGAGCACAAAACCAACTCGCGCTTTATAAAAACATACTCAGTAACGAAAAATGGATGCACCAATGCTTAATGAGCTAAAGCTTATT
>NZ_PJBK01000077.1:0-25886 GCF_002836155.1 Pseudoalteromonas sp. GutCa3 | reverse complement strand
TCTTCAGTGCCTTTTTTATTTATTTTTAATAAATTTACTTGAAAACAATTTTACCGTCCATATATAGTTAAGTAGGACGCCTGATGGGTCCTAAATTAAACTTAAACAATTGAAATTTATATTATTAATTAAACTTTGCTTGAGCTTGTTCAATAGAAAAGCACATGCAAAATATCGCTTAAATATGAGGATATTATTATGCGTACAGTAGACTTATCACCACTTTATCGTTCATTTATCGGCTTCGAACATTTAGCATCACTTATGGATGCGGCAGCTAATACAGACAAGCAGCCTAGTTTTCCTCCTTACAATATAGAAGCACTCGATAAAGACAAATACAGAATCACTATGGCCGTTGCTGGTTTTAGTGATAGTGAATTAACCATTGAGTCAGAAAACAACACATTAAAAGTTGCAGGTATTAAAGCTAATAAAGATGAAAATAATGAACGTAAGTTTATTCATCAAGGTATAGCAGAGCGTAACTTTGAACGTAAGTTTCAGCTTGGAGACCATGTAAAAGTACTTGGTGCCGATTTAGCTAACGGCTTATTAAGCATAGAGTTACAGCGTGAAATTCCTGAAGCACTTAAACCACGTAAAATAGAAATTGGTAATAGCAATCTAATAGAAGGTAAATAGTCTTCTAAAGTACATATTCCCCTGATTATTTAGCCGCCTCATTTGAGGCGGTTTTTTTACTTAAAGCGCTTCTAAATTATTAAGGTAGTAGGTTGCTTGTTGCAGCGTTTGTTCTTGAAGTGTTTCATCTTGTTTATCCCAGTTTTTATATACCATACCAATACGTGGGTTCTTCTCTAGCCTGTCTCTGTGTCTATTCATGAAATGCCAATACAAGCTATTTAGCGGGCAGGCCTTATCTCCTACTTTTTGTTTAACATCGTACTGACAGCTTTTGCAGTAATCGCTCATTTTATTAATGTAGTTACCGCTTGCAGCATAAGGCTTTGTTGCAATTATTCCATCATCGGCAAACTGACTCATGCCTCGGGTGTTGGGCATTTCTACCCATTCTATGGCATCTATATAAACGCCTAAGTACCAGTTGTCTACGTCATCAGGGTTTATTCCTGTAAGCATGCAAAAGTTCCCAATAACCATTAGGCGCTGAATATGATGAGCATAAGCGGTTTCAAGGCTTTGCTTGAGTGAGTGGCTTAGACAATTCATTTTTGTAGAGCTGTTCCAAAAATAAGATGGCAGTTTATTTTTGGCTTGTAATTGATTTTTAACTGCGTAGTCGGGCATGTTAATCCAATAAATGGCACGTACATACTCTCTCCAGCCTAATATTTGCCTGGTAAAGCCCTCTACTTGCGAGAGGGATATTTCATTGGGTCTTTGTTCGTATTCGCTTATTACACGTTTGATTACATATAACGGGTGGAGTATTTTTGCGTTTAGGGCAAACGATAAACGGCTATGGTACAGGCTGGTATTGTTTTTACTTTGATCTGTCATCGCATCTTGAAAGTGACCAAAGCGACTAAGTAAGTGCTCACAAAAGTATTCAAGAGATTCAATCGCTTGTTTACGCGTTGTTGGCCACTCCAGTGAATGTTCATTTATTTCACCCAAATAAGCGACGTTGTGTTTATTTAAACGAGAAATAATGCTGCTAACATCAGTATTGAATAACTTAGGCTCTGGGATGTCGGCTAAGTCTTTTTTGGAAAATTTATTACGATTATTACTATCAAAATTCCATTTGCCACCAGTTGGCTTTGCATCATCAATTAATATATTAAATTGCTTACGCATAGCACGATAAAAGTGCTCCATTGTTACATGCTTGTTTTTTGTAAAGCGTGTTTTTATATCGGTGAACGGTAATAAAAAGTGTTCAGTATCTGTAGCAATTACATTTAATGAGCTATCACTTTTAAACTTAGCTAATTGAGATTTTAGCCTAAACTCGTCAGGGTATTGATATTCAATAGAGTCGCATTGGTATTTATCGGCAACTCGCTTGAGTAATTCAATCAAGTCCTTGTCGTCATCGGTATCATCAAGTGTTAAATGTAAAACATTAAAACCTGCCGTGTTTAATGCAGTTGCAAAGTTTTCCATAGCATTAAAAAAAGCACACAGTTTTTGAATGTGATGTTTAACGTAGTCAGTTTCTTGTTTTAGTTCTGCGATGAGGTAAAGCGTGTCGTCGTCTTTTTGCTTGTACCATGAATGAGATGGGTTTAGCTGATCGCCTAGTATTAGTCTGAGTGTTTTGTGATGGGTCATAGTAAAGCCAAATTTTTTTATACGGACGTATTTAATTAAAGGATCGTTTTACTATTTAACTACGAGTGAATAGAGCAAAAAGGCTTAACCGATTATCAAGGCAATAAAGGCGTGTTGGATCATGGTGTGCAAATGAGTTTAATTAATGGGGAGGTTAAGTAAGTTAAATTGCCACCCCTAAAATTTTATATTTAAATTTTATTACTTTGCTTTTGCTGCATTTTTTGTTGTAACGAAACCACATTAGATACATTAAATAGAATATTGCTGGCAAAGTTTTCAAAATATTTAAGGGCTTTTTTCCAAGCGAGCTGGCTCTCAGGAGTAAAGTGTTTACCAAGGTGCTCTTTAAGGGTTTCGTAAAACGCATCAGATAATAGTGCAATGTCACTTTGCGAAACACTGCTTTTTTTTAGGTACATTAAATGATGTGCTAAAAAAGGAGCTACCGATGCTGGCTTATCTAAATGTTTAACAATTCGTTCTAACACACAAAAAAGGGTAAAACTCTTTTCGTTAAATTGTAAGGCTGTTGGGTAATTCATTTCAATGCTAGATTCAGCCAATTTACTGTGAAATCGAGCCGTGAATGCATGAAAATTTGGCTTAATAATTGTTAAGTTATTTAACAATGCTGATTGTTGTTGGTTCATTTTTATCTCGCTGCAGTGAGTAATAACTATTATTATTAAGTGGCATAAAATTGATTATAGCGGGCAGATAAAATTCTGCACGTTTTTTTAGTGTTAAAGTATGGGTTTTAGTTATATCAATTTATTTTCTAGTAAATTGTAAGCATCTAGAAGGTACTAAGGTAGCTCAAATTTAGTTTGTTTGATTTTCACTCAAAAATAATAAGCTGTAATATTTAATAATTTAGAGACAGCATTTTATAAAATTGATTGATTGATTACTTATGTTACTTATATATACATTAAATTAGCATCTTGACGAATTGGAAATTTTACAAACTAATTGCGTATTATAGTTGCTAATCATCCCGTACATCCTTATAATAGCGGCCATTGTTTAGCATGTTGTAAAACAGCTAACAGCGATATTAAATTTAAAGTTTGATATCTATTGGCGCGGGATGGAGCAGTCTGGTAGCTCGTCGGGCTCATAACCCGAAGGTCGTCGGTTCAAATCCGGCTCCCGCAACCAATTCTACTAGTAGGTATTACCTTACTAATTTATATCGCGCATTCTAAGTAATGCGCGTTTTGCGTTTTAGACTATGTAGTTTAATTAGGTCAGTTTACTGACTCGCAACCAAGCTTGGCCCTAGGCCACACAGTTTTATGCTTTATTGGTGTGACGCCCCGCTTGGTTCGGGGCGTTGTTGTATCTGCACCTTGCGATTTGTGGCAATTGTCATCAAATTAAAACTTAAACTCAGTATTTTAGGGCTATAAGCCCTTTTTTTGTTTGTATGGAGGATTTTCGTGACAAAACTTGAACAAGATTTAGTAACCATGTTAACGCCTGCGGTAGAAATGTTAGGCTTTGAATTGCATGGTCTTGAATTTGTGCAAGCGGGTCGCCATTCTACCTTAAGAGTATATATTGCTCATGAGGATGGGATCTCAGTTGATAACTGTGCGGATGCAAGTCGCCAAATTAGTGCGATTTTAGACGTCGAAGACCCAATTACAAATGAATATGATTTGGAAGTATCGTCTCCTGGTGTTGATCGTCTATTATTCAAACAAGATCACTACGAGCAGGCGCAAGGAGAGGAAGTACGCGTGCGTACTAAACTTCCACAGGATGGTCGTCGTAATTTTAAAGGCGACTTAGTAGCAGTTAGCAGCGATATGATCACACTATCTAGCGATGGTGCAGAGCATCTGATCATGCTTAGTAACATCGAACGTGCGAATTTAATCGCGAAGTTTTAAATTCGAGTGCGAAGGAATAGGGCAAGCGAGGCATTACCCATGGCAAAAGAGATATTATTGGTTGCTGAAGCCGTTTCCAATGAGAAAGCGGTTCCAAAAGAAAAGATTTTTGAAGCTCTAGAGTTCGCTTTAGCGACAGCTACAAAGAAAAAACACGATGGCGAAATTGAAGTACGCGTAGCAATTGACCGTAAAACCGGTGATTACGATACGTTCCGTCGTTGGCAGATTGCCGCTGTATTAGAAGATGGTTCTTTAGAGAACCCATACAGCGAAATCACTCTAGAAGCAGCACAGGTTGAAGAACCTGATTTGCAAATGGGTGATTATGTTGAAGAGCAAATCGACTCAATCAAATTTGACCGTATTACAACACAAATGGCTAAGCAAGTTATCGTACAAAAAGTACGTGAAGCTGAGCGCGCTTTAGTTGTTGAAGCATACAAAGATCAAGAAGGCGAGCTGGTAACGGGTGTTGTTAAAAAAGCAACTCGCGATGCAATCGTACTTGATTTAGGTAACAACGCAGAAGCGGTAATTTACCGTGATGACATGTTACCACGTGAAAACTTCCGCCCGGGTGACCGTATCCGTGGTCTTTTATATGAAGTTAAGCCTGAAGCACGCGGTGCACAATTATTTGTAACGCGCTCTAAACCTGAAATGCTAATGGAATTATTCCGCATTGAGGTGCCAGAAATTGGCGAAGAGATGATTGAATTACGTGCAGCAGCACGTGATCCAGGTTCACGCGCTAAAATTGCTGTTAAATCTAACGACAAACGCATTGACCCAATTGGTGCATGTGTTGGTATGCGTGGCGCACGAGTTCAGGCTGTATCGTCAGAACTTGGCGGTGAGCGTGTTGATATCGTACTTTACGATGACAACCCGGCACAATTTGTTATCAATGCAATGGCGCCAGCAGAAGTTGCTTCAATCGTAATGGATGAAGACACTCACTCAATGGATATCGCTGTAGAAGCAGATAACCTAGCGCAAGCAATTGGTCGTAATGGTCAAAACGTTCGTTTAGCAAGTCAGTTAACTGGCTGGGAACTAAACGTAATGACTGTTGAAGACATGCGTACTAAAAATGAAGCTGAATCTGATAAGTTACTTAACTTATTCACTGAAAATTTAGAAATTGATGATGAGTTTGCATCATTACTTATCAACGAAGGTTTCTCGACACTTGAAGAAGTGGCGTATGTACCAGCGTCTGAATTTTTAGAAATTGATGGTCTTGATGAAGAGACTGTAGATTTACTGCGCTCACGCGCAAAAGATGCATTGACAACTAAAGCACTTAAAACGGAAGAAAGCTTAGATGGCGCAGAGCCAGCTGAAGACTTACTTGCGCTTGAAGGTTTAGAGCGTCACTTAGCATTTGTTATGGCAAGCAAGGGTGTTGTTACACTTGAAGACTTGGCAGAGCAAGGTATTGACGAATTAGTTGATATCACAGAACTTTCATCTGAAAAAGCGGGTGAACTGATTATGGCTGCACGAAACATTTGTTGGTTTGCAGACGAGTAATTTATTAACGGAGGTATTACACACTATGGCAGAAGTAAATGTTGAAAAACTAGCCGGCGATATAGGTACGACTGTTGATAAATTGCTACAGCAGTTTTCACAAGCAGGTATCACTAAGCAAGCAACTGATAACGTAACAGAAGCTGAAAAAGCAACGTTACTTGATCATTTAAGCAAGCATCATGGCGGTACAGGTTCAGATGGCCCAGCGCGTATGACTTTACAACGTAAGAGCAAAAGCACTTTAAGTGTTACGGGCTCTACTGGTAAAGCAAAAGATGTTCAAGTTGAAGTTCGCAAAACACGTACTTACGTGAAGAAAAGCGCAATGGAACAAGAACAAGAGCAAGCTCGCTTAGCTGCTGAAGAAAAAGTGCGTCTTGAAGAGCAGCAAAAAGCTGACCAAGAAGCCGCAGAATTAAAAGCGAAACAAGAGGCAGAACGCAAAGCGAAAGAAGAAGCCGACCGTAAAGCCAAAGAAGAAGCTAAACGCAAAGCTGATGCAGAGCGTAAAGCGAAACAAAAGCAGATGACCCCAGAGCAAAGTGCTAAGTCTGAGAAAGATCGCATAGAAGCTGAGCGTCTGCAAAAAGAAGCAGAAGAGGCCGCATTGAAGAAAGCTGAAGAAGAAGCGAAACGTCAAGCAGAAGAAGCAAGAAAGCTAGCTGAAGAAAACTCGGCACGCTGGAAGAAAGAAGAAGAAGAACGTAAGAAACGCGAAGAAACAGCGGATCACCATCTTACGACTTCTACTTATGCACGTGAAGCAGAAGATGTTGCCGATGCTCGTGATGAGCAAGGTACACGCCGTGCTAAGAAAAAGAAAAAAGCGCCAGCAAAAGATAAATTTGCAGCGTCAAGAGGCCGTAACAAGTCTAAGTTAAAAGCACCTGCATCATTACAACATGGTTTCCAAAAACCAACTGTTGATGTTAAAAATGAAGTGCGTATTAGCGAAACAATTACAGTAGCTGAGCTTGCATCACGCATGGCCGTTAAAGGCGCTGAAGTTGTTAAAACAATGATGAAAATGGGTGACATGGTTACTATTAACCAAGTGATTGACCAAGAAGCTGCACAATTAGTTGCAGAAGAAATGGGTCACAAGGTTATCATTGTTAAAGAAAACGAATTAGAGCAAACAGTACTTAATGACCGCCACGAAGATGGTAAGTCAGAGCCACGTGCTCCAGTAGTAACTGTAATGGGTCACGTTGACCATGGTAAAACATCAACTCTTGATTACATTCGTTCTGCGAAGGTTGCTTCTGGCGAAGCCGGTGGTATTACACAGCATATTGGTGCATACCATGTTGATGTAAACGGTCACATGATCACCTTCTTAGATACACCAGGACATGCTGCATTTACTTCAATGCGTGCTCGTGGTGCTAAAGCGACTGATATCGTAATCCTAGTAGTTGCAGCAGATGATGGCGTTATGCCACAAACTAAAGAAGCGGTACAGCATGCTCGTGCAGCTGGCGTTCCTTTAATCATCGCAGTAAACAAAATGGATAAAGAAGGCGCAGATCCAGATCGTGTTAAAAACGAACTTGCTGTACTAGACGTTATTCCAGAAGAATGGGGCGGCGATACGCAGTACGTTCATATCTCAGCTAAAACTGGCTTAGGTATTGACGACCTTCTTGAAGCAGTATTGAACCAATCTGAACTTTTAGAGCTTTCTGCACCTACTGAAGGTATGGCGGCTGGTGTTGTTATTGAATCTCGTCTTGATAAAGGCCGTGGTCCAGTAGCATCAGTACTTGTTCAATCTGGTACGCTTAACCAAGGTGACATTGTATTATGTGGTCTTGAGTATGGCCGTGTTCGTGCAATGCGCGATGAAAACGGTAAAGACATTAAGTCAGCTGGTCCATCTATTCCAGTTGAGATTTTAGGTCTTTCTGGTATTCCAGCTGCAGGCGACGAAGCGACTGTAGTTAAAGATGAGCGTAAAGCGCGTGAAGTTGCTTTATACCGTCAAGGTAAGTTCCGCGATGTTAAACTAGCACGTCAGCAAAAAGCTAAGCTTGAAAACATGTTTACTAACATGACTGAAGGCGATGTTTCTGAAGTTAACGTGGTACTTAAAGCAGACGTTCAAGGTTCTATCGAAGCAATCTCTGATTCACTAACTAAACTTTCTACTGATGAAGTGAAAGTGAAGATTGTTGGTTCAGGTGTTGGTGGTATTACCGAAACTGATGCAACACTAGCTGCAGCGTCTAACGCAATTGTAGTTGGCTTTAACGTTCGTGCTGATGCTTCAGCTCGTAAAGTTATCGAGACTGAAAACTTAGACCTACGTTACTACAGCGTAATCTACAGCTTGATTGACGAAGTTAAACAAGCAATGTCAGGTATGCTAGCGCCAGAGTTTAAACAAGAAATCATTGGTCTTGCTCAAGTTCGTGACGTATTCAAGTCTCCAAAAATTGGCGCAATCGCTGGTTGTATGGTTACTGAAGGTGTTATTAAACGTAGCGCTCCAATCCGTGTACTACGTGAAAACGTTGTTATCTATGAAGGTGAACTTGAGTCACTTCGTCGCTTTAAAGACGATGTTGCTGATGTTCGTAACGGCATGGAATGTGGTATCGGCGTTAAGAACTACAATGACGTACGTGTTGGTGACCAAATCGAAGTATTCGAAACAGTTGAAGTACAACGTACTCTATAATTGTTACTAGGGAGTATTGAACGCTCAGGTTAACGCCGGACGTTCTACACACCCTACGCTAAGATTTTAAATGGGGGCTTAGCCCCCATTTGCATATCCATTATTTAGTTAACTTATTATTTAATTTCAATAAGTTATTATTTTAGGACAAGTATAATGAGAGAATTTTCTCGCACTGATCGTGTTGCACAGCAAATCCAAAAAGAGATTGCTGTAATTTTACAACGCGAAATTAAAGATCCACGCTTAGGTATGGTGACAGTGTCAGCGGTAGAAGTATCGCGCGATTTATCTTATGCCAAAATTTTCATTACTGTGTTTAACACACAAGATGAAGACGCAGCAAAGCAAAGCGCAAAAGTACTTAATGAAGCAACGGGCTATATTCGCTCGTTACTTGGTAAGCGTATCCGTGCACGTATAATGCCTGAGTTAAAGTTTGTAGTTGATAACTCATTAATGGAAGGTATGCGTATTTCTAATTTAGTGGATTCTATTATCCGCGAAGATAACGCAAAGCATGTAGATGAAGACGTAGAAAGTGTTGATGCTGCTGATGTTTCAGATAGCGAAGAAGGTACTGATCACGTAGACGATACAGATAGCGAAGAAGGCACTGATACAGATGGCAAAGCGCAGTAAAGGCCGTGCAGTTGACGGTATTTTGTTGTTAAACAAACCTGAAGGCATTTCATCAAATAAAGCATTACAGCAAGCAAAAAGTGTTTATTTTGCGCAAAAAGCTGGGCACACAGGTGCTTTAGATCCACTTGCCACAGGTATGCTGCCAATTTGTTTTGGTGAAGCGACTAAGTTTACGCAGTTTTTACTCGATACAGATAAAACCTATATCGTTCGTGCACAACTGGGTGAGCGTACAACAACATCAGATTCTGATGGCGAAATTGTTAGCACTAAAGATGTGAACGTTACACGTGAACAGCTAACAAAAGAAATAGCTGCTTTTGTTGGTGAGTCTGAACAATATCCGTCAATGTACTCAGCTCTTAAGTACCAAGGTAGACCGTTATATAAGTACGCGCGCGAAGGTATTGAAGTTCCTCGTAAATGCAGAAAAATAAACGTGTTTAGCTTATCGTTTGACGAATTTGATGAGCAAAGCAATGTATTACAAATGACGGCCCATGTATCTAAAGGGACCTACATTCGTACTATCGTTGATGATTTAGGCGAAAATCTAGGCTGTGGCGCACACGTTATTATGCTCCACAGAACCGCTGTTGGTCAGTATCCGGCAGATAAAATGGTCTCGCTAGATGAGATTGAAGCGTTGCTTGCTAAAGCGAAAGAAGAAGAGCTTGCGCCTTCAACTTATTTAGACTCGCTATTGCTACCAATTGATACTGCTTTAACTGATTTACCCGTTGTTGAAATTACAAAAGAACAAGGGGGGATTTTTAGTCACGGGCAAGCTGTAGAATTATCAATCGCTTTACCTGATGGTGCAATTAAAGTTGTTGCGGATAATATATTTATTGGTACTGGTGAGCGCAACTCAAACGGTCATTTAAAGGTTAAACGTGGTCTTGCTAGTCAGCAAGACGATTATGTAAAGCCTGAATAAGCAACTAATGTGCCTAACGGTGGCTTATTAGTTGTAGTTGGGGATAATTAGCTTGTAGTTATTCCTACAGTTGGTAGAATACGCCCGCTTAATCGTTTTGGCTGAATTAGTGATCGGCTAAGACACCTTTTAAATTTAATTTTTGGAGTTACTATGTCACTAAGCAATCAAGAAAAAATCGATATCATTGCTAAATTTGCACGTGCAGAAGGCGATACAGGTTCATCAGAAGTACAAGTAGCATTACTTACTTTTGACATCAACAAGCTTCAAGGTCACTTTGCTGATCACAAGCATGACTTCCACTCACGTCGTGGTCTGCTTCGTAAAGTAAGCACTCGCCGTAAACTACTTGATTACCTTAAAGGTAAAGACATCACTAGTTATACTGCGTTAATCAAAGAACTTGGCCTACGTCGCTAAGAACTAGATTATAGAAAAAGGAGCTTTTTAGCTCCTTTTTTTGTGCCTGAAATTTGTGTTTCCAAATTAAGAAAATTCTTAAACCTATTGAATTATAATATAAACCCCCCATTTCATAGCCTACCAATAGCTGTTGTATTTACCCGCTAATTAGCCCAGTTTAAATCTAGTAGCTAGTGTGTGTTGACCTTTCGTGATTAATTTTGTAGCTGTATGTTTGGTCTTTAGGCAAGGCAGCGCCTATGTAGTGTGGTTATTCCCCATAAATAGGCGATAACGCAGCATAAATGCCAAACATGGGCTGCCCTGCGGGTTCATCCTAGGGGCGATTAACTCTTTGTTGCTCGATTTTTACTTAGCCCACTAGGTTACAAACCTCGCGCCGTGATTAAATCGACCCTAGATTGAACAAATTTCAATCCACAAAGAACAACACACCCTAGACTCGCATTTTGAAGCAGCTTTGGTATATACTATGCGCGTAGGTAAAAAGGTTTATCTACGCTTATTCACATCATTGCCAATTGTAGTACTTAATTGATTTCCAACTGAATACAATTATGTACTGTAATTGGTACTTTGATGACAACTTATTAGAATACATTTAAGGAATATTTTAAGTGCAAGCAATTATTAAAGAATTCAAACTAGGTCAACATACAGTGACTCTAGAAACTGGTGCAATCGCTCGTCAAGCAGACGGCGCTGTACTTGCAAGCATTGGCGACACTTCAGTTTTAGTAACTGTTGTTGGTAAGCGTGAAGCACAACCTGGCCAAGACTTTTTCCCACTAACAGTTA
Source organism: Pseudoalteromonas sp. GutCa3 (assembly GCF_002836155.1). Classification (NCBI taxonomy): domain Bacteria; kingdom Pseudomonadati; phylum Pseudomonadota; class Gammaproteobacteria; order Alteromonadales; family Pseudoalteromonadaceae; genus Pseudoalteromonas; species Pseudoalteromonas sp. GutCa3. Next base: position 14,689 of record NZ_PJBK01000077.1, on the reverse strand, counting down.
ACTACCAAGAGCGTATGTATGCTGCTGGTCGTATCCCAGGTGGTTTCTTAAAGCGTGAAGGTCGTCCTAACGATGGCGAAACACTTATTGCACGTCTTATTGACCGTCCAATTCGTCCACTTTTCCCAAGCGGTTTTGTAAACGAAGTACAAGTTATTGCTACTGTTGTTTCTGTTAACCCTGAAATCCAACCTGATATGGTTGCGATGATTGGTACTTCAGCAGCACTTGCTATCTCTGGTATCCCGTTCAGTGGTCCAATTGGTGCATCTCGCGTTGGTTACATCAACGGCGAATACGTACTTAACCCTACATTAAAAGAGCTTGAAGAAAGCCAACTTGATTTAGTGGTAGCCGGTACTGATAAAGCGGTACTTATGGTTGAATCAGAAGCTAACGTACTTGCAGAAGACGTAATGCTTGGCGCTGTTGTATATGGTCATGAGCAATCTCAAGCGATCATCACTGCAATCGAAGAATTTAAAGCAGAAGCAGGCAAGCCTACTTGGGATTGGACTGCACCAGCTAAAAACGTTGCACTAGAAGATAAAGTTGCAGCAATTGCTGCTGATAAAGTAGGCGCAGCTTACTTAATCACTGATAAAGTAGCGCGTAAAGAAGCACTTGGCGTAGCTAAAGATGAAGTTGTTGCAGTGTTAACAGCTGAACTTGCTGAAGGCGAGTCTTTAGATAAGCAAGAAATTGGTAAAATCTTCGGTTCACTTGAGAAGAAAATCGTTCGTGGCCGTATCGCTTCTGGCGAAAAACGTATCGATGGTCGTGAACCAGATATGATTCGTGCACTAGATGTAATGACTGGCGTATTACCGCGTACTCACGGTTCTGCTATCTTTACTCGTGGCGAAACTCAAGCGTTAGTAACAGCTACACTTGGTACAGAACGTGATTCACAGTTAATCGACGATTTAACTGGTACTCATAAAAACCACTTTATGCTTAACTACAACTTCCCTCCATTCTGTGTAGGTGAAACTGGTTTTGTTGGTTCTCCTAAGCGTCGTGAAATCGGCCATGGTAACCTTGCTAAGCGTGGTATTGCTGCTGTAATGCCAACATTGACTGAATTCCCATATTCAATCCGTGTAGTATCTGAAATCACTGAATCAAACGGTTCATCTTCAATGGCTTCTGTATGTGGTACTTCACTTGCACTTATGAATGCCGGTGTACCAATTAAAGCGTCTGTTGCCGGTATTGCGATGGGTCTAGTTAAAGAAGACGATAAATTCGTTGTTCTTTCTGACATCTTAGGTGATGAAGATCACTTAGGTGACATGGACTTTAAAGTTGCTGGTACAGCTGCAGGTATCACTGCACTTCAAATGGATATCAAAATCGAAGGTATCACTCAAGAAATCATGCAAATTGCGCTTAAACAAGCAAAAGCTGCACGTTTACATATCTTAGAAGTGATGGACGAAGCAATTTCTGCTCCTTCTGAAGAGCTATCAATGTTTGCTCCTCGCATATACACAATGAAAATCCCACAGAAGAAAATCGCTGAAGTTATCGGTAAAGGTGGCGCAACTATTCGTCAGCTTACTGAAGAAACTGGTACAACGATTGAAATCGGTGACGACGGTACAATTAAAATTGCCGCTACTGATGGCGAAAGTGCAGCTAATGCAATTAGCCGTATTGAGCAATTAACAGCTGAACTTGAAGTAGGTACTATCTACGAAGGTAAAGTTGTACGTATTGTTGATTTCGGTGCGTTTGTAAACATTCTTCCTGGTAAAGATGGTCTAGTACATATTTCTCAAATTAGTACTGAGCGCGTTAATAACGTGGCTGATCACCTTTCTGAAGGTCAAGAAGTTAAAGTTAAAGTACTAGAAGTAGATCGCCAAGGCCGTGTACGTCTAAGTATTAAAGAAGCAATGGAATCAGCAGCACCTGCAGCTGACGCGCCAACTGACGCGTAATTGTTAACTTATTAATCTAGTTATATTAGCTAGATGATAAAAAAAGGGGCTGTTTAGCCCCTTTTTTTATGCTTTAATGAAACCTTATTGGACAAGGTCTGTCTTATATTAATCGCGATATATCTTGGTATTAAGGATTTTAATGATACTCAAACATTTAGCTTTGGCATCTTTTGCTATTTTGTCTTTAAGCGCTTGCCAAACTACAACAGAATCAGAACCAACCCCGATTGTTAATGTGCCATTTACTGCACCTTTAGCCTCTGACTTTAGAAGTGAAATTGCTATTGCACGCTACTCAGAGTTATTGAATAGGGCTGACTTAAGCGAAGAGCAACAAGCTAAGCTTTATTACGACCGTGGTGTACTTTTTGATAGTCTAGGTATGACCACTCTTTCGCGTATTGATTTTAACCGCGCAGTAAAACTTAAGCCTGATTTAGCTGAAGTGTATAATTTTTTAGGTATTCAACATACGCTTATGCAGCAGTATGAAAAAGCCTATGAGTTTTTCGATTCAGCTCTAGAACTTGATGAAGAGCATGAATACGCCTATTTAAATCGAGGAATTGCACTGTATTACGGCGATAGAGCTGGCCTTGCTAAAAATGACTTTAACGAGTTTTTAGCCCGTTCTCCTAACGATCCGTACCGTGTTTTATGGGTTTATTTAGCCCAGGCACACGAGGATAAAGTAACCGCACTTGATGCACTTAAACAAAATGCGACTGCGCTTGATGATTCGCAATGGGCGTATCAGTTAATTTCTCTTTATACGGGCGATATGAGTGAACATGCATTTTTATCAGGCATTAGTGATGGTGTTAGAACTGAGCAAGAATATGCGCAGCGTTTATGTGAAGCTTATTTTTACCTAGCTAAAATGCATCAAGCAGCGGGTGAGCTTTATTTAGCATCCGATTATTTTAGGCTTGCGCTTGCGACTAACGTGCACGAGTTTATTGAATATAAATATGCGCGTTTAGAACTTGAGTTGATGGAAGGTGTTGACGCAAGTTAAGCGTTTTAAATTAATAGGTGTATTACTATGTTGTTTGTTAATTACAGGCTCGAGTAATCACCTTGGCGCTATTGGCTTTTGGCATGTTTTAAATACAAAAGCCAATGTTCTACAAAGTTATTGGAATTCACCAGCTTATTTTTCTGATCACCTAGAGCAGTTACCAAAGACCTCTTTAGCTATACTTGCTCGCAGTAAAATTTCCTCAGCACAATATATGTATTCTCTTAAACTTATTAAAAGCAGTCAGAGTGATACTGCAAAACAATTTTGGCTCTCAGCTATAAATGACTTAACAATCCCAGAGCGTAAAATATTAGCAACAAAGTTACTTGAGCAATCACGTTGGAGCGATTTAGAGTTACTCGCTAGTAAAAACAAATTACCAGCAGGGGATGTGCTAAATCATCTAAAACTTCAGTTAAAAACACCACAGAGTAAAATATCTACCGCGTTTATCCACGATCTTGGTTTTTCATCTTTAAAAAATATAAGTAAGCCTAATAAGCAATGTATGTTTAACGTGCTGACTATGAGCGATCATCGTAGTGGCTTATATAAACTTACAGAGTTTATTAATGCTTATAATAAACAACCAGAGCCCCGTGAAAATATTTTTTGCTTTTCAAAACCAGTTTACGTTGCAGGTATGCTTGAGTGCAAAAGTAGTACTAGTCAAATAGCAAAGTGTGACTGGCAATTATCTAAACTTAATAGCCAGCTTCCTAACAATTTTGATTTTATAGTGATGATGCCTAAAGATGGAACGGCTAATGTCACGAAGGGAACAATGCTAATAAACTCAAAAGCAAAATACAGTATATTTTTGCATGAGCTGATGCATTTTAACGGTTTTGAAGATGAATACGCTTTGCCTAAAACTAAGCAAGCATGGTTGTGTGCAAAAACGGGTTTTGTTGCACCTAATTTATTTATTTCTCATGGTGAGTCGCCGCCAACAGGTTGGCATAAAGCAAAGAGTTGCCAGGTAGGGGGTATTGCTTATAAACCTAGTGAAAATTGGTCTATTATGCAATATCAGCAGTTAGGGCTCTCAGCGCAGTATAGACAACTTTGGTTGAAACATTTAGATATGACCAATGGTAACTTTCATCATCACCCTGGCGCGCTTACATTTGCAAATAAGGCCATATTAAATTAACAATTATCAGTATTAATTAATTGTTTTTTTAGGCTTAATAAATTGTTAGTTCTTGTTTAAAAAATACCCATATAGAACCGCTTTTTATAGACAAAATCAGTGTTTTTCAGTATAACTATAGTCATTAATGTCGTTTAAAAACAGGCAGTAAAAGCATCACTTAGTATTAAAAAGAGATGCCCTGATAAACTTATGATAATAAAAGGCCCTACATTATGACTTTGCTCTGGATACCCTTGTTATCCTTAATTGGCAGTGTTATTTCTGCATGCACAGGTAAGTTATCTCGCAATTTAAGCACTAGTTTAACGGCTCTTGCGCCTTTGACGGCTTTGGGGATTACTCTATACCATGCACCTGCCGTTTTAGCGGGCGAAACCATTCGTTATTCTTTAGCTTGGATCCCGTCAATAGGACTCGATTTATCTCTGCGGTTAGACGGCCTCAGTTTATTGTTTATGTTTATGATTTTAGGCATAGGCTTGCTCGTTATCCTCTACACGCGTTACTACCTAAGCGCTAATGACTCAATGGCTAAGTTATATAGTTACTTAATGCTATTTATGACTGCAATGCTTGGTATTGTTATGTCTAACAACGTCATTCAACTGTGGTTGTTTTGGGAATTAACGAGCATCAGCTCATTTTTATTAATTAGTTTTTGGTGGCATAAATCAGAAGCGCGAAAAGGCGCACGTATGGCGCTTGCTGTAACAGGCGCGGGCGGCTTAGCGTTACTTGCTGGATTGATGCTATTAGGTGATATTGTTGGTAGTTACGACCTAGATGTTATTCTAGCGAGTAAAGCAATAATTCAATCTCATGATTTATACGAAGTAGCATTGGTATTGGTGCTACTGGGTGCGTTTACTAAATCGGCACAATTTCCATTTCACTTTTGGCTTCCTCATGCAATGGCAGCGCCTACGCCAGTAAGCGCGTATTTACATTCTGCGACGATGGTAAAAGCCGGTATATTTTTGTTAGCACGTTTTCATCCTGCTTTAGCTGGCACCGATACGTGGTTCTTGCTCGTTGGGTTAACGGGTTTAGCTACGTTGTTGTTTGGTGCTTATATAGCATTATTCAAACACGACTTAAAAGGCTTGTTAGCCTATTCAACAATAAGCCATTTGGGTTTAATAACGCTATTACTCGGACTTGATACTGAGCTTGCGACTGTTGCTGCTATTTTTCACATAATTAACCATGCAACGTTTAAAGCGTCGTTATTTATGGCCGTTGGTATTATTGATCACGAAACGGGCACGCGCGATATGCGTAAATTAAATGGTATGTGGCGATACTTACCATACACTGCAACGCTTGCGATGGTCGCGGCGGCTGCAATGGCAGGAGTTCCTTTACTAAATGGCTTCTTGTCTAAAGAAATGTTTTTTGCAGAAACGCTACACCAGCAAGTGCTTGGTTCTATGTCGTGGTTAATTCCAGTACTGGCAACTGTTGCAGGTGCACTAGCTGTTGCGTACTCAGCACGCTTTATTCATGACGTGTTTTTTAATGGTGAACCAATTGATTTACCTCGTACGCCACATGAGCCACCGCGCTATATGCGTGTACCAATAGAAATACTCGTTGTGATTTGTTTGTTAGTGGGTATGTTCCCGCACTTTACAATTGATGGCATTTTATCTGCGGCGTCTTTAGCTGTACTTGGAAAAGAAATGCCAGTGTACGAATTAGCTATCTGGCACGGGTTTAACTTGCCTCTACTAATGAGTGCGATGGCGATTGCTGGCGGCTTATTTATTTATATTAATCGTAAATATCTATTTCAATTTCAAGCATCGTTACCACCTCTAAACGCTAAAAAAACGTTTGAACGTGTGATATTAAGCGTTATTGCTTGGTGTCAGTCGAAGGTAAGCAGTACAGAAAATGGATCACTACAGCGCTACCTTGTAATTATGCTAGCGGTAGTATTGCTGTGTGCGGGTTGGCCATTATTTGAAATGCAACAACTTGCCGGTAGCATGCCACTTACCCCTGTTGATGTGCACAATGCAATTGGTGCAGGCTTATTGATTATTGGTGCTCTTGCCACCGTTATTTGGCATCGCTCTCGAATGGTATCGCTATTAATGCTCTCAATTGTGGGATTAATGGTGTCGGTTGTATTTACACGCTTTTCTGCTCCAGATTTAGCGCTTACGCAGCTAACTGTTGAGGTTGTTACTATTATTTTACTTATGCTGGCATTGTTTTTCTTGCCGCAGCATACGCCAAAAGAATCAAGTTCATTACGCGTACTTCGAGACTTAGCAATAGCCTCTACGTTAGGTGTAGTGATAGCGAGTATTTGTTACGCATTACTTACACGCCCGCTAGATTCAATCTCAGACTTCTTTATTGCTAACGCTAAAATAGGTGGCGGTGGTACTAACGTAGTTAACGTTATTTTAGTCGACTTTAGGGGCTTTGATACGCTTGGTGAAATTACCGTATTAGGCATTGCCGCATTAGGTATATTTAAAGTACTTTCTCGAATCCCATTATTTATGCCAGCGAGCGACAGCGAAGGGCGCCCATGGGCACGAGAGCGCCATCCAATATTACTCGCGAGTATTTCACAAAGTTTATTACCGCTTGCGTTATTAGTTTCTGCATATATTTTCTTACGTGGGCATAACTTACCTGGTGGTGGCTTTATTGCTGGGTTAGTAACGTCAATCGCGTTTATTTTGCAATACATGGCGCATGGTACAGCATGGATAAACGAACGCTTTGATGTTAATTATCGCAAAATTATAGCCTCAGGCATTGGTATTTCTTTGTTTACAGGTGTGGGTAGTTGGTTCTTCGATAAGCCATTTTTAACAACTTGGTTTGACTACTTTGATATTCCGTTTGTCGGTAAAACAGAGCTTGCCAGCGCGATTGCATTTGACCTAGGTGTTTACTTAACTGTTGTAGGCGCTACGTTAATGATTTTAGCAAGCTTAGGTAATATGACAGCAGATACCCAGAAAAAAGAGGTAAATATTTAATGGAATTATTGTACGCATCTTGCGTTGGAGTATTGGTCAGTTGCGGTGTGTTTTTACTGCTGAGAGCTCGTACATTCCCTGTAGTACTTGGGCTTACTATGATTTCATACGCTGTTAATTTATTTTTGTTTTCAGCAGGTCGCCTTACTATTAATAAAGCGGTAGTACTTGGTACTGGCACAGAATACGCCGATCCTCTACCTCAAGCATTAGTACTAACTGCAATAGTGATTGGTTTTGCGATGACCGCATTTGTGGTTATTTTGGCAATACGTGGGCGCGCCGATTTAGGTAGTGACCATGTTGATGGTTATGTGCCTAACACCTCTGCAGATAATAAGGAGCAAAAATGATCCAACATTTAGCTTCGCTACCTATTTTATTACCTATGCTGACGGCAGTTATTTTATTGCTGCCGCCATGTGGTAAAAGCGTCAAAATTCGCCGCTTAGTTTCAATTGTAATGGCAATAGCTACTTTTGCCATTAGTGTGCTTTTACTTGTACATATTAATAATACAGGTATTAATGTTTACGCTATTGGTAGTTGGTCTGCACCATTTGGGATAGTCTTAGTCGCTGACATGTTATCTACCTTATTGGTTACGTTAACTTCACTTTTAGGTTTGGGCGCTATTTTATATGGTAGTGCTGGCGATGATGAAAAGGGCAGCTTTTATCATCCACTTGTCCACTTTTTAATATTGGGTGTAAATGGCGCGTTTTTAACTGGCGATTTATTTAACCTATTTGTTTTTTTTGAAGTGTTACTGATTGCATCATATGCACTGTTAATGCACGCAGGTGATAAACAAAACACTCGTGCGGCACTGCAATATGTAATATTAAATTTAGTTGGCTCAAGCGTATTTTTAATCGGTTTGGGTATTTTGTACGGTGTACTTGGTACGCTTAATATTGCAGATATGGCGCAAAAAGTATCACAGCTTTCGGGCGATGATGTATACCTAGCAAAAGCAGGTGGTTTATTACTATTAATTGTATTTGCTTTAAAGGCCGCACTATTACCTCTGCATTTATGGCTTCCAAATACGTATTCAAGCGCTAAACCTGTAGTTGCAGCATTGTTTGCGATTATGACCAAAGTAGGCGTTTACGCCATGCTTCGTGTTTACACGGTGATATTTGGCGAACAAGCAGGAGCGCTTGAACATATGGCGCAGCCTTGGCTTTGGGGCTTAGCAATTGCCACCATTATAGTGGGTGCCATTGGCGTTATGGCAGCGCAAGACTTACGTAAACTCACCTCTAACTTAGTATTAGTATCGGTAGGTACGTTGGTTGCGCTAATTGCATTGCAAAATGTAAATGCCACTGCTGCACTTTTATATTATTTAGTGCATTCAACAGTTGTTAGTGCCGCACTGTTTTTACTAGCAGACCTTGTTTCTACGCAGCGCGGTAAAGTTGGTGATAGGCTCGTAGCGGGTCGCTCTGTTAAACAACCATTTTTATTAGGTGTGTGCTTTATTGTTGCGGCTTTAACTGTAGTTGGTATGCCGCCACTATCAGGCTTTGTAGGTAAAATTTGGATACTTAAAGCCACATTAAATAGTGAGCAAGCTTTACTATTTTGGCCTGTATATTTAGTAACAAGCTTCGCGTTGTTGGTAGCGCTTTCGCGTGCTGGCACGACCTTGTTTTGGGAGCATAAAAGTAAAAATAGCGAAAACGCAGATTGTGCAAATGCACACCCGTTGCAGGTAATTGTAATTATAGGTTTACTTGCGTGTTCGCCATTGCTCGTTATTTTTGGCGGACCAATAAGTGAATACATGCTAGGTGCTGCTACTCAGTTACATGATATAAGCGGCGGTATTAATGCTGTACTTAAAGGAGGCATGTGATGAGATTACAAGCCCGTTTTCGTTGGTTACCAACGCCATTTCGTAGCTTATTTTTGTTTATGGTTTGGCTATTGTTAAATAATAGCGTGTCGGTAGGGCACTTAGTATTAGCGACTATTTTTGCAATACTTATCCCGATATTAAGTTTTTCGCTTCGCGAGCCTCAGCCACTAATTTTAAAGCCGGGCTTGGCTCTTAAGCAGTTGCTTATTGTGCTGTACGATATTGTCGTAGCAAATTTACAAGTGGCTTTACTTATACTTGGGCCATCTAAAAATTTGCGTCCGGCATTTATAAAAGTACCGATAGATTTAACTCATGATATGCCAATTACCATATTGGCCAGTAGTGTATCGCTTACACCCGGTACAGTGAGTGCAGAGGTTTACCCAATTGCTGAATCGTTACCTGAGGGTGAAGAGCCAACACAACGCTACTTATTAATACATGTGCTTGACCTTAAAGATGAAGAAGCACTTATCAAACAAATAAAACAACGCTACGAAGCTCCACTAAAGGAGATATTTCAATGTTAGACACCGTATTACTCATTGTTTTTTCGATGATTGGCTTATCATTATTGCTTAATTTATGGCGATTGATCATTGGTCCATCAGTGCCTGATCGTGTTTTAGCGCTCGATACAATGTACATTAACGTCATTGCACTGATTATTTTATATAGCATTAGTATGGATACAGGGCTTTATTTTGAAGCTGCACTGCTTATTGCCATGCTAGGTTTCATAAGTACAGTTGCAGTGTGTAAGTATTTACTACGTGGCGATATAATTGAATAAGGTGAAAACATGATCAGCGAATGGGTTGTATCAATATTATTGTTATTTGGTGGTACGTTTATTTTAATTGGCTCAATAGGCTTAGTTAAACTACCTGACTTTTTTATGCGTTTGCATGGGCCAACTAAAGCAACAACGTTGGGCATGGCAAGTATGCTAATTGCAGCTATGGTTTATTTTGCAAATTCAGGACATGGCCTAAGTGTTAAAGAAATACTCATTACTATATTTTTACTAATTACGGCACCGATTAGTGGTTACATGCTAATAAAGTCAGCTATTCATCATAAGCTAAAAGCCAAAGAAGGCACTAAAGGCCTAGATAATGTAGAAGACGATTAACATAAAAATATATTTATAAAAGGCCGAATAAATTCATTTTATTCGGCCTTTTTAGTGACTGCTTGTACCCTTTACAAGACTAATTAATAATGTAACTATAAAACGATTATTTATATGAAAGGATATTATTATGGGTAAGGTACTACTTTTATCATTACTGATTTTTTCTAGTAGTTTGTATGCTGAACAAAATACTAAGCAGCAAAAAATAGATGAACTTATTAGTGTAATGAATTTAGATTCAATGGTTGACTCTATGTACGGCCAGGTTGAAGGTATGATGAAAGGCATGTCAGACCAAATGGGCGTTAAGCCTTCTGAACAGGCAATTTTTGATAAATACTACAGCGACATGACGACGGTATTAAAAACCGAAATGAGCTGGGCCAAAATGCAGCCGATGATGATTAGCGTGTACGACAAACATTTTAGTGAGCAAGAAATTGCCGATATGCTAGCGTTTTATAAAACAGATACAGGGCAAAAAATACTTGAAAAAATGCCTGTTGTAATGCAAGAGTCTATGCAAATGTCACAAAGCTTAATGAAAGATGCTATGCCTAAAATACAAACTTTAGCGCAGCAACTAAGCGACGAATTAGAGCAAAGCCGTAGCGAATCAAACTAGGGAGCGCATGTTTGGTATTTATGCTGCGTTATCGCCTATTTATGGGGAATAACCACACTACATAGGCTCTGCCTTGCCTAAAGACCAAACAGTCTGCTGTAAATTAAACCACCAATGATCAACACGCCCTTAGATTAATACGCGCCTTACTTAGGCGCTTCTCTCCTGAATTACATCCCCTACAGATAATACACGCCCGATATCAGCTTAAGTTAATTATGTTTGTGTCACTATACTAATGAGCAACAATACTTAATCAATTTGAGGGATTAAATTCGGCGTTAACTGCGTTAAACATTTTGATATACGACTGCATGGATGCAGAGGCAATTAGTGATAACAACTAAATAACGAAACCTTTGCCTTGTTATCAACACGATTTTCTTGTCTTAAATAGGTTACTTAATTAAGCGAATTGGTATTATTTTATTAGTTTTAAAATAGTCATTGACCTATGTGTTGCACCTAGGTTTATTATGAAGCTACTGAAACACGACGGAGCTAAATTATGTATGTTAAACAACTCGCCAAGTTAATGGGCGTGACTGCCGATACTGTTCGTCATTACACACGTGTTGGGTTGCTTAACCCAATACGCAGTGAAGAAAATGGCTATCAAGAGTATACAAAGCAAGACCAGCAGCGTTTAAAGTTTATTATTAGCTCTCGTCAACTTGGTTTTTCACTCAAAGATATTCAACACATTATAGGCGAGTCAGAGCAGGGGAATTGTCCTTGTCCGTTAACGCGTAAACTCATTACTAAACGCCTAGAAGAAACCGAAGCACTATTTCAAGAAACATTAAAATTACGAAACAGAATGCATGCAGCTCTGGAGCAATGGGATACATCAGCCGATGGTGCAAATGCCAGTGACGTGTGTAGTTTAATAGAATCTTTTGTTGATCCAATAAATGATTCTGCAAATAAGGAGCAGCGTAATGACGACTAATACAAAAGACACCGCGCAAAACTTTATTATTGAAGGCGCTAATTGCGGCAGTTGTGTGGCTAAAATTGAAAAAGCCCTTAATAGCGTGCAAGGCGCGCAAAACGTGGAAATGAACTTTGCTGAGCGTACTGTCCGTGTAGAAGGTAAAGCTTGCGAAAGCACGCTCATTAAAGCAGTCGAAAACATTGGTTATTCAGCTAAGCCAATGAGTAACGAGTCTGATCAAGATGCACTTGATGAAAAAGCAAAGTCGGATGAGGCACATTATAAAAAGCTAATGCGTAATATGATATTAGCGTTAGGGGTCGGTACGCCGTTAATGATATACGGGCTTATTTTTGACATGAGTGTGACCACCGACACACAACGAATAGCATGGTTTTTAGTGGGTATAGTCACGCTTGTGGTTATGGCTATATCAGGTAAACAATTTTACAACGGTGCATGGCAGGCATTCAAAAACCATGCTGCCAATATGGATACATTAATAGCGCTTGGTACAGGTACTGCGTGGTTGTATTCAATGTTTGTGGTAATAGCACCAAACTTATTACCGGAAGTTGCAAGACACGTATATTTTGAAGCATCATCGATGATCATCGGTTTAATTAGTTTAGGGCTCGCTTTTGAAGTAAAAGCACGTGGGCGCACCTCACAAGCAATTAAACGCTTAATTGGCCTGCAACCAAAAACTGCACGCGTAATTCGCGATGACCAAGAGCAAGACATCGACATTAGTGATGTTGTAAAAAATGATGAAGTACGCGTACGCCCGGGTGAAAAAATCCCTGTGGATGGCGATGTTATTGAAGGCAGCAGTACGGTTGATGAGTCAATGCTTACTGGTGAGCCAATGGCTGTAAGCAAAAAAACGGGCGACAAAGTCGTTGCCGGAAGTATTAATAAAAGTGGCACTTTATTATTTAAAGCCACGCACATTGGTAGCGAAACCACACTTGCCAATATTATCAATATGGTAAAGCGTGCACAAAACTCTAAGCCATCAATAGGGCGCTTAGCTGATGTTATATCAGGAATATTTGTACCAACAGTCATGATTATTGCAGTACTTGCTGGCCTTGCATGGTTAAACTTTGGACCTGAGCCATCAATTGCTTATGCCGTTGTTGCAATAACCACTGTACTTATTATTGCGTGTCCTTGTGCGCTAGGACTCGCAACCCCTATGTCGGTTATGGTGGGTATTGGTAAAGCTGCAGAGTCAGGAATATTAATTCGAAATGGTGAGTCGCTGCAAACAACATCTAAAATCACCACCATGATTTTAGATAAAACAGGCACTATTACTCAAGGCACACCGCAAGTTACCGATGTAGTTACGTTTAACAACAGTGATGAAAATACAGTAATGCAACGTGTTGCAAGCCTTGAAAGTAGCTCAGAGCATCCACTGGCAGAAGCAATTACGGCACACGCTAAAAAGCAGGGCTTAGCTTTAAGTAAAGTAGCCGACTTTAACGCAATTACAGGTAAAGGTGTGACTGGCAGTGTTGACGGGCAAACATTGTTGTTTGGTAATAAAGCGCTAATGGATAAATACGATGTAGCCGTTGATGATGCAACCGAGCAAGCTCAAACACTTGCCGGTGATGCTAAAACGCCCATGTATTTTGCAAGTAATAATAAGCTCCAAGCTATTATTGCGGTAGCAGATCCTATAAAAGAGGATTCAGTTGAAGCTATTAAACGCCTGCAAGATAAAGGTATCCACCTAGTTATGCTAACAGGTGACAACAAAGCCACTGCACAAGCCGTTGCTAAGCAAGTTGGTATTGATGACTTTATTGCAGAAGTAATGCCCGATGATAAAGTAAACGAAGTAACAAAACGTCAAGCAAACGGTGAAATAGTGGGTATGACAGGTGACGGTATTAACGATGCCCCCGCACTTGCGCAAGCCGATGTAGGGTTTGCAATTGGCACAGGTACCGATGTTGCAATAGAAAGTGCAGACATTACCTTAATGCGTGGTTCGTTACATGGCCTTGCTGATGCAATTGCAGTGAGTAGTGCAACTATTTCAAATATTAAACAGAACCTATTTGGTGCCTTTATTTATAACGTGGCGGGTATTCCGATTGCAGCCGGCGTGTTGTATCCATTTTTTGGAATACTACTTAACCCTGTTGTTGCAGGTGCAGCTATGGCACTTTCATCGCTTACAGTGGTAAGTAACGCTAATCGCTTACGTTTTTTCAAACCAAATAAATCGTAATTTAAGCTAAGGAGTACATTATGTTGATGATTAATATAGGTGGTGCACTGTTAATAGCCGCAATTATTTATTGGTTTTGGCTATACAAACCAGAGCAAACACAAAGTGATGACAACAAAGTAACGATAGTCGTTGATAACGGTGTTTATAAGCCAGGACACATTAAAGTGGCAGCCAACAAAGAGGTTGTACTTACCTTTGATAGAAAAGACAGCGCGCCGTGCGCCGAAACAGTGGTATTTCCACAGCTTGATATAAGTAAAACTCTGGCAATGGGTGATGGCAATACAGTTAAACTACCCGCGCTTGAAGCCGGTGAGTATGACTTTCATTGCCAAATGCAAATGTATAAGGGCAAGCTAGTTGCTCAGTAACCTGAACTAAGTAGGTGTTGGGGTCGTATAGTTGCCTTATAAAAGTTACGAGTAAGAGTCGCTATATTAAATGAATAAATTAAACCCTAAAAAATTATTGAATAGTAAATGGACCGCAACACCTTCTATAAATAAAGAAAAACACTTCATTATTGTTGAGGTAGAATTTGATGAAGATGGCAATGTAATTGAGTGTATTACCGAGGCTGTTATGTCAAAAAATCAATATCCAATTAGTTGGCGAGATTTAAAAGATAACCAAAAGTGGCTACAAGGGTGGAAGTAGTTCAAATCTATATACTTTACCTTCCTCCAAGCGGCACTTTTGCAGATAGCTGGCACACGATGTAGGTT
>NZ_PJBK01000076.1:0-25923 GCF_002836155.1 Pseudoalteromonas sp. GutCa3 | reverse complement strand
AATGCTAAATTTTGGACATAAAAAAAGCCAACTCAAAATGGGCTGGCTCAATCATTACTAAAATTAGTAACTAAATGGGGGGAATCAACATGAAAACTTGTATTAACTGCAATTAATCAACAAGCGTAATAATAGACGCCACTTTTTTAATTAAGTTCATAAAAAAGTAAAAACTTTTAAAATAAGTACTGCACACTAAATTTTGGACATAAAAAAAGCCAACTCAAAATGGGCTGGCTCAATCATTACTAAAATTAGTAACTAAATGGGGGGAATCAACATGAAAACTTGTATTAACTGCAATTAATCAACAAGCATAATAGTAGACGTCCGTTTTTTAATTAAGTTCATAAAAAAGTAAAAACTTTTAAAATAAGTGCCGAACGCTAAATTTTAGGCATAAAAAAAGCCAACTCAAAATGGGCTGGCTTAATCATTACTAAAATTAGTAACTAAATGGGGAATCAACATGATGCTTGTGCTAACTGCAATTAACCAACAAGCATAATAGTAGACGTCCGCTTTTTAATTAAGTTCATAAAAAGATCAAAACTTTTTAAATCAATTTAGTTTTTAATTAGCGATAACATTTGTTGTTCATCAAACTTTGTAAAGCTCATTGATTTATCAGTAAATAACGCATCTACAAGGGCTTGTTTATCTTGTTGCATTTTAAATACTTTTTGCTCTATTGAATTACTCATTATGAGCTTATACACAAATACAGGGTTAGTTTGGCCAATACGGTAAGCTCTATCAGTCGCTTGCTTTTCTACAGCAGGGTTCCACCATGGATCAAAGTGAATAACTGTATCGGCTTGTGTAAGGTTAAGGCCTGTACCGCCGGCTTTTAAGCTAATTAAAAACACAGATGTTTTACCACTGGTAAACTCGTCGATTACTTTATCTCGGTGGCGCGTTTGGCCCGTAAGCATACTAAAGTTAATGTTTATTTCTTCAAGGCGTTGGGCTATTAAATCAAGTGCCGATGTGAACTGACTAAATATAATAATTTTACGACCGAGACTTAACATAAGCGGTAAGTGTGTTGTTAACCATTCAAGCTTAGCTGAGCCTGCTTGAGTGTCTGGATCTATTAATTTAGGGTGGCAACAAATTTGCCTTAACTTTAAAAGTGCCTCTAAAAATGCAAGTTTACTTTTTTGTGCGCCTTGTTCGGCAAATAAGTCTATTAGCTTCTCTTCTAATGAACGTGTAATACCTTGATACATTTCTTTTTGCTTAGGCTCAAACTCAAACTCTTTAGTTAGCTCTGTTTTTTCAGGCAGCTCTTGCGCTACTTGTGCTTTAGTGCGGCGCATTATAAAAGGCATAATTAACGCTTTTAACTGCTCAGCTCTCTCCATATCAGCTTCACGCTCAATAGGCGTTTGAAAGTGCTGCTTAAAGTGGGCTTGAGACCCAAGTAACGATGGCATAGCAAAATCGAGTAACGATTTAAGCTCAAGTAAATTATTCTCGATTGGAGTACCACTTAAACAAAGTTTAAAGTCGGCATTTAAGCGTTTAACTAATCGCGAAACCTGTGCGGTATCGTTTTTAATGTATTGTGCTTCGTCGAGGATTATATTTTCAAAATATAATGGCGAATAATATGCAATATCACGCTTTAAAAGTGGATATGTAGTAAGTATACACTGCGCTTGCGCTAAGTGCTGTAAAGGATCGTTACGGTTTGAACCAAAAATAGTGGTGACTTTTAAGCTTTTAGCAAACTTAATAATTTCGTTTTTCCAGTTACTCACCAAACTAGTTGGACACACTATAAGTGTAGGGCCCGCTTGCGGGCGGTTAAATGTACTGGCTAAAAATGCAATAACTTGCAAGGTTTTACCCAGGCCCATGTCATCAGCTAAAATACCACCTAATTGGTGACGTTTTAAAAAGCTAAGCCAGTCAACACCTTGCTGTTGGTACTCACGAAGTGTTACTGAGTCATTTAAGCCATGTAATGAAACCTTAGTAATTGCTTTATCGGGACTATTTAGCTCTTGTAAGTATAGCTCTAATGAGTCGTCGTGAAGCTCTACGTTTATAGCAGTGTGCTTTACTAATTCAGGTAAATACGAAAGCGGAATATTAAATTCGTCTCGTGTTTTTACAAATTCAAAACGCTCTTTAAATTCATTTAATAAGTTAATTGCTGACTTATTAATAACCCCAAATTCACGACCAAGCGGATAGTAGTAAAATAGTTCACTTTGGCGATTTAATGACTGATATAGCGGGTCAGTATTAGTAAACAACAGCGATGCCTTAGCATCACATAGCAATACTTTGCAGTGCATTTGATGCCCTGCTGCGCGGTGTACATGTAAACTAACTTCACACTGCGGATTAGGACTCGTTACTTTACTTACACTTACTTGCCAACCGCGTTGCTTAAAGCCAGGGAATACTTCGTATATTAGCCAATGCAAATGGATTGAAGACTGCTTTGTAAATACCAGTTCACTTTGTAAACCCCCTTTACAAAATTCAAATCCTAAGTTAATTAGCTCGTTAGTTACAGTATTTTCAAATGCACTATTAATCGTACTTGCAGGTGCAGCACCTGCTAAATAGTTTTTATTTTTATACTTAAATAACAACGAAAGAGATAAACCTTGATCGCCCATAGTTACTTTTAAAACAGCATTACTAGAGATTTTAGGCAATGTTGGCTGTAAATTAGTAGGGTGGGGTATTACACCTGCACCAAAGTTATCGGCAAGCTGCTTGTATATTCTATCAAAGTTAGCGTCATGCAAAGCAGGCATAGTTTGTAAATGTGCTATTTCGTCTGCACTCAATGGGGTGCGAAGACGGCCCGCTTTTAAATGATCTAAATCGAGGTAAGTAGGTGGTGTTGTTTTTAATAAAGCCCAGTTTTGTGTTTGCTCAAGCTTAATAACTAATTGTGAGAGATCTTTATCTTGCTCCCAACTAAAACTTAATGCTTGGCCCGATTGCGCCTTAATTGGCACTCGAGAACGCTGGAAAAACAGGCGTTCTGTAGCTATCAACTGTTGTAAGGCACTAAAACCCCACTGGCCTTTTAGCTCAATACTTCCCACTGCATTTTGTGAGCGTATCCAACTAAATAATCTAAAATCACTTTCGAGTAAGTCACTCGGCGTTACAAAACTATTTAACTGCTGCTCAGTCAGGTTTCGACCTAGCGTGTAATTCTTTTTAGTCTCAACATTCGCTATTTTAGGTGTTAAGAATACTTTGTTATTTTCAATATCTAATACAAATAATAATACTTGCGATGGCGTGTTTTGATCACCACTTTTAAGTGCGCTTAATTCGCTAAACCAGTCATTAATAAAATAATCTTCGCCATATTCACCAGAGTGCTCTATTTTGAGCTTAAATAAAATAGCAGCTAAGTGTCGGCATTTAGTTTTTGCATTACACGTACAATGCGTATCAACAGAATAGCCAGTTGGTACTTTACTGATCTCAATACGTTGGTTAAACGATGATCCATTATCCACTTGTACAGTAGAGTCGACTACAGAAAAATTAGGGGTGTGTTCTAGCCAAGTGATTTGACCTTTCTTGTAATATTCTTTGCCTTTATCTAAAACATTTTCACGGAAAAGTTTTTTAATAAAGCGTTCAGACAGAGGAAACTGGGTAGCCTGCTCATTTTTAATTTCTTCAAAAATAGCCATTAAATCATTTTTTGATAAGTTAGCAGACATGTCACTCTAAGCATTAAATTTTAAAAATAATCCTGCCAGTATATGCCTTATGTGCTCTGAGCTAAAGCACTATTAACAAGATATAAACTGGTTGGAGCTGATAACTTAGTAAAAAATCGGTTTGTAAGTAAAAATAAGCATCCAATTTTACAAAATAATATTTAAAACAACTGCAATGGTAGAAGTTACATATAGTTAGAAACATAAAAGTAGGCATTACAGATCACGATTTTACTAACAATAATAATAAATGAAGGAATGTAGCTAAAAAGAGGATATTAGTTAGTAAAAAAGTGATCTTGAAGAAGGAATATGATTATTTAAAGAGGAAATAGGCTAGTAAAGATCAGATTTTTACTAACAAAACAATCTGCCAGATCACTATTTAACTAAGTAAATATGCCTGACAGATCATTATTTAACTAACTAATTAAAGGCACTTAATAACTTAGTTAATTGCTCTAAGCGCTTGTCTGTCATCACTTTATTATCAATTTTGATAGAGACATCACCGCTTTTTAAATTGCGTTGTACCGATATAAAGTTATTTTCTAGTACAGCTTCGCGCTTAACAGCTACTTGTGGCTCAGCAGTTAGGCATTTGGTGATCGCCATTGCACGCTTGTCGTCGCTTGTAATCGCATTTAACTCATCATCACTAGCAAGGGCACTAACAAGTTGATTAAACGCCTCTTCGTCTCGCTCCTTTGCGCTAACAAGCTTTTTAGCGACTTCGCGACCTACGTGATTAGCAGTAGGGTAAAGCGCAATGACATCAGCAGGAATTTGCTCATAAGCTTTAATGGCATCTGCAATTGCAGTATGCGATACACCTTCTATCGCGGCAATCTCTCTGTAAGATCCTTTTTTACCTTGCTCAATAAGCTCATTTTTAGTTTGTTGGTAAGCTTGGCCAAGCTCCCATAAACTAGGAGCAATGTATTGATCTGAAGATACAGCTAAAATTTTTGCATCTTGATCAGTAAAATCGCTTGAACTAAGTACTAAATAATCTGCGTTACCTAAAATACAGGCCATACGACGACGTGAACCTGCCAGAACTAAACTTTTGTCACCTTGATCCCAAAGTAGCGCAGGATGTTGATTTCGGCCATCTTCACGAATTGCAGGAAGAATGTCTGATACTGACTTTTCGTTTAGAAGTGCCTGTACACGACGATTTTTGCCATATACACCAGTGGTAGATTCAATATCAGCATGTGCGATCACTTTACAAACAAGCGTAATTTGACGAGCAGGGTCGCTCGGTGCAGGCATTCTAATTACATCGCCAGCATTCGCTTGTTCTAGTAATGCATCAAGACTACTGCTGCCTACAGCAGTTGCAAATGGATCTAAGCGGGTGTCATTTTTACGTTTTTTAGCCATTTTTATTTAACATCCTTACTTAGGTGTATTGAGTGTTGATTGAGTTGACTGCCAATTTGAACGAATAAGCATTTCTAGCTCATCGACCACATCTTTAATATTTTCTTGAGCGCGCATCAATGACTCGCGACTTGCTAAGCTGTCTGATGCTTTTTGATCAAAAATAGTGTTGAAAGACGATGAACTAGCCGTAATCGCGGAGCTGTGATTGATTGGGTAGCTCATTACTTGGCGGCCAAATGCACTACGAACATCTTTAACGATATCGCGCTGTGAGTGATTACCTTTCACATAGTTGGTCACTAAAAATTGCATAAAGTCCCAGCCCTCATGGCCAAGTGCTGCAACTGTATGGTAAATCTCACCTAGTCGTTTTAAATATTTGTTATTAGCATCAAAATCTACAGCTTCTGGATGAACAGGAATAAGCATCGCAGTAGAGGCCATTAATGCATTATAAAACATAAAGTTAAGGGTAGGTGCGGTGTCAATTAAGATAATATCAAACTCGTCTTTAACGGGGTCAATTACTTTCTCAAGTAACTTGTGGTAATGGCGAGTTTGCTCATAATTTGAGGTATCTTTGAGCAATGTTGCCGTTTCGTGCTCAAAGTAAAAGTCATCCATACCCGATGGTAATACACGAATATTTGGGATATGCGTTGGTAAAAATGAGTTAGACACAAATTCAGGCCATGTTTCACCCTCGTCTAAATCTATGCAATCACGCATTAAATCACCAACAGTAATCGGGTCGTGCTCACTTGAAGGAAAAAAGCTTGAAGAAGAGCCTTGTGGGTCTAAATCTATAATACCAATGCGATAACGTTTAATATTTGTAGTTGCAAGCGCTGCCGCTATATTAACCATACTGGTAGTTTTACCGCAGCCGCCTTTGAGAGAATTAATTACAATAACTTGCAGTTTGTCATCACCAGTACGATGGTCTGGTTTAATGTCCATAATATCGGCCATAGCAAAAATATTTACTAATGTGTAAGCATAGTGACCGTTAGCACCGCGTTTTATGTTTAAATCATCGAAGTCGCCATTATCATGACGTCTTTTTAAAGTACGATTATTACAACCTAATAAATCAGCAGCTGCTTTTTGTGTATACGTTCTTAATTCTTTTTCTTCTGATTTAAGATGGGCACGGTAGTGCTGAATACGTCCTTGTAATGATTTTTCAGCAACTTCAGCTGTGGCTTTCAAAAGCCGATAGGTACTTAATGCGTTATTGTTGATAGACATACTTTCTTCCTCAAAGTTAGGCAGTTAGTATAATGTCCATTCAAATAGCTGTAAACAACTATTTAAGACGACATGCATTTTAAAAACAAGACATCTAAAAATATTTTTACACCTTTAATATTGCTTAGTATAAATAAAGAAGTTTAAAGGTGGTTAAATATATAAGGTAATAAAGGTTAAGGGTGTAAAATCAGCACATAACATTATGATTTATATGAATAATGTTTAAAAAAGCAGATCAGGTTTATACTTGGTTAAGATCAGATCTTTATCTACCTGCGGATCAGCTTTTTACTAAGGTCTATTTTAAATATAGAGTTATGCACAGGTTACGCATGAAGTTATGAACAAAAAGAGCCCTGCAGATCAGTTTTTTACTAAGTAAATTATAAAGTTATGCACTAGTCGCAACATCAAAATACGCTTTTAATTAGTATAGATCTGATCTGTACTTGGTACAGATCAGATCTATTCTAACTCGATAAGGCTTTATCCACAGGGGAATATATTTTTTGGTGTATTTGTCGTGCTTAATTTTAAAATTAAGCCATTGTAATGGACAAAATAACAGCTGAGTTAGTAAAAATTAGATTTGTGATAGTCCACTTAGTATAAATATGATCTGAAATCGTAAGTAATGTACATCACTTAGTATAATAGTGATCCAAACGTTTTATTTAAAGTCAGATCACTTTTATACTAACTTAAACATTTAACTTTTGTTGCTTAATGTGTTGTTATTAGCTGTCGCAATAAAAATGGAAATAAGAACAATGAGCCGAAAGGTCAACATCTCGGTAGATAACTTGCCCGATACACTTAGGGGCCAAATCCACGGGGTGGAAAGTGCAATAGATAACGAAAGTTTAGCACTATTTACAGACAACAAAGACGTGCGAATTTCTATTGAAAACGCAGCACATGGATTACGTGCATATTCAAACACGTTTAATCACTATGATTTGTGGGGACGCTTTGTTCGCTCGGGCTATAAAAAATTGCCACTTGAAGAAGCGCCTAAAAAAACAATTATTACGCGTAAAATATCTGAAAAAGTAGATGGTATTTTGTACGATGGCGAAATAAAAATAACGCCAGCTGTTGTAAGTACACGCAAAGATGGCGAAGATGTTGAATACCTTGTTTGGCCATCAGATAGAGAAGAAAAAGTAGAGCGAGCACTTATTCGTTTAGCTTCTAAAGGCAAAATAGTTAAAATTAATTTTAAATCCGGTATTCAATACGCGGTTGTTTTTTCTATGAACGAATTAGCACAAGAACTCAAAGCGGTAGGGCAGTCAATGCCATATCCTGCAATAAAAGAGTCACTTGAAGCATTGCAAGGTTCTAAACTTTCATTTAAATATTCGGCAACAGATACTAAAAATTCTGATATAGATGATTCGTTTTACGAGTCAAACATGAACTTTTTATCGTCACTGCATTTTAGTGGCAAAAAAGGTCAGGGTGGCAATGTAAAATGTGTTGCCTGTTTAAATGCATTTGTTCATAACATGATTGATAACCTTGAATACAAAGGGTATTACTTTAATAGCGCTCAAGAATTAAAACGTGGATTATCGCGTTGGATGATGCTTCGTTTGTATCACCTTTGGCGTTATGCAGCACCAGGTAAAACGTACCATTTTAGATTACTTTCTATTATGGAAAAATACGGATCTATTTATTCAACTGATGATATTACCGAAAATAAATTAAAAGCACTTCGTCGTGATATGACCACCACAATGAAAGATTTGATTGAAAAAGGTGCAATATCAGAATACAGCATTACAAACGTTAAAGATGACAAAACCGGTAACATTATCGATTACACATACGAAATGCACCCGTCTGATCAGTTTTGCGATGAAATACTTACATTGAACAAACACAATAAACGCATTGAAATCCAAGGCGGTAAACGCATTGTTGAAAATGCCGTGCTGATTGATGAAGATAAAATTGAAGAAATAGTAGAAAAATAATAACCGTTATTTTAAATACTGTACGCATAACTAAAAAGGCCACACTATGTGGCCTTTTTAACATAATGACTACCGCTCAACCTGTTCTAAATATAACCTATCAACCAAAAAATCATACTCGCGCTTACGAGGGTGAGTTTCGGGTTTTTGATAATCAGGTAATATACCTAATTTTACGTCTGGTTCTGGATTAATCAGAATAAAGGGTAATGCAGCACTCACATGATAGCGATTTTGCGCTGTGTATCTCACATTTACCTGTGGACTCACTCGAGTAGGGCGGCGAATTCTAAGTTTTTCCTTTTCGCCTAAACTAGCAACCCGTAATTGTTCTTGAGCTACAAGTGATTGCCATTTTTGTTGATCTATCATTCTTGGATTTCGATAACTGGCCGATTTGTCGAGCATTTCGAGAGCCATTTTTTTAGTCAGCGTTTTAGTTGCGTGTTTGTGCATCCAAGTAAACCTAACCGAAAATGGCGATTCGCTTTCACTATGAATTTTACGATATGCGGCAAGCGTTATTAAATTTGGTATAGCATTGTGAACTGCTTCAAATCGAGCATCGTTGCTATCAATAGCTAAAATACATTCTTTAAACGTAGCTTTAGCTTTATTTACTTGAGCTATACGATTATTTAAAGCTTGTTTATCTGCATTTTTAATAACGAGCAAACCAGGGTGCCTTTTTAAAACACGACTGCTTAATCCTGATTTTTTATACATGTCTGAAAAAGAGTTTAGGATTGCTTTTTGAGCAGGTACTCCAGTGATTTTAGAAACAAGTATAGATTCTGGAACTTTACTCTCATCGAAACTACTTACATCTGGTAATTGATAATATTCCGCTTTGGAGAATTCACACTCTTTTAGTTCTTCAATCAACCTCAAAGTTAATTCGTTCATTAAATCAAACTGACTTCTAATTTGTACCTTAGTTACCATTACACACCTCAAAGAACACATCTTACTAGCCTTATATTATTACATGCACTTAGCTTTGTCTAAATAAATAACAAATAGTACTCGGAGCTTATAGTAACATAATAATTAAAATAAGTATGATGTGTTCTTTAAGGTGAGAATATATAAATGAAGAAAGATTGAAACTCCTTACTAATTCATATGACATTGGAGTATTTACTTTGTCGTATATAAAAAGACTAATACGCCAAGTGCTAGATTATCTAAGTAGTAGGTGGTAAAACTAAGTTTAGAAAAATGAATTAAGCGGAGTTATATAATTTCATATATTTATCTAACCGTCTTAGCATTCATTATTATTTATAATTACTGACTCATATTACACCGTGTTGGCAGTATGGTGACAGGCTAAAGGTTACAATGACTACAAATGCTTTTTGATATCAGTTCCTCTTTAAAGGTACTTCTAGCAGTAGGGGCTTTAATCATGATGAATTGTAAATTAGCACTATCACTTTGAAGAGAAAACTTAATGGCCTACCACGCCTTTAAGTTGTGGCACTTGTGAATATAGTTCTGCATACGAGTGCTATACAAGACTATGCGTCTAGGATTTAAAGCGCAGATAAATGATTACCACAAACGCTCATATCATACATTAAGCTCTGCACATAGCACTTGATAGCTTTTAATTAATTGCCCGCGTAAAGTTAAGATTACAGAAGCAGCTATTTAAGTATGATGTGTTCCTATCTAAATTACGTATAACATACCCTTATGTACTATTTATTCTCAATGCGTTAAAATTGTAAATAGTTAGCTCTAAACTCATGTATTTAAACACTTTAGTTTCTTCGAAATAAAACTAAAGTGTATGTTATATAACCACCTAGGTTAAGTAAGATTACTATTATACTTAACTCATAACTAAATAATTGGAAAATAGTGAATTTAGTCCTTGAACATAGGGGCCTGCATACGTTAATTTCTTCTTATCAGGTAATGTAGGAATGAGGAAAAATTATGCAATCGTGGAACCCAAATAGCTGGAGAGAGCTGCCAATACTGCAGCAGCCACAGTACCCGGATCAAGAAATACTTAAATCAGTAGAAAGCCAATTAA
Source organism: Pseudoalteromonas sp. GutCa3 (assembly GCF_002836155.1). Taxonomy (NCBI): domain Bacteria; kingdom Pseudomonadati; phylum Pseudomonadota; class Gammaproteobacteria; order Alteromonadales; family Pseudoalteromonadaceae; genus Pseudoalteromonas; species Pseudoalteromonas sp. GutCa3. The sequence goes on along the minus strand of NZ_PJBK01000076.1, from coordinate 15,532 downwards.
AAACGGCACCACCTTTAGTTTTTGCTGAAGAAACAAGAAGCCTATTCAAACAACTTGAAGATGTGTGCGAAGGGCGTGCTTTTTTACTTCAAGGTGGTGACTGTGCAGAATCATTTAGCGATTTTAATGCCGCTAACATTCGCGATACATTCAAAACAATCTTACAGATGGCTGTTGTATTAACTTACGGCGGTAAATGCCCTGTAGTTAAAATAGCGCGCATGGCTGGTCAATACGCTAAACCTCGTTCAGCAGACTTAGAAACAATTAATGGCGTGTCTTTACCATCTTACCGTGGCGACATTATTAATAATATCGAGTTTACAGAAGAAGCACGTATACCCGATCCACAACGCTTAATGACTGCATACCATCATAGTGCCGCTACGTTAAACTTATTACGTGCTTTTGCACAAGGTGGTCTTGCCGATCTTCACCAGGTAAACCGTTGGAACATGGGCTTTGTTGCTGCAAATCCACTTAAAGAAAAATACCAACAACTTGCTGATAAAATTCAAGACGCACTAGAGTTTATGGAAGTGTGCGGAATTAACTCTACAATTGCGCCAAGCTTAAAAGAAACCGATTTATACACTTCTCATGAAGCGTTACTACTTGGTTATGAAGAGGCGCTTACTCGTCGCGACCACTTATCTGGTGATTGGTACGATTGTTCTGCTCACTTTGTTTGGATTGGTGAACGTACTCGTCAACTAGACCATGCACATATTGAGTTTTTCAAAGGCATTAAAAACCCAATTGGTGTTAAAGTTGGCCCTGGTATGGACCCAGATGACCTAATTCGTTTAATTGATGCATTAAACCCAGATAACATTCCTGGTCGTTTAACGCTAATTACGCGTATGGGTGCAGATATACTTCCTGAAAAACTTCCAGCACTAGTAAGAAGAGTTCAACAAGAAGGCCGTAAAGTAATTTGGAGCTCAGATCCAATGCACGGTAACACTGAAAAAGCGACATCAGGTTACAAAACACGTAACTTCGACAATATTATGCGCGAGATCAGTCAGTTCTTCGCTGTACACAAAGCTGAAGGTTCATACGCAGGTGGTGTTCACCTAGAAATGACAGGCCAGCACGTTACAGAGTGTACTGGCGGTGCTTACGGTTTATCTGACGATGACCTAGCACAGCGTTACAAAACGCAGTGTGATCCACGCCTTAATGCCGACCAAGTATTAGAGTTAGGCTTTTTAGTAGCTGATTTACTAAAAGACGCACGTAAATAATATTTATTGATACAAAAAAAACCGCTTAGTTGCGGTTTTTTTATTTCTTTGATGAGTAAGTTAGTACTTACGTCGCTCCAAGTCTGTTTCTATCAATATTTTTGCAGATATTTCTTCAACAGAATGATGCGTAGAATTAAAGTAAGCAATTTTATGACGCTTATACAACATTTCCACTTCGCGAACCTCAATACGACACTGTTTAATTGAAGCATACTTAGAGTTCGCCATACGTCGATGCCTAATAGCCGCAAGTCTCTCAGGGTCAATCGTAAGTCCAAATAACTTATGTTTATAAGGGACTAAACACTTAGGCAAACCTTCATTGTCTAAATCTTCTTCTGTAATAGGGTAGTTAGCCGCTTTAATGCCGTACTGCAGTGCTAAGTATAAGCTTGTGGGTGTTTTACCACTTCTACTAACGCCAATTAAAATGATGTCTGCTTCAGAAAAGTTTTTAATATTTCCGCCATCATCATTCATAAGAGCATAATTAACGGCATCAATTCTAAAATCATAACTTTTTTCGTGGATAGAATGCGTACGATGCATTTTAGGAACTGGGGCTACATTAAGTTCTTTTTCTATTTTTTCGCTATATGTAGTTAAAAAGTCATACGTGACTGCATCAGCCGATTTTATAATTTCACTTAAATTGTGATTAACAAAAGTAAAAAAAACAAATGGCTTTTCGCCTGTTTTTGCAGCGGTTGCATTAATTAATGCTTTAATTTCGTGCGCTTTTTCTTCAGTTTCTACAAATGGAATTGTTTTATGATTAAAATCGATAGGAAACAACGACAAAGTCGCATGCCCAAACACCTCTGAAGTAATAGCGGTTCCATCTGATATATAAAAAGCAGTTCTCATAATTAACCTTTTTATTGCGTTTAAATCCCTAAAATGGGTTTCTCACGGTTTACGTGAGGACTATTGCCAGTGTAGAATGATGATGACCTTTATAAAAGGTTTTCTTTCTTAACTCTCACAGTTAGACCTACAATTTGTTTTTTTTGGAGAAAGATCCGTGCAAGAATACGTTCTCTGGTATCAAGAGCTTGGTATGCAAGATGTTCCTCGAGTTGGCGGTAAAAACGCTTCACTTGGCGAAATGATTTCAAACCTAGCAAACGCTGGTGTACAAGTACCGGGTGGTTTCGCAACTACCGCAGATGCTTTTAATGAGTTTTTAGATCAATCAGGACTCACAGCAAAAATTCACAACATCCTAGATACACTCGATGTTGATGATGTAAATACACTCGCTAAAGTCGGTGCCGACATCCGCCAATGGATAATCGACACACCATTCCAACCAAACCTAGATCAAGCCATTCGCGACGCATATAGCCAACTTCATGGCGATACTGCAGCAGATGTATCATTCGCAGTACGTTCATCAGCTACCGCTGAAGATATGCCAGATGCATCATTCGCAGGCCAGCAAGAAACTTTCCTTAACGTTGTTGGTATCGATTCAGTCATGGTCGCTATTAAACACGTATTTGCTTCATTATTTAACGACCGTGCAATCTCGTATCGTGTTCACCAAGGTTACGATCACCGTGGTGTGGCCCTATCAGCGGGTATTCAGCGCATGGTACGTTCAGATAAATCAGCATCTGGCGTAATGTTTAGCATTGATACAGAGTCTGGTTTTGAAGACGTTGTATTTATTACATCAAGCTACGGCTTAGGTGAAATGGTTGTACAGGGCGCAGTTAACCCTGATGAGTTTTATGTTCATAAACCAACACTCCTTAAAAATAAACCTTCAGTAGTACGTCGTAACATTGGTTCTAAAGCCATTCAAATGATTTACTCAGAAGATAAAGCACACGGTAAGCAAGTAGACATCGTTGATGTTGCCCCTGAGCTTTCAAATAAATTTTCGATTACAGATGAAGAAGTGCAAGAACTTGCCAAGCAAGCTGTAATCATCGAAAAGCATTACGGTCGTCCTATGGACATCGAATGGGCAAAAGACGGTAACGACGGCAAACTATATATAGTTCAAGCACGTCCAGAAACTGTACGCTCAAACGAAGACTCTAACGTAATGGAACGCTTTCAATTAAATGGTACAAGCAACGTTGTTGTTGAAGGCCGTGCAATTGGTCATAAAATTGGTAGCGGTGTTGTTCGTGTTCTTGATTCAATTAAAGAAATGGATCAGGTACAAGTAGGCGACATTTTAGTAACCGATATGACCGACCCTGATTGGGAACCAATCATGAAACGTGCTGCAGCGATTGTTACAAATCGTGGTGGACGTACGTGTCACGCGGCAATAATTGCACGCGAACTTGGTATTCCAGCAGTTGTAGGGTGTGGTAACGCAACTTATTTAATTAAAGCGGGACAAGAAGTCACTGTATCGTGCGCCGAAGGCGATACCGGCTTTATTTACGAAGGTATTTTAGATTTTGAAATACTAACGTCACGCGTTGATAAAATGCCAGAACTTCCAATGAAAGTTATGATGAACGTGGGTAACCCCGATCGTGCATTTGACTTTGCACGCTTACCGCATGCAGGTGTTGGTCTTGCGCGAGTTGAATTTATAATCAACCGTATGATTGGCGTTCATCCTAAAGCGTTATTAAATTTTGATGCTCAAACAGATGCATTAAAAGCAGAAATTACTGACATGATTGCCGGTTACGAATCACCAGTAGAGTTTTACATAACAAAACTGGTTGAAGGTATTTCTACTCTAGGGTGTGCATTTGCACCAGAGCGTGTAATTGTTCGTATGTCTGATTTTAAATCTAACGAATACGCAAACCTAGTTGGCGGTCAGCAATACGAGCCGGAAGAAGAAAACCCAATGATTGGTTTTCGTGGTGCCGCACGTTATATCTCTGAAGACTTCCGCGATTGTTTTGCACTAGAATGTGAAGCTATAAAACGCGTAAGAAATGACATGGATATGGCTAACATAGAAATCATGATCCCATTCGTACGTACCCTTGAAGAAGGCAAACGCGTAATTGAATTACTAGAAGAACATGGCCTTAAACGCGGCGATAATGGTCTTAAAGTAATCATGATGTGTGAGCTACCTTCAAATGCATTACTTGCAGATGAATTTTTAGAAATGTTTGATGGTTTTTCTATCGGCTCTAACGATTTAACACAGTTAACGCTTGGTCTTGACCGTGATTCTGGTTTAATCGCACATTTATTTGATGAGCGTGACCCTGCAATTAAAAAGCTACTTTCTATGGCAATTAAAACAGCTAAAGCAAAAGGAAAGTACGTAGGTATTTGTGGCCAAGGTCCTTCAGATCACGAAGACTTTGCAGCATGGTTAGTAGAGCAGGGTATTGACTCTGTTTCACTAAATCCAGATACAGTAATAGAAACATGGTTATACCTAGCTAAAAAATTAGCAAAGTGATAAATATGTAGGCTATAAAAATGCCAGCAATGTATTGCTGGCATTTTTTTATGCTCAATTAAAAGTAAATTAACGGGCTAATTTTTTATCTAAATAAGCACATGATTTAGTTAACGTCTTTTGACAAAGTGATAAATAATGTCGCGCTTTAGGGTAGTAAAACGAAAAGCATAATAAACCCGCCATAAAAAATATAAGTGAAGGCTAAGGGCGTGTTGATCTTTGTGGATTGAAATTTGTTCAATCTAGGGGCGATTTAATCGCGGCGCGAGGTTTGTAACCTAGTGGGCTAAGTAAAAACCGAGCAACAAAGAGTTAATCGTCCTTAGAAAGAACCCATTGGGCAGCGCATGTTTGGTATTTATGCTGCGTTATCGCCTATTTATGGGGAGTAACCACACTACATAGGCTCTGCCTTGCCTAAAAACCAAACATACTGCTGCAAATTCAACAACCAAAGGTCAACACGCCCTAGCTACAACCGCAAAAAATAATCCTAGCAAAATAAATAACACGCCACTGATCTGTAATAGTAATTTTTTCATATAATACACCTTATTACTTGTTAACTTGAGTATAATTTAAGCTGCATTAAAATCGACTAAAAGAGTGTTACAAACTGTAAAATCTTCAATTTCTATTCGCCATCACCATGATATAATTAGTCAAATGCCCTAAAATATCGCCGTCATGATAGCAACAATTACACAGCAAGATGCCGCGACAGAACTTGTCGCAAACTACCTAAATACCATTGCAAACCAAGGTTTTACCGGAGACACCGACGCAAGTTATGCAACGCGTATTACCGCTTCAACCGATAACAGTGTGTATCAGCAAATACCGCAAGGTGTTATTTTTCCAAAAAGTGAAAAAGATATTCAGCTCGCATTGCAAACAGCATCTCGCGACCCGTTTTTATCATTAACTTTTGGTCCTCGTGGCGGTGGAACAGGCACTAACGGACAATCGTTAACACCTGGTATTATTGTAGATTTGTCTCGCTATATGCGCGAAATCCTCGAAATAAATGTAGAAGAAGGCTGGGTACGCGTTCAAACCGGCGTAATAAAAGATCAACTTAATGACTTTTTAAAACCTTATGGTTTTTTCTTCTCACCTGATTTATCTACCAGTAACAGGGCAACTATTGGTGGCATGATAAGTACTGACGCATCGGGGCAAGGCTCGTTAGTTTACGGTAAAACGAGCGATCATGTTTTAGGGCTAACAACGTATTTAGTTGATGGCACACCTATGTGTACCTCCCCAATAGACATCGACAAAGCACAAATTATAGCTAATCAAGACTCATTAATTGGCAGTTTATATAAAACAGTTTTAGATATTTCAATTAATGAACGCGCTGCTATTTTAGCTAAGTTTCCACGGTTAAATCGTTTTTTAACCGGCTACGACCTAGAGCATGTGATAAGTGATGACTTACTTACCTTTGACATGAGCCGACTAATAACGGGTTCAGAAGGCTCATTAGGTATAGTAACTGAAGCAAAATTAAACCTAACGCCTATTGCTGAATTTAAAACGCTTATTAATATTAAGTATGATAGTTTTGACTCAGCACTTCGTCATTCACCATTTTTAGTCGATGCACGTGCAACATCGGTAGAAACCGTTGATAGTAAAGTTTTAAACTTAGCGCGTGAAGATATCATTTGGAATTTAGTATCGGACTTAATAACCGACGTACCAAATAAAGATATGCAAGGCCTTAACATGGTCGAGTTTAATGCAGTATCAAACGATGATATAAAAGACAAAGTAGACACGCTTTGTAAGCTTCTAGATGAATGTGTAATAAATCAAACTAATGGCGTTATTGGTTATCAGTTAACCAGTGATAAAAGCGATATACTAAAAATTTACGCAATGCGTAAAAAGTCAGTGGGTTTATTAGGTAATGTAAAAGGCAGCCAAAAACCGCTCGCCTTTGCAGAAGACACCGCTGTACCACCTGAAAATTTAGCTGATTATATTGTCGAATTTAGAGCATTACTCGACAGCCACAATTTACAGTATGGTATGTTTGGTCATGTTGATGCGGGCGTTTTACACGTACGCCCAGCACTTGATATGTGTGACCCAGAACAAGAAAAACTACTGCGAACTATTTCAGATCAGGTCGTAAAACTAACCGCTAAGTATGGTGGTTTAATGTGGGGCGAACACGGTAAAGGTTACCGAAGTGAATATAGCCCTGAGTTTTTTGGTGAGCATTTATATACACAACTTCGTAAAATAAAAACAGCATTCGATCCTAACAACCGAATTAACCCCGGTAAAATATGCACTCCTATTGATAGTGAAGACTCACTAGTTAGTGTGGATGGACAAAAGAGATCGCACTTCGATAAGCAAATATCAATAGAAGTTAAAACTAGTTTTAACAATGCAATGACCTGTAATGGTAATGGCATATGCTTTAATTACGATGAAAATTCACCTATGTGCCCATCGTATAAAGTAACTGGCGATCGCCGTAATTCACCAAAAGGACGTGCAAGTTTAATGCGCGAATGGCTTCGTCTGCAAGAGTCAAAAAATGTAGATTTGCTCGAAGTAGAAAAACAGCTTAATAAAGGTGAAGTGATTACCTGGTGGGAACGTTTTGTTCATAGCCGCGAAAAACGAAAAGGTCTTTACGACTTTTCTCACGAAGTAAAAGCGTCAATGGATGAATGTTTAGCGTGTAAGGCATGTACAACTGCCTGCCCAATAAAAGTAGATGTTCCTACTTTTCGTTCACGCTTTTTAAATTATTATCATAGTTATTATGCGCGCCCGTTAAAAGATTACCTTGTTGGCAATATAGAAAATAGCGCGCCATTAATGGCAAAATTTGCAAAAATTATAAACCCAATTGTTAAAACATCATTAGTCAATAATGTTATTAAAAAAACCGTTGGCTATGTTGATACACCACAGTTAAGTATTCCAGCACTTTCAAAGCGTGTTACTAAAACAAAAAAATTCGATTTTGATTTACTAAATAGATTAAATGCAGAGCAACAAAGTGAATATGTATTAATAGTACAAGACCCATTTACGAGCTTTTACGAAGCAGAACTAGTAGAAAGTTTTATTACTTTAATAACCCAGCTTGGTAAAAAACCAATGCTATTACCTTTTAAACCAAATGGTAAACCGCAACACGTAAAAGGTTTTTTGCATGAATTTAAAGTTACAGCTAAAAATGCAGCCGAGTTTTTAAATAAATTAAATGATATAAATGCGCCGTTAGTCGGTTTAGATGCCTCACTCGTTATGTGTTATCGCGATGAATATAATACAATTTTAGAAAATAACCGTGGTGAATTTAATGTTCAGCTTGCACATGAATGGTTAGAGTCGCAATCATTCAAAGGGTTAACTGCCAAACAAAATACAGACACCGAATTTACATTACTAAGTCACTGTACTGAAACAACTGCACTGCCAAAAGCGGCAAATGTATGGCAAACAATTTTTAATGATATTGGTTTAACATTAAAAACAACAAATACAGGTTGCTGTGGAATGGCGGGGACTTATGGACACGAAGCACAAAATCAAGATAACTCACGTGCACTTTACGAAATGAGTTGGAAACCAATTGTTGATAAAAATAAACCAGAGCAACTTTTATCTACAGGATTTTCTTGTCGTAGCCAAGTTAAACGTTTTGAACAATTTAAACCAAAACACCCAATTGAATTACTAGCACAGGTTCTTAAATAACTTTATAAAATACAAAAAGGCGCAACGATTAACTTCATCAGTAATGAAATAACCGTTACGCCTTTTTTAATACGTATTCTTAATTTACCTAGTTTAAATAATTATTTTTTGGCAAAACTATCTGCAATAGGTTTAGTACTAATACCGTGTATAAATACACTAAACAAAATAGTCGTCATTGCTATTGTCGCTATTTGATATTTTTTTTCTATTTGCGTATCAATCACCATCAATGTAAAAACAATTGATGCTAATCCTCTTGGTCCAAACCACGCAAATGTAAAACGCTCTTTAATACTCAATGCCGTAAACTGCAGAGACAGCATAACTGGAATTATTCTAATCAATGTTGTACTTAACAAAGCGTAAATTATAATTTCAGTATTTAATTTAGGAATAACTAAGTAAGCACAAACAAACCCGAACAAGCACCAAATCATTAACGATGTGAAATCTGCTATGTGCTCTGAGTCTTCAATTAATTCTGTTCTAACTTCTTCGGTCGAAAATTTATCAAATAATAAGCCTGCAATAAACACCGCAATAAAACCACTGCCATGAAAATACTGAGTAACAGAAAACACAGCCATTGCAAAACCGAGTAATAAAAATGGACTGGTATTTTGTGCAAAGTAATGACGTTTCATTGCAAAGTTTAAACTCGGTATAAAAACAACAATACTTGTAATAGCTATTAATAAAGCCAAGCCAAGCTCTCGGCCAAACACACTTAATGTTTGTGTTGCAGTAATAGCTGAATCAGGATTTTTAGCGAGTAATATAAATATTAAAAATATAGGTACGCATAATCCATCGTTCAAACCACTTTCAGTATTTATTCCTTCGCGTATTTTTTCAGGTACTTGTGTACTTGCTAATAGCCCTTTACTTAAAGCTGCATCGGTAGGCGTTAAAATAATAGCGAGCAAAGCCGCTTGAATAAGTGAAAGCTCAGCAAAGAAAAATAAAGCAACAGCAATACCGAGTAATAAAGTTAAGGGTAGGGCAACAAACAACAGTAAACTAGGATACTGAAAACTATGCCTTAATACACTTAGCTTTGATTTAGCTGCATCAGAAAATAAAAATATACTTAGCGTAAGCTCTATAAATGGTAATAAAAGATCAACGCCTTCTTTTATTTTATGCCCTTCGTTGGGTAGCATTGAAGCTAAACATATTCCGCCAACAACAAAAAACATTGGGCCTGTTACTTCTGTTTTTTCTAACTGGCGAAGTGTTAAAGAATAAATTAAAAATAATCCGCCTATAAATGCTATTACTAAATACTCCATTAAATTTTCCTTTTAAGTCCTGACTTTGCTCGCTCTTTAATATTTGTTTGAATATAAATTTGATCGGTAGTCGCAATTTTAGAATGACCTAAATCTTCTGACAAATGTTTAAGCGGTCTGGTTTGCGCATCATGTGTGGCACCAGTATGGCGAAGCCAATGCGCAGTTGCAGCGCCAAGTTGTTCAGCATCATCTTTAAAACCATCATCAAGTAATGATTGCTGTGCATAATCAAAACTTTGTTGAACTAAACGCCTAATTTGCCTTACGGTCATACCACCTTGCCCGCGAATTTTATGAACCAAGGGATCTGATTCATCAACACGGGGAAGGGCAGGTAAACCTCTGTATAGTCTATAACGTTTTAAATATTCAACAAAATCATCGCTTAAGGTTACATCTCGTAATTTATTACCTTTGCCCATAATACGTAAAAACCAGAAACCATCATTATCTTGCCAAAAATGAGACATCACCGGCGACCACTGTGGGCGCTCAGATAATTCTGAGATTCGTAAATAAAGACCTTTTAAGCAGGCAAGCGTAAATAAGTTTCGCTCTAAATCAGGGTTATGTTCGCATAAATCACGCGTTACACCAAAAACGTATTCCCATTGAATATCGCTTAATGTGTCTGGAATTTGAATTTGTGATTGAACAACTAAGTACGGACTATTTTTTTTAACAACAGGGACAAAGTTAGCAAATGTTTTTTCTTCTAGTAAGGCAAACTTATAAAACACATTTAATGCTGTAAACATAGACGATAAAGTTTGCTGACTAGCAATGGATTCTTTAAGCATAAAAGGGCGCCAGTTTTGGTTTAATCGACGAATTCCTTGTTCATCTTTATAACGCCATTGCACTGAAGTTGCAGCCCATGCTTTATCGGGTTCAACCATAAAATCAACGTAAGCTTCAATATCTTCACGTTTTAAATCGAATACTGATTTTTCTGCGATTAACCACGACCATAAATAAAAGCGTTCAAGCTCATTTCGAAAACGACTATAAGTGGCTTCTGATTTTCGGCCATAAACATATAAAAACTGATACAAGAATGTCAGATCGGCTTTTGATTCAGTTACAGTCAAGCCAATTTCCTGTATAAAGGATGCAAGTTCTGGGTATTCTGAATTGAGAGTACCGTCATCTAGATGGGCAATTTGATATCTTAATTGTTTTAACGTATCAACCAAAGCAACAAGCATAATGTATAAATATTCAATTAAATAATAGACTTACAGAATAACGTTAAAGTCCGATACTGTCTAGTATTGGACATAGTAAAGCTCTAATTATTTTAATACCGTGATTATTCTATGGTTGTTGGTTGCTATATCTTATTAAGGAAAACATTATGAAAAAACTAATTATACTAAGTGTACTTGCTTTAACTGTTGCGTTAACTGGGTGTGCTACTACAGGTAGTGCATCGCCAAGCGAAAAACGTTCACTTGTACAAAGTATGAAAGCAAACACATTAGATAAATTATACGCTGAAAAACCTGATGTTAAAAAACAAATTGCTAACTCTGCTGGTTATGCTGTATTCGATAACGCGAATGTAAATGTAGTGCTTGCTAGCTTTGGCGGTGGTTACGGTGTTGTTAGAAATAATCTTACAGGTAAATCGACTTACATGAATATGGGCGAAGCCGGTTTAGGACTTGGCTTAGGCGTTAAAGATTTTAACGTTGTAATGGTTTTTCATAACCAAGCTGCATTAAACAGATTTATTGAACATGGTTGGGCATTTGGCGGAAACGCTGATGCAGCAGCAAAATATGAAGATAAAGGCGGTGCATTGGTTGCCGAAGCGATTGCAGATCAAGTTACTGTATATTCTGTAACCGAAAATGGCCTTGCACTACAAGCTGTATTAAAGGGAACTAAGTTTTGGGTTGATTCAGAGCTTAATTAACCACCAAATTACTCTCCTAAAAGCGAGCTGGTTTGTATAATCACGCTCGCTTTATTAAAACCCATTCAATTTAACATAACGTAATTTATGGGCTATCTCTTATACCGCAAATGCGGGGTCACTACTGGACCAGTTAGACACGCAGCTGCAACAATGCCCGCAATACATGCAGCGCTAATCTTTTTTACAATATCCGACCATATTTTACTTTCTTCTTTAGTTTTTGATTTCTCAATTGCTAAGTTTAATAAAGCTTCTTTTTTGTCAGTTCTAACAATATTATCCCGAAAAATATATTGATCACTTCAACTTCTGTTGTCGACCTAAAAGGCAGTAAATAAAAAAGTTATACCCGGCAGTAAAGTAAAAATATTAATAAAATGGGATTCTGCGATTTTCTTATTTACTTCAATGTATTTAAAGTATAATAAAAACTTGTATTTATATCATTCAAAAAATTAAGTTTCGATATAATCAAAATAATTTATATATGAATAAATAAAGGATTAATAATGGATAAAAGTAAAAGAATTAGACTACTCAAATTTTTCGGCGAAAGAGATGTTCTTGCTTCAATTAAATTTTGGTTTATTGTTTTTTTATTATTTATTGTTCATTTTATATTTATGATTTTATCATCTAATATTAATTACATAGGCTCATTTGGTGCAGTCCTTACAGTATTCGGACTACTAGCCTCATTTACACATTCTTTATATCCAAACTTTAACGAAGACCTTAAAGAACCGTTTCAAAACTTTAATGGTCTATATGTACTGACATATCATGCTCATACATCATTTGCTATAGATAGATCACTTACTCAACTCCCTATTAGCAAAAATGAAGCGACTGCTTTAAATACACAATATAACGATATAATAATTAATAAGTATACGTCTTTAATCAATACTTATATTCTTACGATCATTGGTACTTTTATCTGGGCTTATGCAGGATACTTTGAATTCATTCCTATAAGCTGGTAAATGCTTTTTCCTTTTTACATTTACATTTACATTTACATTTACATTTACATTTACATTTACATACAATAATTATATAACCTTCTCTAAAACTAAATAATTTTTTAGTCTTTAATATAGATGATAGATTACGGATACTGTTTAATATCAAAATTAAAGTTATTTAATTTCTCGTCAAATGCCTTAGCCAATTTCTCAGTTTCACTAAAAACAGTATTCCAATATTTAATACGTGTATCTGCATCAAGATCGGTAAAGTCGTTTCTGTCTGGGATTTTCCCATACGGTAAGTTTGCTACAAATTCTTTTGATGGGGTTATCATCACTACGTTATCGTAATTAAGTGGTGATACTTTACGTTTTAAATTTTTATCGAACCACCCTGCTTTTGGCTCTGAATTAAAATGCGGATATAAAATTAAGCCTGGGTTATTAATTTTTAAATCAAAGTGGTAATCGATAATTCCGCCGTCGCGATACATACCCAGCGGCGAGCCTGCAATATTTTTTATGCCTTGCATAACAAGTGGTATTGAACCCGATGCAAGTAATGCATCTTTTAAATTATTTTGAGTAAGCAAAATGTTTTGCGTTTTAAAATTATAGCTATCGGTTATTGATAAATTGCTGTTTGGTGCGCCAAAAATAAAACGCTCATACTGCGAGCCTAATAATTTTCGGTTAACGCGGTTTAACATATAACTTTTTGATAAACCCAGTAGTTGTATTAATTTATTTTCGCTGGCAATAAAGCCATTCGATTTTGCTACTATAAAGTGCGCTTTAAATATTGGGTTATTAATAATTTCGGTTACGCCGTTATCGCCAAAAACATCTTCAAGTAATGTGCGCGCTTTTATTGTTATTTCATTTGGTGTTGGTTTATTACTTGAGTACCTAGTTTGCGAATACGATTTTGCTAATCGCTCAATGGCAGCAACGGGATCGTTTTGTGCAAAACACGCAGAGCGAAAAGCGCCGGCAGATGACCCAATTAAATTAAGTGGTTGGGTACGGTTTTTAAAAAATTCACCAAAAATATATTTATCTAAGCCGAATAATGTAAACCACTTTGGCCCACCACTTGCGCCTAAAAAAGAAGTGAAAAGTTCAGGTTTAAAGCCCTGTTCGTTAATAATTTTAGCCGCTGTTTTCCCTGCGTGAATCTCGATCATCTAAAAAATTGTGCCTTTATTTTGGTTGCTTCAGTTTTTTTTATAACACTGAGAGTGAATATTTATGCAAAATAGAAAGCGACTTTATGTTGCCATAAAACCGCTTTTTATAGTTAAGTGTGCTGAATTAATCCCAAATGCCGTCTTCGCATTTGCCCTGTACTTTTACATCTTTTACTTTAAATTCGGGCTCTAAACCTTTGTCTCTTTGTGAGTGGTAATCGCTCGTAACAGACAAAATAGTCGGCGTTAACAGTATAATAGCGATAACGTTAACCACTGTCATTAACCCTAAGGCAATATCGGCTAAATCCCAGACTTCTTTTAATGTGGCCGACGCGCCCCACAACATCATTGATAAATAAAGCAAAGTGTAAATGCCGCGCCCTACTTTGTTGTCGAGTTTAAATAAGTGCAAGTTACTCTCTGCATAGGCGTAGTTTGCCACCACCGATGTAAAAGCAAATAAGGTAATAGCAGCTGCGACAAAATAAACACCACCTTGTGCTAAATGAGCGGTCATCGCGCTTTGTGTTAAACGAATGCCTTCCATTTCACCGCTTATGTCTATATCGGCTAATAAAATGATCACAGCGGTACAGCTACACAGTACTATTGTATCGAAAAATACGCCTAGCATTTGTATGTAACCTTGCGTTACTGGATGATTAGGAATTGGGCTGGCACTTGCTGAAGCATGCGGCACACTACCTGCACCGGCCTCATTAGAATATAAACCACGTTGAATACCGTTTTTAATAGCTGCACCCATTGCACCAGCCCCAGCTTCTTGTAAACCAAACGCCGATAAAAATATATCTTTAAGCATGGCGGGTACTTGCGTGAAATTTATAATCGTAATAATAACGGCGGCAAGTACAAACATAATGCCCATTATTGGCACAACACGCTCTGCAAATCGGGCAATTGCTTTAAAGCCACCGAGTATAATTGAGCCTGCTAGTACGGTAATAACCAGACCTGAATAAAATGTAGGAACTTCAAACGCGTAGTTAAGTGCGTCGGTAATTGTGTTCGTTTGCATTGCGCTAAACGTAAAGCCGTAACCTAAAAATAAACACGCGGCAAACACAATTGCAAACGCCCGGCTACCCAAACCTTGTTGAATATAATACGCAGGGCCGCCTCTAAATTCGCCGCCACTATCGCGCACTTTATATACTTGCCCAAGTACGCTTTCAGCAAAGCCTGTAGCCATACCCAATATGGCTATTACCCACATCCAAAATATAGCGCCGCTTCCACCAAGTGAAATTGCCACTGCCACACCGGCTAAATTACCGGTACCTACTCGTGCGCAAAGCCCTGTACACAACGCTTGGAATGATGAAATGTCGTCTTTTTTACATTTGCTACTGCCTTTTAAAAGGCTAAACATATGTTTAAATTTAAGTATTTGAATTGCTTTTAGTCGTACCGAAAACCATATACCTGTAAACAAAAGTATATAAATAAGTACCTGACTTTCTCCCCATAAAAGGTTGTTTACACTTTTGACGACGGTATCGAACATTACTAATCCCTTTTTATTTTATACTTTTACTTTATGTTAGCACCGACTTTAAACTCTGCATGTAACGCTACTTAACTTAAAAAACCCGGCAGCTCATTATGCATTAAACATAATAGTGTTTAAGTTTGGCTTTACCCGATAGTTAAGTGTGTATTGGTGTTTAATAATCTGTAAGTAAGTACATTTAACACTGAATTTTATTTCTATAAATGTGAATAATAAATCAC
>NZ_PJBK01000075.1:0-26004 GCF_002836155.1 Pseudoalteromonas sp. GutCa3 | reverse complement strand
CTATGTGAAAGTAGGACATTACCAGGCTTCAAATTGTAGAAAGCCCGGATCTAACGATTCGGGCTTTTTTACGTCTGCAGAAAAGTGAAATGCGCGCAATTAACACACACTCACATCAACACACATCACGTAGGTCGGCCGAGCGTAGCGACTCCCGACGTTAAAATCACAGCAAAATCCCTTAATATCTCAGTCGGCCAATAAATTAGCATTTACTACGTGACTCTCCACCGCTGTGGGTATCGTGACATTACGCAGGCTTCACATTGTAAAGAGCCTTGCTTTAACTATTCAGTAGCCTATTAGACATTCCCATTAGGTATATAGCCTTATTTACAGACACTAGTAAGCAATTAATTGGGTGGCACTATTGTGCGCTAAGTTTACCTAAGTGATTTACCGCATTACATCTGTAACTAACTGTAGTTTTAGCGCGTGCAGAATAAATACACATACCTGATAATTATACTAATCGGCAATAATACCTAATCAATTTGGTGGATTGAACTTGACGTTAATTGCGTTAGAAATTTCTGATATACGATTGCATGGATACAGAAGGTTGAGCAACTTAGGAGTAATTGGCGAGAACAACGAAATAAAGAAATTTTTGTCCTCAAATAGATCATTTAACTAGGGAGATTGGCGTAAAGTTTATTTTATTTTTATATTTTCTTGGTTCTAACTAACCACCTATATACGCCAATAAAGAACAATGCAGCAGGTCCAAAGCCACTCAGCACCCAAATGACTTTTAAAATGTTACCGCCAATGCTGCCGTCATGTAGAGGGTGTATCCAGTTTTTTATTTTACTAGCCGTACTTTGCTTATCTATATTAAACACGCTCTCTAACTTTCCTGTAAGTGCATTAACTTCTATATAGCTATGTGGGAAGCGATACGAAGGATCGTCTACAGTTTGAAATCTAAATCTGTAAATAGCATTTAAGTTTGAGGGTGTTTCAATCCAAGCTAAACGCGCACTCGGTAATGCTTTTTGTGCTATTAGTATTGCTTGCGATAAAGGAATATTGAATTGTTTACAAGGCTGTATTTGTGTTTTTGGTGGGGAGTTTATATCGTCAACTAGGGCTATTAATATAGGATCTGTTTGTTTTGGAATAGCGAGCATAACACCTGTAACAGTTAAAGCTAGTAGCGGTATGCAGAAGGTTAAACCAATTAGTTTATGCCAGTCGTATAGCAAACCTATTTTAGAGCTACGAGATTTAAATTTTAGTGTCTTTACCCACTGCCCAGGCTTTGGAAACCAAGCAAAGAATCCAGAGATAAGAAGAACTATTGAGGCTATGCCTATATAGCCAACAACGAGAGTGCCCGTTGCTCCTGTTAGTAATGAAAAATGTAAGTTGTACATCCAAGTTACTAAGTATTTTCCCCAATAGTTTTTACGTATTACTTTATCACTACTGCTAGATAGCCATACCATTAAGGGAGCAAAGCCTTGCTCTTTTGTTTCTATGGGATTGTAGTAGCGTGCGGGTATAATTGAGTTCACACCTGTGTTTTCTAATCGCTATGGCCCTAGTTTTATAGGAAAATTGGCTCTTAGCGTATTATATGCTTGATCACAATTAGGTGGTTTTGTATTAGTGGTAGTGTCATTAATTGGATTTAACAGTGAGTCTATTTGTGGGTAATAAACTAATACGGAGCCAGAAAGGCTAATAATAGCAAGTAAAACACCTACCGAGAGCCCTAAGTATAAATGTAACCGCCTGAATATTTTTCGCCATGAAAGCTTTAGTGTCATTAATTAAATAGTCGTAATGAGTAATGCAGGTTTATTGGGCATTAAAGAATGATTAATTACGCGGTATATTATATGGTTTTTTGATATGAGTTGTGCGGCATTTTGTCGCACTTATTAAATTAGGTATTTAGAAAGTAAAACGCCAGCTCTTGGCTGGCGTTAAAGTACAAGCTTGAAGCTTATTTAAGCTTTAGGTCCTGCATTTTTTATATCGTCTGATACGTCATACTTAGCAAAGTTTTCAGTGAAGTCTGCGGCAAGTTTTGCTGCATATTCATTGTACTTAGCTTTGTCTTCCCACGTATTAATTGGGTTAAGTAAGTTAGTATCTACACCTGGAACTGCTACCGGTACATCTAGGTTTAAAACATCAATGTGCTGAGTTTCAACACCCGCTAATTTACCAGATACGATTGCATCAATTACTGCACGAGTAGTTGGGATATCAAAACGTTTACCTGTGCCGTAAGGGCCGCCAGTCCAACCTGTATTCACAAGGTACACTTTAGCGCCAAACTCGCGTACACGCTTCATAAGAAGCTCAGCGTAAACACCAGCAGGGCGTGGGAAGAATGGTGCGCCAAAACATGTCGAAAATGTTGATTCAATATCGCTAGTTGAACCAATCTCAGTAGAACCAACTTTTGCTGTGTATCCACTTAAAAAGTGAAAAGCAGCAGCTTCTTCGCTAAGTATAGAAACGGGTGGTAATACACCGCTTACATCACAAGTTAAAAATACAACAGCCTTAGGTTCTCCTGCGCGGTTTTCTACTTTACGTTTTTCAACGTGTTCAAGTGGATATGCTGCACGGCTATTTTGAGTAAGGCTAGTATCGTTAAAATCTGGAACGCCTTTTTCATCTAACACTACATTTTCTAAAATAGTGCCAAAGCGGATAGCATTCCAAATTACAGGTTCATTCTTTTGTGACAGGTCGATACATTTAGCATAACAACCGCCTTCAATATTAAACACGCTTCCAGGTGCCCAACCATGTTCGTCATCACCAATTAAAAAGCGAGTAGGATCTGCTGAAAGTGTTGTTTTACCCGTACCAGATAAACCGAAGAATAATGCTGTATCGCCTGCTTCACCAACATTAGCAGAACAGTGCATTGGTAATACACCTTTTGCTGGTAGTAGGAAGTTTTGTACAGAAAACATCGATTTTTTCATTTCACCGGCGTAACGCATACCTGCTAGTAATACTTTACGCTGCGCAAAGTTAATAATGACGGTGCCATCGCTATTTGTGCCATCACGTTCTGGCTCACATACAAACGAAGGAACGTTCATTACTTGCCATTGTGGTAAGTTTGAAGCGTTATAGTTCTGCGGTTCGATAAACATGTTTTTGGCAAAAATATGGTGCCACGCTGTTTCTGTAGTTACAACTACAGGTAGATAATGCTCAGGGTCTGCGCCAACTTCTAGGTGAGAGGTGAAGTGGTCATTACTTTGAACATGTGATTCTACGCGAGCCCATAATGCGTCAAATTTGTCTGCATCAAATGGACGATTAACGTTGCCCCATTGAATATCATTTTGAGTTGTTGTTTCTTGTACAATAAAACGATCTCTTGGTGAACGACCAGTTCGTTTTCCTGTAATTGCAACAAAAGCACCATTTGCGGCTAAAGTACCTTCGCCACGGCGGATCGCATGCTCGACAAGTTCAGCTGCGGTTAAATCGACAAAACGTGTAGCGCCTGTAGTCATGTTTATACCTAACTATGTGTGAGAGTTTGAACGGATAGCTCTGGGGTTATCAGTGCCCTTAAACTGAAATTATAGTAACAGAAGGTTTTAAGATATTCGAGCCCGTAAAGCCTCTAAAAACACATATATTTAAGAAAAAACATGAATAATTTCAATGATACCGGTGTCATGAAATTAGCAGAAAAGATGACACCGGTATCATCTTTTTATAATATAAAACTGCATATTTTGCGGCTTTAATTACTATATATAGATGAAGCTGAACATTTAGTTGAAAATGCTTTTTATATCTTGTTCGTTAAAAACATACTCTTTTAAACAGTAATGACAGTTAATATTAACAGACCCTTTTTCAGCTACGTCTTTGAGTAGTTCTTCTTGTCCAATATTAACAAGTGCAGTAATTGTCTTATCACGACTACAACCACATTTGAATTTAATCGCTTGAGGTTCAAATACGCGAGGATTATCTTCGTGATAAAGGCGTGTAAGGACAGTATTAGCATCAAGGTGTAATAGTTCTTCATCTTTAATGGTGTTACTTAATGCTTCTAGGTGTGCAAAGTCTTCAATTGATTTTTGTTTATCAACTGGGAGTACTTGTAAAAATAGACCACATGCTTTTGCGCTACCTTCTGTTGTGTCGGTTGCAAACCAAAGGCGTGTTTTTAATTGCTCTGACTGCTCAAAGTAACTTTCGATACATTCACTCAGAGTATCATGCTCTAGCGGAACTATACCTTGGTAACGTTCACCCTTACTTGGTGTAATAGTGATCACCATATAGCCTTGACCAATAAGCTCTTTTACAGTTGTGCCCGTAATTTCGCTTTGCAGGCGTGCAATACCACGCATGTTTTGTTTATCATCACCATTTATAACTGCATATTTAACTGGGCCATCACCTTGAAGCTGTACTGCAATTTCACCTTCAAACTTTAAAGTGGCGGTTAATAAACAGGTTGCAACAAGTAACTCACCTAGTAATGCTTTAACAGGGTCTGGGTAATTATGGTCGGCAATCATTTCATTATAAGCATTCTCGATTTGTACGAGTTCGCCACGAACATCTAGTTCGTTGAATAAATAACGGTGAAGTAAATCTTGTTGCATGAGCGGCTATACCTAACTTGATTTCATTTTTAAAAGTTCGCGTCTTTGCTTTTTATCCGGTTTTTTATCCGGATGAGGAGCAAAAAAGCTGTTATTTTTGCGTGCGATGCTGTTCTCTTCGCGTTTAGCAATACTTGCATCAGATTCTTGATACATGGTCTGTGCAATGGGGGCGCTTTGACGTTTTTCAAGCACTGAGAGTATAGTTATCAGCTTTTCATCTACGCCCTGAGCCAGTTTTACTTTTGCGCCAACGTCTACTATTTTACTCGCTTTTGTACGTTGCCCATTATAATGTACTTTGCCGCCTTGCACCATTTCGCGTGCAACTGCACGAGTTTTATAAAATCGCGCAGCCCATAACCATTTATCTAATCGAACTTTTAACCCATCTACAGGGTCTGAGCTGGTATTAGCATTACTTTTTTTACTCATAAGGCATTTCCCCACGTTTTTATAGCTTAAAATTTATCATGAAATCATCATAGGATGAAGGTATTACAACAGCCGTTTACTTTTTGTACTGTTATGTAAAGTTAATTTAATCTGTTTACAAAGTTTAATATTAGTGTGCTTGTTGAAAGAAAAATGAAAGGGTACTATGGGTACGCGCTAACGCAGTAAATTAAAATAAGAACACTATTTATGGAACAGCAAATCCAACAACTAAAACAATTTTTAACGCGGTTACCGCATGCTAAATTAAGTGCATTAGTGACACTGTTAGTTGTTGTTTATCTTGCATTTTTATTATCAAAGCTTGTCTGGCTTTTATGGCCGAAACCACCAGTAACTCTACTTACTCCTACTCATTATGCTAATCAGCCATCTGGTGCGAGCAATAACTCAGCGCAGCATATTATTGAGCAATTTTTATTTGGTAAAAAAACTGTAACAAACAACAATAATACTGCAAAACAATCGCAGGTTATAAATAATGCGCCAGAAACACGCCTAAGTATTAATTTAACCGGTATTGTAGCTGTTAATAATGATGACCAAGCAGGCATAGCAATTATTGAATCACAAGGTAAGCAAGTAAGCTACCTTGTTGAAGAAGTTGTACTTGGCACGCGCGCTGAAGTAGCGCAGATACTGCCTGATCGTGTTATTTTAGGTATTAATGGAGGTTTTGAAACATTAATGCTTGATGGGCTCGATTTTAGTAAAAAAGTATCTATGCCTGTACTCGCTGCGCGTGACGATGCCGAAATGGGTCCGCAAAAATTAGAGCCAAGTGAATTACAAATAGACGCCACCGCAGACCCAGACGTTAAAGAAGCAATTATAGAAACACGTGAAGAGTTACTCGAAGAGCCGGGCAAGTTATTTGACTATATACGTGTTTCACAGGCTATGAATGATGGTGAACTAATTGGATATCGCTTAAGTCCAGGTAAAGAACCTGAACTGTTTAAGCAAATGGGATTAAAAAATAACGATTTGGCTATTTCTATAAATGGCTATCAATTAACAGATTTAAAACAGGCTATGTCAGCTATTAACGAGCTGCGTAATAGTACAGATGCCAATATCACTATAGAACGTGATGGTGAACAAATTGATGTGCAATTTAGTCTGCAATAATTTAGCTTTGGAGTTTTAATATAATGGTTCAGGTGCTACACCTCAAAAAAATTAAAAAAGGGTTAGCTAAGTACGCGGCACTTTTTTTGGCGGCAAGTATTTCTTTGTCTGTTTCTGCTGTTGAATATGCTGCTAACTTTAAAGGCACTGATATCAACGAGTTTATTAATATTGTTGGTAAAAATCTCAATAAAACAGTAATTATTGACCCTAACGTGCGCGGAAAGGTAAATGTTCGCAGTTATGAGTTAATGGACGAAGCACTTTATTATCAGTTCTTCTTAAATGTATTAGAAGTTTATGGCTACTCAGCTGTTGAAATGGACAATGGCATAATTAAGGTAGAAAAAAGCTCTGACGCTAAAAAATCAAATGTGCCACTTATTGACGAAGGTAATGAAGCTAGCGGCGACATGATGATTACACGTGTTGTACGTGTTAAAAATGTAAGCGTGCAGGAGCTTGGTCCTCTAGTTCGTCAATTTAGCGACCAAAAAGATGGCGGCCACGTTGCTAACTTCAATGCGGCTAACGTAATGATGCTAACAGGTCATGCTGCATCGGTTAATCGCTTAGTTGAGATCATTCGTTCTGTTGATCAGGCGGGTGACAAGCGCGTAGATATCGTTAAGCTAAAATATGCGACGGCAGATGATGTTGTCTCTGTGGTAGACAATATTTATAAAGACAGCGGTAAAGGCAGTGTTCCTGAATTTTTAATTCCAAAAGTTGTGGCTGATGGCCGAACTAATAGCGTTATTGTAAGCGGTGAAGGCCAAGCCCGTACACGTGCTATTGAACTCATTAAGCGCTTAGACGGTGAGTTAGAAAGCCAAGGTAACACCAAGGTGTTTTACCTAAATTATGCTAAAGCTGAAGATTTAGTCAAAGTATTGCAAGGTGTTAGTAAGTCACTTGTTGAAGATGCACAAGGCGGTACTACTAAGACCCGTAGCAGAAGCAATAATGAAAGCAGTATAGAGTCTCACCCAGACTCAAACTCATTAATTATCACCGCACAGCCAGACACAATGCGATCACTAGAATCGGTAATTGAACGCCTTGATATTCGCCGTGCCCAAGTACTAGTTGAAGCTATTATTATTGAAGTAATGGAAGGTGACGGAGTTAACTTAGGCCTTCAGTGGATTTCTGAGCAGGGCGGTATGTTGCAGTTTAACAATGGCACTACGGTTCCCGTTGGGTCATTAGCTGTTGCTGCAGAGCAAGCACAAGATACAACCGTAACTAAAACCATTATTGGTACAGAAACTGGAACCGTTACTAGCTACGATGAAACGACTGAGGGTGATTATGATGCGCTTGCTTCATTGCTAAGTGGTATTAATGGTTTAGCGCTGGGCGTTGTTAAAAATGATTGGGGTGCAATTATTCAGGCTGTTGCCACTGATACAAATTCAAATATTTTGGCTACCCCTTCTATTACTACAATGGATAACGAAGAAGCCTCTATTTTAGTCGGTCAAGAAGTACCTATTATTACAGGCTCACAAACGGGCAGTAATAATGCTAACCCATTTCAAACGGTTGAGCGTCAAGAAGTAGGTATTAAGCTGATAGTTACGCCACAGATTAACGATGGCTCTGCAGTACAGCTTACTATTGAGCAAGAAGTATCGAGCGTAAGTGGTGCAACTGCTGTTGATATTTCAGTTAATAAACGCGCAATTAAAACAACGGTTATGGCCGATGATGGCGGTATGGTTGTACTTGGTGGCTTAATTGATGAAGACGTACAAGAAAGTGTTTCTAAGGTGCCGTTATTAGGCGATATCCCTATTTTAGGCCACTTGTTTAGATCAACGAATACAACGCGCCGTAAGCGTAATCTTATTGTGTTTATTCGCCCAACCATTATTCGTGATGGTGTAAGCATGAATAAGTTAAGCTTTAATAAATATAACTTTATTCGTGGTGAGCAGTTTAAACAAAAAGAAGACGGTATTGAGTTAATGCCAATGACTGATACGCCTATTTTACCTGAGTGGAATGACGAATTAGTACTTCCCCCTACGTATGAAGAGTCTCTGCGTAAACAAAATGCACAAGAGCGTAAAGATGACTAATGCGATTCAAGAGATAGACCAAGATGTGGTTCATCCTAAAGCGCATAATCAGGATGAGCTATTAACGAGTGATGTGTTAGTTGAGTTACCAGCAAAGCGTTTGCCGTTTTCCTATGCAAGACGTGCAGGTGTGTTGCTTGGTAAAAACAAAGATCACCGTATAGTTTACTACCGTGGTGAGCTAGACGTGGAAGTACTATTAGAAGTACGCCGTATCGCAGGCCATGGTTTTACACTTGAGCAATTGGCTGATGATAAATTTGAGCTATTGCTTGAAGCATCATACCAACGTGATAGCTCTGAAACGCAACAAATGATGGAAGATATTGGCAACGAGGTTGATTTATTTTCACTTGCTGATGAGCTCCCACAAACTGAAGATTTACTGGCTGGTGACGATGATGCGCCAATAATCAAGCTTATTAATGCCATGCTTAGCGAAGCGATTAAAGAAGGCGCGTCTGATATTCACATCGAAACCTTCGAGCAAGAGCTTGTTATTCGCTTTAGGGTCGATGGCGTGCTTAAAGAAGTACTCAAGCCTAATCGTAAACTTGCATCGTTACTTGTATCTCGTATTAAAGTAATGGCTAAGCTTGATATAGCCGAAAAACGTATCCCACAAGATGGTCGTATTAGCTTACGTATTGCTGGGCGTGCAGTTGATGTGCGTGTATCTACAATGCCATCGAGCTTTGGTGAGCGTGTGGTACTGCGTTTACTTGATAAAAACAACGCGCGTTTAGATCTAGAAGATTTAGGTATGACCGCAGAAAACCGTGCATTGTTTTCAGATTTAATTAGTAAACCCCACGGCATTATTTTGGTAACAGGGCCAACGGGCTCTGGTAAAAGTACCACTCTATATGCTGGTATGAGCCAAATTAACTCACGCGATCGCAATATTCTTACCGTTGAAGATCCGATAGAGTACGAAATTCCAGGCATTGGGCAAACACAAGTTAATGCAAAAGTTGATATGACATTTGCACGTGGTTTACGTGCAATATTACGCCAAGATCCTGATGTAGTAATGGTGGGTGAAATACGCGACCTTGAAACTGCGCAAATTGGTGTTCAAGCGTCACTTACCGGCCACCTTGTTATGTCTACTCTGCATACTAATACCGCATCGGGTGCAATTACACGTATGGAAGATATGGGTGTTGAACCATTCTTACTTTCATCGTCGTTACTCGGTGTGTTGTCGCAACGGCTAGTACGTACATTGTGTAATACCTGCAAAGAAGGTCACACGGCTGATGAGCATGAATGCCAGCTGTTAGGGGTTCCTTTTGAAAGCCAACCGACAATCTATCGAGCAGTAGGGTGTGAAGAGTGTAACTTTAATGGCTATCGTGGTCGTACGGGTATTCACGAGTTACTTGTAGTTGATG
Organism: Pseudoalteromonas sp. GutCa3; assembly: GCF_002836155.1. NCBI lineage: Bacteria > Pseudomonadati > Pseudomonadota > Gammaproteobacteria > Alteromonadales > Pseudoalteromonadaceae > Pseudoalteromonas > Pseudoalteromonas sp. GutCa3. The sequence goes on along the minus strand of NZ_PJBK01000075.1, from coordinate 16,323 downwards.
AAACAATACGCGAAATGATTCACAACGGTAAAGGCGAGCAAAGCGTAGAAAAATACATTCGTAAGCGCAGCCCAAGTATTCGCCAAGATGGGTGTAGCCGTGTACTTGTAGGTAAAACAACACTTGAAGAAGTATTGCGTGTTACCCGTGAGGAAGGTTAACTATGGCGGCGTTTGAATACCGTGCCTTAGATGGCCGAGGTAAAGAAAAAAAAGGCATTTTAGAAGCCGATACAGCTAAACAAATTCGCCAAACTTTACGTGATCAAAAACTTACGCCGCTTGAAGTTGTCCCTGCGGCGCAAAGTGATAAACAAGTCAAAGGTGAAAAAGCCCCTTTACTCGGTGGCTTTTTTAAACCGACAATTTCAACCTCAGACTTAGCACTAATTACAAGGCAATTAGCAACACTTATTCAATCGGCACTCCCTGTTGAAGGCGCTGTTATGGCGGTTGCTGAGCAATGCGAAAAGCCGCGTTTAAAGCGTATGCTTATGTCGGTACGCTCAAAAGTGGTTGAAGGTTACACACTTGCCGATGGCCTTAGTGAGTTTCCTCATGTTTTTGACGATTTATATCGTGCAATGGTAGCCGCAGGCGAAAAGTCGGGTCACCTTGACCAAGTACTTAATCGTTTAGCCGACTATACCGAGCAGCGCCAACATATGCGTAGCCAAATAACTCAGGCTATGGTTTACCCTATTATTTTAGTGGTATTTGCAATCGGTATTGTGTCGGTATTGCTTGGTACTGTAGTACCAAAAATATTAAAAACGTTTGAAAAAACAAAACAAGTACTTCCTTGGACAACCGAATGGGTTATGGCAGGCAGCCATTTTGTGCAAAATTATTGGTTTATTAGTTTAATAGCTATTACAGCTATAGCCATTGGTATTAAGCATGCACTTAAGCAGCCTAAAATACGTTTTTGGTGGGATGACCGAGTACTACATATGCCAGGTATAGGTAAAGTGGCTCGTGGTATTAACACCGCACGTTTTGCGCGTACTTTAAGTATTTTATCGTCAAGCTCGGTACCATTGCTCGAGGGGATGCGTATCTCGGGCGGTGTATTAATTAACGAAAAAATTAAAAAAGCGGTTGCAGATGCATCCGATAGAGTGAGCGAGGGTGCAAGCTTAAGAGCTGCACTTCAGCAAACTAAGTTGTTTCCACCAATGATGCTGCATATGATAGCAAGTGGTGAAAAATCAGGTGAACTAGAGCAAATGTTAGAGCGTGCTGCAAATAACCAAGATCGCGAATTTGAGAGCATGGTTAATGTATCGCTTAAACTACTAGAGCCTGCGATGATCGCCTCAATGGCGGTTATTGTATTATTTATAGTAATGGCAATATTGCAGCCAATAATGGCGATGAATAAAGCTGTTGGACTTTAAGTTAGAATAAATTTTTAAATATATTAATGGTTTTACCTAAACCATTTTTACTTAATGTTTTTAGAATAATGAGGTAATTACGTGAATAAACAATCAGGTTTTTCTTTACTAGAAGTGATGGTGGTACTGGTTATCATCGGAATGATTATGTCAATTGTTGCACCTAACATTATGGGTCAGCAAGAAGAGGCTGCTATCGATAAAGCGCATCTAGATATTCAGCAATTAGAAGATGCAATGAGCTTATACAAGCTTAAAAATAAGAGCTACCCAAGCACAGAGCAAGGTCTTGAAGCGCTAGTTACTCAAACAAGCATTGAACCGGTTCCAAAACGTTTCCCTGACGGTGGTTTTATTAATGAATTACCAGAAGATCCATGGGGTAATCTATATCAGCTAATTAGCCCAGGTGAAATTGGCAAGTTTGATATTTTTTCTATGGGCCCAGATGGTGAAGTAGGTACTGATGATGATATCGGTAACTGGGACGAAGAAAAACAATAATGCTTAAGTACACTGCTTTGTATGAACATGTTAATGCTAGAGGCTTGCTATGAAAGCAAGCCTTAAGCAGCGCCATGCAAAAAGCAGAGGCTTTAGTTTAATAGAAATTTTAGTGGTATTAGTGATCATCGCTTTTGCTACAAAAATGGTGGTATATAGCTTAGAAGGCGGTGCTGAGGAAGAGTTAGATACTCAAGCATTAAGGCTGCATACCACCATTAACATGGCATCGGAATTTGCCATTTTAAACCAAGTTGAATTGGGCTTATTAGTAGAAGAAAATACGTTAGAGTATTTAGTTTTCGATGGTGAAAAGTGGATTACCTTTGACCGTGAAGATCTTTTTAAACCAATAGAGTTAGATGAAAGATTAAAGCTCACTCTTAACTTAGAAGATTTAGCGTGGGCGCAAGATAATCTCTTAGAGCAATCTAACTGGCGCGAACTTATGAGTGGCGGCGATGAAGACAGCTTACTTGAGCTTAAAAAGTTGAAAATCCCACAAGTACTTATTTTGTCATCAGGTGAGGTAAGCGCGTTTCAACTTATATTAGAGTTAAAAGAGCAAAGCGAGCCTGTGTATTACATTGAAGGTGAATTTGCTGCACCAGTAAACTTTCGCCGAGAGCCAGAATAATGAAGCGCACTAAAGGGTTTACCTTATTAGAGGTATTAGTGGCATTAAGTATTTGTGCCATGGCGGGTATAGCTGCAATGCAAGCAACAAGCGAGCACATACACCACTTAACGACTATTGAAGAGCAAACCTATGCATCTTGGGTCGCCGAAAACGTTATTATTGAACAGCGTACTAAAGGCGAACAATGGCAAGGTAAAAATAACCTTAAAGGCAGCGAAGTAATGGGCGGTGTTGAATGGTTTTGGCAGCAAGAAGTAACAGCCACTGCTGACAAAAGCTTTGTTAAGTTAACCATAAATGTTTTTACGGATGAAAAATATGAGCATTCGGCATATGAGTTATCAACGTATCTAAATAAAGGCAAAAAGTAAGTGAAGCAGCGCGGGTTTACATTACTTGAAGTTATGGTAGCACTGGGTATTTTAGCTTTTGTTATTATTGCTACTCATCAAATACTAGAGACGACAACAAGAGCAAAAGATGCCTCCGATGAAAAAATTGCTGAGTTAAATGGGTTGCAAACAACATTTAGGTTAATGGATCAAGATTTTAGCCAAATGACCAAACGTGCAGTACGAAACGAATCTGGTGATGTTCAAGAACAATATTTACTTGCTGGTCGTTACGTTTTAGAAAGCCAATACGATGGTATTGCGTTTGTACGGGATGGCTGGATAAATCCAATTAATTTATTGCCACGTTCAGAACTACAAGCCGTTGGTTATAGAGTGATAGACGATAACCTTGAGCGTGTTTATCGGGTTTATGTTGATCAGCTTGATAATATGGAACCGCGAGTTCAACGTGTACTAGAAAATGTTGAAGAGCTTAAGTTTGAGTTTTTAGATGATAAAAACGAATGGCAAGAACAGTGGGAAATTAAAGCTCTCCCTAAAGCGGTTGCTGTTACTTTGAAACAAATAGAAGCAGAGCCAATTCGTCGTGTATTTTTAGTTCCTGGGCAAGGCAAAGTTGTTGCTACACAAAGTACGGATGTGAATAATGGTTAAGCAGCAATCATCGCGCGGCGCAGCACTTGTTATTGTTTTGTTTATTGTGGCATTAGCGGCTATTTTAGCAGTAGAAATGAGTGCTAATTTAATGGTTCAAGTGCAAAAAAGTACTAATTTGCAAGGTCACCAGCAAGCTAAATGGTATGCCTACGGTGCAGAAGAGCTTGCTATTAAAGGGCTAATACAAAGTAAAAAAGATGATGCTGATAAAACAACACTTGATCAAGTTTGGGCAACTCAAGGTGATGCTTCATACCCTGTTGATAACGGCACGTTAAGTGGCAAAATTACTGATTTACAAGCATGTTTAAATTTAAATGCTTTAGCCATAGCGCCAGAAGAAAATAGCGCAAGTAAAACAAACCCTGCACATAAAGCACTCTTTGCATTACTTGAAAACATTGAAGATTTACCTGCTGATGAATCAGAAGAGACAATGGCAGATAGCGTATTTGATTGGCTTGACGAGGACAGTATTACATATCGCTCAGGCGCAGAAGAAGACGAGTATTTATCACGAGATTTTCCGTATATGACAGCCAATAGTTTATTTGCATCAACATCGGAATTACGCTTGGTTAAGGGCTTTAACCCATTAGTGATGGAAAAAGTATTGCCATATGTATGTGTAATACCAGGCAGTACGCTTTTATCTATTAACGTAAATACATTAATCCCAGAGCAAGCACTTATACTCAGTGCCTTAATAGAAAGCTTGAGCTTATCTGGTGCAGAGGCTGTGATAGGTGCAAGACCGCAAACTGGCTTTGACACCATTGATGAATTTTTTGAACAGGTGAAGCAACAAGGCGGTACTAATACCGACTCAGTCAAAAGTTTATTTAGTATTAAAAGCGAATATTTTAAATTACAAACGCAGGCAAATTTTGTCGACCTGCGTTTTTCGATGACCACATTACTGCACGCTAAAGACGGTGACGTAACGATACTGGCGCGAAAATTTGGAGGCGTACAGTGACAGAAATACTGTTGATCCGCACGGGTCAAACCGAGCAAGAATTGCTTAATTGGTTAATTTACTCACCACAAGAACAAGAAATAATAGCCAGTGGCGAGTTACCAAATGCAGAGCATTTAAGTGAGCTAAGCGAAAAAGCACTTACCCGAGAAGTTGTTGTGTTGTTACCAAGTGATCAAGTGCAATTAAAAACGGTCGCTTTGCCAACAAAATGGAATCGCAAGCTTGAGCAAGCATTGCCATACATGCTGGAGGAAGATATAGCATGTGACGTAGATGAACTGTTTATAGCAGTAGCGCAGCCGACAATGCTTGGTGAGCAACATGCAATTCGTGTAGCAATGACAGACCGTGAATGGTTTGAACAATGGCTCGCATTATTTGTAGAGCATAATCTATCAGTATACAGAATATTACCCGATGCTTTGTTGTTACCGCTTGCAGATGATGGCGCAGTTACCGCTATCGAGCTCAATAACCAATGGTTATTTAAGCAGGGGCAATGGCATATAGGTGCGGTTGAATCTAGTTGGTTAAATGGCTACTTAACAGCCATGGGTAATCCTGATATTAAGCATTTTAGCCCAGCTAGTCAGTTTCCAGAAAGCGTTAACTTACAAGCGCAAACGAGTGAGTACGACTTACCTCTAGCATTATTTGCAAAGCAGTTAGATAGCGTTAATTTTAACTTACGCCAAGGTATGTATCAGCTTAAAAAACAAAGCGCTTTATGGTGGGGTTACTGGAAAGGCGCCGCAATTATAGCAAGTGTTGCATTGGTTTCTACGATTACAATAAAAGCTATTGAGTTACACCAACTTAATACACAAGTAGAAGTAGCTAAAGCTCAAGTAGTCGACAGATACCAAAAAGCATTTCCAGGAACTAAAGTTCGCCCCAATCTAATTAAAAGCCAAATTAAAGGCGCGTTAGATAAAGTGCAAGGCTCAAGTGAGTCGGGCTTTTTAGACTTAACGACTAATTTGGTTGATGTATTTTCGCAAGTCAGCGAATTTACACCTGAAACACTTCGTTATGACAAACGTCGTAATGAGCTGCGCATTCGTGCACGTGCTAAAGACTTCCAAACCTTTGGTAAAGTAAAAATCATACTTGAAAAACAAGGTTTAACTGTTGAGCAAGGGTCTTTAAATAACGACGGTGATTATGTCGTTGGTGAAATTAAACTGCGAGGTGCAGTATGAAAAAGCAGTTAATGCAACAATGGCGCTCGCTTAAAGAGCAAGAACAACAATTGGTAATGGTCGCTGGTGGCGTGTTTATTATTTTTGTTTTAGTAATGGGAATATTTCGACCATTAAATAATGCGATAGAAAAGGCACAGCAATCTCAAATTAAACAACAAGAGCTATTAGCTTGGGTTGATGACAGTATTGTTAAACTAAAGGCTGCGGGTAACACCAGTGTTGCTAGCAATGCAAACTTAAGCCAAATTGTTAATTCTACACGTGGGCGCCATCAAATAAGTATTAGTAAAATGCAGCCAAGTAGTGATTCGCTACGTTTGACGCTCGACTCTGTAGAATTTAATCAGTTAATAGAGTGGTTAGATGAGTTAGTGAATCAGCATGGCTTAAAAATTGAAAACTTAGATTTGAGCCGCGATGATAAATCAGGCTATGTGCGTGTAAGCCGTTTAGTATTAGAGAATTAATTAATGAAAAAAATAATAACGTTATCGGCTGTCTTTTTAATTAGTTTTATTGTGTTTTGTATTATTAAATTACCAGCACATATTGCACTAGATATAGCAAAACCGTACTTTCCAAAGCAATTAGAAGTAGGCCAAACTGTAGGCACTGTTTGGCAAGGTCAAATGATGCAAGTTCGTTTTGATGGTGAACAGTTAAATAATGTGCGCTGGGACATTGCTGGCTGGAAGTTATTTACAGGCAAGCTAAATGCGAATGTGAAGTTTGGTAATGCACGAGAGCGTAGTGATATCTCGGGTTATGCTGATGTAAGTTATGGGCTTTTTAATCAAGAAGTTAAAGTGACTGACGGCCTAGTGCGCTCAACAGTAGAGCGTGCAATGCAGCGCGTGCAGCTTCCCCTACCTGTAACCGCTAAAGGACGTGTAATTTTAGAACTTGATGAATACAGCTCAGGTGCACCTTATTGTGATTCACTAAAAGGTGAAATAGCGAGCCCTAATATTGACGTGCAAGGCTTAAATGGGTGGTTTAATATTGGCCCTCTGGCTGGTAAGTTAAGCTGTAAGTCGGGCGATATTGCTATATTAATTGACCCAGATAATACGCTTGGCCTTGAGGCAGATGCTACACTTAAAGCTAATTTCGACTTTAGTGTGGCAGGTTATGTAAAACCAGATGCTAGCTTACCTAAAGATGTACATGATGCGGTTAAATTTTTAGGCCGACCAGATAGCCAAGGTCGTTACCCGCTCAACTTTTAATGTTTGAATATAAAGAGTTTTAATGCAAATACCCCAATTTACTGAGCTGCACGCAAAGCAGCTCAGCACATTTTTAAATACCCAATCTCAAGCAATGACCCTTCAACAAAGCCAAGGCTATTTATTTGGCGTTATTTGTTCGCCCAATCCATTAGATGTGCATGAGTGGCTTGAGCAGATATTACCAAATACAGCTAATGATTTAGATGAAGAAGTACTTTTCTTATTTATGGCGCTATATCATAAAATTAGTGAGCAAGTATTTGAAACAGGATACAAATTACCTAACACATTTGATGCTGAGTTTTGTAAGTCATGGAGTAAAGGTTTCTTAGTTGCAACCAAAGCTTACGCAGAGCCTTTGTTAAATGCACCGCAATTAGACACTGACTTTAAACAAGCATTAGAAAGTGCGTTAAGTACATTAAGCTTTTTTGCACTTGACCAGCTAGCAATAGCTCAGATTGCCAAACAAAATAACATGACTATAGAAGCCTTGTGTCAGTACCAATATGAATCAATGGGTGACTTTGCATTAGGGTTTGCTGAACTAATTGAAGTGGTCGCAATTAATAGCGGTTTGATAACCGACGAGAGTTGGGAAGAGTAATTATTAATACCAGGCGCTTAGTTTAATCTAAGTGCCTAGCTCTAATATAATATCCGTGCAGCCTTGTTTGCACTTTACTACGCCTTTACCAGGTTCACTGGTGGCTAAATTAAGTGTTAAAACCCCATTACACTTCTCACACTTTAACGTTTTGCCTTGTGCCAATTGCTTGAGCATATTGCGTTGTTTATGAAATGAGTCGCTTGCTTTTTTATTTAATCCTGAAAAATCCACTACTTTGCTCGCTTTTGCTCTAATGCTTCAGTCACTATTTTACATACTGTATTTAAACGATCGCCATAAAAATAAAGGTTTAAGTCACGTTCACGACAATAGCGTAGGTGAAATAACTGAACAGAGTCATCTGTTGTAAACGTTTTTTCTACGTACTCACCCTCAGATTCAGACAATTTAAGTTGAGTGCTGATTCTATTTTTAGCCATATTTGCAGCAGGGCTTCTGTTAACCTTACTTGCATCACTTAAAAAACCAATGCCTTCACCTAATAACCTTTCGCGAGGTTCTTTTATAAGCGGATGATCGATTGTAAAAAAGGCAAGGATCACAACTACCAAAATAATAAATTTTTTCATGGATACGTAAACCTTGATCTAAGTAGGGTTGAATTACCATGCAGTGTAATAAACTGCATTTTAAAAGCAAGTAACTGGGATGAATAAATTATTAGCGATCTATGCCAGTAATTTTAACCAACATTGTTATAATGGTTAACAGCAGTCAGATATTTCTGAAATATCTGAAAGTATTCGAGAAGGCAATTTATTAAAGTAAATCTGCCTAGCAAGTAACTTGCTAGCTTTAAGTATAGAGTACTTGAGTATTGCTGGATTTTTATTTCCAAGCGGCGTTGAGGAACTTCGATGGACAAGCAAATTAAAGTAAAGAATATCCCTGTAGAGGTGAAAATCCAAAAACCGGATTTAAGCCGTCAAGATGATAGGTTCAATCCCCGAAATCGTATTTATGTGCGTGCCGTAAAAGGCCTACATCAATTACTTAGGCAGCGCATTGGCTTTTTAGGCCTACTTGCGTTTATGTTACTTCCTTGGATTAATTTTAACGGCCAGCAAGCAGTACTGTTTGATCTAATTGGTCAAAAATACAATATTTTTGGTTTAACGCTATGGCCTCAAGATTTTACCATATTAGCGTTTATTTTTATGCTGGCAGCATTTGCGCTGTTTTTAGTGACCACCTTCTATGGACGGGTGTGGTGTGGCTACACATGTCCGCAAACTGTTTGGACCTTTATTTTTATTTGGTTTGAAGAAAAGCTTGAAGGCACAGCTAATCAGCGTAAAAAACTCGATCAAAGACCCATGAATTTTGATAAGTTTTGGCGTAAAACGGCAAAGCATACTAGTTGGGTATTGTTTTCGTTATATACCGCTATTTCTTTTGTGGGTTACTTTACGCCAATCAGAGAGTTACTTCCTGATTTTGTAACGTTTAACGTGGGTGGTTATGCACTAGTCAGTATTATTTTCTTTGCTGCGTGTACCTATGGTAATGCCGGTTGGATGCGAGAAATTATGTGTTTACACATTTGCCCTTACTCTCGTTTTCAATCAGCTATGTTTGATAAAGATACATACACTGTAACGTACGACGAAAGCCGTGGTGAAAGCCGTGGTCCTCGTTCACGTAAAGTAGATCATGAAGATTTAGAGCTAGGCGACTGTATAGACTGTAACTTGTGTGTTCAAGTGTGCCCAACAGGTATTGATATTAGAAATGGGTTACAAGCTGAGTGTATTAACTGTGGTGCATGTATTGATGCGTGTGATGGCGTAATGGATAAAATGGAATACCCGCGTGGGCTTATTTCATATACGACAGAGCGAAACCTCGAAACCCCAGAAAATAAAACGAATCCACTACGAGCTAAAATCATTGGTTACACGGTCATACTTGTTGTGCTTACGGGAGCACTTGTAGCTAATATAGCGCTGCGTAAAACAATGGACTTTGATATCATTCGTGATCGAAATCAATTATATCGTGTCGATTTTGATGGTTTAGTAGAGAACACCTATACATTAAAGGTAATTAATAAAGCGCAGTACGAGCAAACCTTTAATATTAAAGTGCAAGGGTTAGATAACTTTAAGTATATTGGTAAGCAGTCATTTACTGTGCAGGCAGGGCAATCTCATAATGTGCCATTGTCGCTTGTAATGGACCCTTATGATTTGAAGGTGTCGATGACAGAGTTTAACTTTGTGCTTTCACCGGTAGATGAGCCGGATGAGACAATATCGCAGTCGAGTAACTTTTTTAAAGCGCGATAATCACAACCTACCTTAAATAGGTAAGTTGATATAGCAATTAACAAAAGCGGGTATATAACCCGCTTTTTATTTTATATAAGAAGAATATGAGTAAATTTAGTTTTATTGACTTAACACCTGACCTAATACTCGATGCAATAGAAAGCGTAGGTGTGTACGCCGAATCTGGTTTGTTGGCACTCAATAGCTATGAAAACAGAGTGTACCAATTTAAAGCCGATGATGGTCTGCGTTACGTAGTGAAGTTTTATCGCCCAGAGCGCTGGAGTAAAGAGCAAATTCAAGAAGAGCATGACTTTGCATTTGAACTGGCAGAAGCGGAAGTGCCTGTTGTTGCCCCTATTTTATATAATGGGAAAAGCTTGTTTGAACACGAAGGTTATTTGTTTGTGTTGTTTCCAAGTGTCGGCGGGCGTTTATTTGAGGTTGATAACTTAGATCAACTTGATGTAATGGGGCGTTTAATTGGCCGTATGCACCAAGTAGCTAAAACAAAGCCTTTTACTTATAGGCCAACAGTTACCTGCGAGGAGTATTTACATACAGCCAAAGTTCATCTTCAAAAAAGTAACTTAGTGCCTATGGGAATAAATACTGCCTTTTATACTATTTTAGATTTAGTGATAGAGCAGGCGCAAAAACAGTATAAAGATGTGCAAAGTATTCGCTTACATGGTGACTGCCACGTTGGTAATATTTTGTGGGCAGGTGATGCGCTCATGTTTGTTGATTTAGATGACAGCCGCCAAGGTCCTGCAATCCAAGATTTATGGATGATGCTCAGTGGCGATAGAGCGACGCAACTGTTACAGTTAGACACCCTTGTGAATGCGTATGAAGAGTTTTGTGATTTTGATCACTCTCAACTCAAATTAATTGAACCGCTGCGAGCGATGCGTATTATCCATTATATGGGATGGGTAGCTAAACGATGGAGCGATCCTGCCTTTGTGCGGAACTTTACATGGTTTGCTGATGACAAATACTGGGAGCAACAAATTTTAGCACTGAAGGAGCAACTTGCAGCACTGCAAGAAGCACCGTTAAAGTTATTGCCGTAATATTTTATTTAAAGACAAGTACAACGAGATACAAATGCTTAAAAAATTAAAACTGAGTTTATTACTTTTATGTTTACCATTTGCAGCACTTGCTGCACAGTTTGAAGTTGATAATCAATACACTGTTATTGATGTAGACAAAAGTACATCACCACAAGTAACCGAATTTTTCTCATTTTACTGTCCACATTGTTTTAAGTTTGAACCAGTAGCAAAAGCAATTGAACAAGGCCTGCCAGAAGGCGCTGAGTTTATTAAAAACCACGTGAACTTTTTAGGTGGCGTGTCGCCACAAGCACAAAGTAATTTAAGCTTTGCCTACTTAATTGCTAAGCAGCATGGTCAGGCGCAGAGTATTAGCGATCAAATTTTTAAAAGTATTCATGTTCAGCGTGCTCCTTTAACTGAAATGAAAGACGTTAAAAAATTACTTGAAGTAAACGGTATTGATAGCGCAACGTTTGATCAAGAAATTGCAAGCATGCCTGTTATTTCGGCTGAGCAAGCAATGCAAAACAAACAAAATAAATATTCAAAATTAGGCGCACTTACAGGTGTACCTACTTTTATTGTTAACGATAAATATAAAATAAACCTCAACACCATCAAAAATCAAAAAGAACTTGATGAGTTAGTAGCGTTTTTATTAGCACTATAAATTTCGGAGCATAATAATGATTAAATTAGTTAAAGCAGGTTTGCTTGCAGTACTACTTCCTATGGCGGCAACAAGCTTTGCAGCAACGTATGAAGAAGGCGTGCATTACGACGTTGTTTCTGAGCGCGCAACTAAAAAGCCAGAAATTAAAGAGTTTTTCTCATTTTACTGCCCTGCATGTAATAACATGGAAGCACTAATTGGTGAGTTTAAGCCTAAGCTTGATAAAAACGTTAAATTTAAAAAGAGCCATGTTGATTTTGTAGGTGTACGCGACCCAGAAAACCAACAGATGATGAGCCAAGCACTCGCTACTGCAGAAGTGCTTCCGCAAAAAGATAAAATTGTCTCTGCAATCTTTAATCATATTCATACAAAGCGCGCTAGTTTTAATGAGCTTGCAGATGTAAAAGATATATTTGTAGCGCAGGGCGTTGATGGCGATAAGTTTGATAAGCTGTTTAAAAGCTTCTCGGTACGTACGCTGAGCTCTAAAATGAAACGTGATCAAGACTACTTTAAAGAAAAAGGCGCACTACGTGGCGTACCTACATTTATTGTAAATGGTAAGTATAAATTAAACCTAGGTCGTGAGTCGGGTATTACTGAACCAGAAGATATTAGCAAACTGATTAATTACTTAGCTAACAAGTAAGTTTAGCTAAAACTAAAAAAGCTCCTACAAGGAGCTTTTTTTATGGGTAACGTTTACTGAGCGTATTTATTTGCGCTGCAAGAAAACACCCGACTCAATGTGATGTGTATATGGGAACTGATCAAATATAGCAAAGCGCTTAACGTTGTGCGTACGTGTTAGGTGATCAAGGTCACGCTCAAGGGTTTCAGGATTACACGATATATAAATTATGCTTTCGTAGTTAGCCACTAAGTCACACGTTAATTCATCCATGCCCGCGCGCGGTGGATCAACTAATATGGTTTGGCAGTCATAGCTTTTAAGGTCAATACCGTCTAAACGAGAGAAAGTACGCTCGCCATTCATTGCTTGAGTAAACTCTTCACTCGACATACGAATAATATCTAAGTTCTCTACGTTATTTTTAGCAATATTGTATTGAGCAGAATGAACAGATGATTTTGATATTTCTGTTGCTAATACTTTATTAAAACAGCCCGCTAACGCAATTGAAAAGTTACCGTTACCGCAATACAGTTCTAATAAATCATTTTTAAGTGGTTTACATAAATCTTGCGCCCACTCCAGCATATTAATATTTACTTTTGCATTAGGCTGAGTAAAGCTATTTTCTACTTGTTGATAAATAAGCTCTTGACCATTAACTGTTAAACGCTCAGTTACAAAGTCATCACCCAGCACTTCTTTTTGTTTGCGAGCACGACCGATAAAGTCAATTTTGTATTTACTGCTTAGTTTTTCTTTAAGCGCTTTAATTTCACTTAACCATTCATCATCAAGTGGTTTGTGATAAAGCAAGCTTACTAAAATTTCACCGCTTAGCGTGGATAGGTAATCGATTTGAAATAACTTACGACGTAATATTTCACAAGGCTTAAGATGCTCAATCATCACCTGCATTATTTCACCAACTAGAGGCGCTGCTGGATCAAATGTATCAACACGGATTTTTTCTTTTGTTTGTTGATCAAACATAATGTGAAACAGATCGTCACCGTCGTGCCATACTCTAAATTCAGCACGTTGGCGGTAGTTAGTTGGCTCTGAGCTAAATACTTCTAGTTGCTCCACACCAAAACGTTGGAACTGTGCACTAATACGCTGCTCTTTTTCACTTAACTGCGTTTGGTACTGTGTGGTATCTATTTTAATAACTGCCATTAACGCTACTACCTTATCTAAGATCTGTTTATCGGCGCTATTGTAGGGAGCGCTGCGTATTTGTCTAGTTTTGGCTAGCATTTATGCTGTTTTATTGAACATTGTACTTTAGTTTTTATTGTTATAGCCGATAATAAACTACGCACGCTTAGGAGACGAATCATGAAAATAGGTAATTATGGCTTTACGCCAAACAACAACATCAATAAATTCAATAATAAAGCTGATATACAGCAACCTACAATTACGTCTCCTCAAGATAGCTATCAACAACGAGGCCGAGAGTTGGCCGCAAAGGTGCTTGGCGATAAAATGGCTGAGCAGCTTGGATTGCCTATCGCAGAAAAAAAAGCAGATAAACCACTATTTGATTTTGATGAAATAGTAAAAAACGTACTCGATTTTGTGAGTAGTGCTGTTAATAAAGCAAAAGCTAATGGCGCTGATGACGAAAAGCTCAAAGATATGTTAGGCGACGCGCGCAAAGGAGTCCAAATAGGGATTGACGACGCTGTTGATGAACTCAAAGGTACAGGTGTATTTAATGATGACATGGAAGAGGGGATTAATAAGTCCAAAGAGGGAATTTACAATGGGCTCGATAAGTTTGAAGAGTCGTTATTTAACCCACAACCTGCCAGCGTAAATATAAGCCAGGCTCAATATGTCAGTATGACGAGTAATGCAGAGTATAAATTTACCACCGCAGAGGGTGACGAGGTAAGTATTAGCTTTGCAGATGCATTTGAATCTCAGTCGGCAAGTGGCTATCAGCAAAACAGTAATAGCGAGTCGTTTGCAAGCTCATCATCGCAATCTCGACAGGTATCATTTTCGATGTCGGTTAATGGTGACTTAAATGAGCAAGAGCAAGAAGCTATTAATGCAATGATGGAAGACTTACAAGATTTAAGTAAAACCTTTTTTGGTGGTGATTTAGATGAAGCATTTGAACAAGCGCAAGAGCTGAGTTTAGACAGCGATCAGCTGGTGGCTTTTTCTATGGATTTACGCCAAACAAAAACAATAGCAACAGTTAAAAGCTATGAAGAATATAGACCAGCACCAGAAAAACAAGTAGCGGAGGGTTTAGCTCCTTTTAATGATGACCTTAAAAATGCTTTTGAAAAAGCGGGTGAGCTTGGATTACAAAATCAGCTAGCTGGCATTCTCCAATGGTTAAATCAAGATCAGGAGCAAATAGATAAGTTAGTGGATTACACAAAGTCTATGTTCGAAAACCTTAATCAGTTAAATTCGGCAGCCGACGAGCTTGCTGATTTAGAAACCACGCAAAGTTAAACTACTTTCTTTTATAAATACCTCATGGCAAACTGCCGTTCTTAAAGTAAAGTGGGAACGGTAGTTTGTCAGCGCATATAATGGTCTTTGATTCAGGTATTGGTGGAACTACTGTACTTGAGCATATAAAGCAAAGTATCCCCAATGCTCAGTACAGTTATTTTATGGATAATGCATTACTACCTTATGGTGCTCAATCCCAAAAAACAATCATTAACCGATTATGCTCACTTATTCATTTCATCAAAGCTAATACGCTTAATGTTGATTTAATTGTAATAGCGTGTAATACCGCTTCTACATCTGCACTTAGTGCTGTTCGCCAAATGACAGATATTCCTATAGTAGGTGTTGTGCCAGCAATAAAGCCTGCGGCAGAGTTAACACGTTCAAATCATATTGGCTTATTAGCCACACCGGCAACGGTCGCCAGTTCATACACTAAAACATTAATTACTGAGCATGCTCGTAATGTAACCGTTAATCTATATAGCAGTGTGGAGTTAGTAACTTTAGCTGAGCAATACTTTTTTACAGAGTCTTTGGATACAAACAAGTTGCATCAAGTGCTTGATGACCTACATATAGATAAAACTATAGATGTACTTGTATTAGGATGTACGCACTTTCCAATATTAGCAGAGCCTATTAGTCAGTATTTTGAAGGGAATGTAAAATTACTTGATTCAGGTGTAGCGATAGCAAACAGAGTCAACTACCTACTTAACCAACTTAACTTCTGTGTGAATAAACTAACAGACATAAAAAAGCCGCTGCAATATTATGCAACGGCTGATGTGTTTAGCAATAAGCTAGCGGTAAAGCTAGTTACACTGACTGATCCGTCTCAGTACGTAGAGCATTAGAATCATCTTCTTGTTTTTGTTTTGCTTCACGTACCTTTAAAGTACGTTGTTGGAACTCGCTATCGTTCAAGTTAGCAATTGCATTGTCTGCATCAGCTTGCGCCATTTCAACAAAACCAAAGCCACGACGCTTGCCAGTATTCTTATCCTTTAATAAACGAACATTGAATACTTTGCCTTGTTCTTCAAATAATGCACGAACCACACCTTCGTTTGCACGATAAGGAAGGTTACCAACATAAAGCGTTTTTGTTTTAACTTCAGCTTCTTCAGTCACATCAGATGACATTGCAGCAATAGCAATCGCACCTATTAATAAACCAGCACCAAATAGTAATGCAGGGTTTAAAGCTAAGCCGCCTAAAGCGAACTCAACAACAACAAAACCAACTACAGCAAGAATAACAGAGAAGATAAAAGATTTTTGATCGGGTAATTTCATTTTAGATCTACCAATAAACAGGAAATAAACATTAATTTAACATTGTGAACTTGCTATCTTAACGTCTAAATCAAACATAGCAATGATATTTGTATTAAATAATAAATAAGAGCACAAAAAAGCATCATCTTAGGAAGGTTTTCATATGGTTTTACATGGTTTTGTTCTATTTTTGTTCGAACAGTAAAAAGATCTAAAAAAAGGGTTGATCTGTTTTCGGATCTCCCTATAATGCGACCCCACTGAGACGGGAAACGCCAACGCATAGCGAGGCAGGAACA
>NZ_PJBK01000074.1:0-27018 GCF_002836155.1 Pseudoalteromonas sp. GutCa3 | reverse complement strand
GTTAGACGAAATGAGTTACAGCGCCTCTGGATCTATCCAGCGGCGCAAACTTATCCATGTGTTTCCTACTACTTCGTGACTGTATTGCGTAACCACAAGTAAGGCATGAGCATTGGGAATAAACTGTTTGCTCCATGGAAGTGCAGCAAAATTATGATAATCAGTGGCTGCGGTTATGACTTCAATACCTTGAGCATTAAATAAGTCTTTTGCGCGTGGCATGTGCAGTACAGATGTTACTAGTGCAACTTTAAAGTCGACTAATTTTGATGCCAGTAACTTAGCTTCTTCACCTGTATCCATTGCTTTTGGGTTTTGGAATATACGACTCTTATTAACACCTAAACTAATTGCCGTTTGATACATAAGCCCGCTATTAGTAGTATTTTTATAACCCCCGCCTGACACTATAAGCTCTGCATTAGGGTAGTGCTTTGCTAGTTTTACACCTTCGACTAAGCGCGTTAGCGCACAATTACCTAATTGATTATTAGCACTGAGTGCTGGATTTGGGTTTATATCGCAACCTAGTACAACTATTTTGTCTATTTTTGGATGCTTTAGGGTATTAAATGCAAGCGACGCAGGTTCATTATTTTGGATAATTAAATTGGCGATAAAGGGTGTGCTCAATGCAAGTAATACAATTAAGCTTAAAGTAGATAAGAAGAGAGCTGATTTGCGGCCTTTAAATGCGAGTAGGAGCATCAGGCACGCAAATAAACCAAATAGAGGCAGTGGCATAAGTAAGCCACCAATCATTTTTTTAATAACAAACATAAGAGTTAAACGCTGTAGGGTTAATTACAGCGATATTACTCATTATATTGATAATTATCGACCGTTATTTAGCTTACACGTATTTAAAAAGTGACGATAAACAGGGTTATCTTTCATGTCTTTTTTCATCGCTAAATACATAGGACGAGTAAGGCCAAGAGCGCCCAAAGGAATTGATTTAATTAAGCCTTGGCTTTCATAAGGTGTAACTAGCCAATCAGGTAAAGCGGCAACGCCCATGCCGGCACTTACTAGTTGGAAAATAAGTAATCCTTGGTCAACCGTTTTTAACGTACCGTCAAAACGTGCATTTTGAATGAAATGCTTAAATATATCTTGGCGTTCACGCGGGATAGGGTATGAAATAATAGTTTCGTTTTTTAAATCAAGCGCTGTTACATACGCTTTTTTAGCAAGTTCATGATCCGGTGCCACAATAAGCTTCAATTTAAAATCAAATAAGTGCGCGTATTCTAATGTGTCGGGTTCACGTATGTCAGATGTTAAAACTAAATCGAGCTCATCGCTTAGTAAGTCAGGAATAGCGTCGTAACTAAAGCCGCGCTCGTAATCAATTTTTATATCAGGCCAAAAGTTATTAAATTCTTTAATAGTAGGCAACAACCAATGAAAACATGCATGGCATTCCACACTTAAACGCAGTTGAGAAATAGGCTGATTTAAGCTTTCTTTCAAACGGCATTTAGTCGCTTCCATTTTTGGTAATATTTCGTGAGCTAACTCAAGTAATAGCATTCCCTGAGGGGTAAAGCGGACTGGTTGAGTTTTACGCTCAAATAATTGGCAATCTAATTTATTCTCTAAATCTTTGATTTGATGAGATAAAGCAGACTGTGTCAAAAATAACTCTCGTGCTGTATTAACCAAAGATCCTGTTTCTTTTAGGGTTGCTATGGTTTTTAAATGTTTAATACCAATCATCTTTAAAAATTCTCATGGGAAAAGTGAGTTCAGCTCAGATTATCCACATACTACGCCTATACAAAAAACGTTTCAACGTCTAGATGGCTAAAAGTTTGCAATTTATTGTGGTTTATTGCAGTTTGTTGCAGTGAATCGCGAAAATATTAGAATTAGAAACGATAAAAGTCATTCAAAAACTGGTTTGATGAGTTTTAGATGAGTTTGCTTCATGTTGTATTTTAAGTATATCGATTGCGGTGTGCTTCACCTCAGTGTGAATTTTGACTATATAAATAACTGTGTGGGGTGGGGGGTTGTTGAATGGTTACTTTAGGTTGTGGTTTAAAAACTAAAGTCGTTTTGCTTTTTGCTTTTTGCTTTTTAGCTTTAGTTTAGGTCAATGAATGAGTATATACGTAATACCTAAGCCAGCGACCTACTCGCTGGCTTTTTTATAAGGGCTTATTAATAAGTAATATGGCTTCTTTGGCTGTGACCGGTTTTGACTTTAAAAAACCTTGGCCATAGTCGCACGCGGTGGATTGTAAAATGGCTAATTGTTCAAGTGTTTCTATCCCTTCAGCAACAACCTCAAGTTTTAATGATTGCGCAAGTGATAAAATGGCTTCAACAAGTGGATTGGTGGAATCTTGTAGGTGGTCAATAAAACTTTTATCTATTTTTAAAATATGAATAGGCAGTTGGTGCAAGTAGCCGAGTGCCGAGTAACCCGTTCCAAAATCGTCAAGGCACAATTTTACTTTTAAAGGTGAAAGACCTTCTATTATTTGAGTGGCGAGTTCTAGATTTTCTATTAAGCCTGATTCGGTAATTTCTAAACATAAAGAACCCAGAGGTAATTGGTATTTATTATAAATAGAATGTATTTGCGCTACAAAATCGAGGCTTGCAAAATGCCGTGACGATACATTAACCGTTACTTTCAAAAAGCGATGACCTTGCTGGTGCCAATTAGAAATCTGCTGAGCGGCTAAATCAAGTAAATGTAAATCAAGATTTATAATTTGCCCTGTAGTTTCAGCTATCGGTATAAAGTCATTAGGTGGTACAAATCCTTTTTTAGGATGATGCCAGCGCACAAGTGCTTCAAAACCAATAACCTCACTTGTGGTAATTGTAAAAATTGGCTGAAAATAGAGTTCAAATTCGTTGTGTTCTATACCGTGTTGCAAGTCGTTTTCGATATCGGCATGGGTTTTAAGTTTTTTACGCATCGTGTTATTAAAAAACTTAACTTGTCCACGCCCGGTGGATTTTGCTTCATACATAGCAGCATCAGCTTGTTGCAGTAATATATAAGCTTGATCGTTTATGTTGTCGGTATAGGCAATACCAATACTAGTAGAGGCTTGAAGTAAGTGGCTATCTACATTTAGAGGTTTTGCTAATGCGCTTTTAATTCTGTTTAAAGCTTCATTAACTTGGTTTTTATGTGTGATATTTTCCATGAAAATAGCAAATTCATCACCGCCTAAACGAGCAAATGTATCGGTGCTTCGTACTGTACTTTTAATTAAGCCGCATATTTTTATAAGAAAATGGTCTCCGACCTCATGCCCCAGCGAATCATTAATACTTTTAAAACGGTCAAAATCTAGATACAGCAGGGCATGGCTAGTACTTTTTTTAGCGCGCGTTAAACGTAAAATAGCATGCTTTATTCTCTCAATGAGTAATGAGCGGTTAGCAAGGCCGGTAAGCTCGTCATGCAATGCTTTATGCTCGAGCTCTTGTCGGGCTAGTTGTCTATCAATTGCCATACTTATTTGACGACTTACGTAAGTTAGAAGAGCGCTGTCGTGTTCGTTGTATTGCAGTGTTTTATCGTAGCTTTGTACAACAATAACACCGCTTATACGATCACTTGTTTTAAATGGAACACCCAACCAAGACTCTGATTGTCGACCTACCATTTTAAAATCACCGTTATCAATATGACTTTGAAAGGCATCTTTATTGAGTAATAAGGTTTGCTCTGTTTGCAGTAGGTAATATGAAGCAGTGTCTTTTAGCTGTTCTTTAGATATTTTTTGATGTGTTTTAGTGTTTATGCCTTCTTCGACTATATAAACAAGGTCAAGTATATCTACTTTTTTGTCATATAAAGCGATAAAAAAGTTATCAGCACGAAGTAAGTTATTGATAATTGAATGCAAGGCTTCAAAGAAGGTATCTAAGTCGTTAGCTTTGTAGGTTAGGTTAGCTATTTGTAATAAGCTATTTTCTAATTTTTGTGCGTTGTTAAGTTGCTCAACTGTTTTTTGTAAGTTATTTACCGTATTTACCTGGTTAATTTTAGCACTGAGTAAGTGGGCAACTGTTGTAAGAATTTCAAGGTGTGCGTTTGTAAAGTAGCCTTTAATAGGGTGCTCACAATCAATAACACCTAAAACTTGTTCTTTATATATAAGAGGGACGCATAGTTCTGATTGGGCAGGGCGCTCATCTGCGATATAACGGCTATCTTTTGTTACATCATCGATAATTACGGCTTTACCAGTAGTTGCAACAGCCCCAGTAATTCCTTCACTAAAACGTATTACTTTACGTTCGGCTTGATATTTGTCTCGGGCGTGAGCAATACCCATCGATGCAACTTGATTTAATGTATAAGCATTGTTATCGGCAAGGTAAATAACGCAATCAACAAATCCTAAACGGTTAACAACGTGCGTTGTAACATACTCAAATAGCTCGTCTAGTGTGTCTAGTTGCAATAAGCTTGATGAAAATTGATTAATAATACTCAGTTGATCAGTTTTTATCTCAAGTGCTCTTGAGGCATTGTTTTTGTAAGACATAGGCAATTTATATTATTCTTTTTATTTTTAAATACGTAGCTAAGTTAACCTAATCTTGGATTTTGTACAAAATAAAGCGATGAGTGGTTTTAATTGGCTGTAAATTATTATGACGAATGACTTTAATTAATTGTAAGTAATAACAATGGCTAATCCCAATTGAATTGGAGTATTAAGCTTTAATTACACAACTCGGTAATGTCATTAGCATATGCATTATTTTTAATAAAATCTTTACTCGAAAACATCATATGCCTATGATCGGATAAATTCAGCCTTGGAACAAAGTAATGACAAGCAATAATACAAACTCTGTAACAACCCTTACTATCACTCGCCCAGATGACTGGCATGTACATTTACGTGATGGCGACCAGCTAAACGATACTGTACGAGACATTAGCAGATACATGGGTCGCGCTATTATTATGCCAAACCTTGTTCCGCCGGCAACATGTACTGATACCGCTCTTTCTTATCGAGAACGTATTATGGCAGCAGGCCCACAAGGTGCCTTTGAGCCTTTAATGGTACTTTACCTTACTGATAAAACGACACCAGATGAAATAAAGAAAGCAAAAGCAACGGGTAAAATAGTAGCTGCAAAATTGTATCCTGCTGGCGCTACAACCAATTCTGATTCGGGTGTTACATCAGTCAAAAATATTTACCCGGTTTTAAAAGCAATGCAAGAAGTAGGTATGTTGCTGTTAGTACACGGAGAAGTTACTGATTCATCAATCGATATTTTTGACCGTGAAAAAGTATTTTTAGAGACGATTTTAGGGGATGTGGTAAGTGACTTTCCTGAACTTAAAATTGTACTAGAGCATATTACAACTAAAGATGCAGTAGAGTTTGTAGTTAATGCACCTAGCAATGTAGCAGCAACAATTACAGCTCATCATTTACTTTATAATCGTAATCATATGTTAGCGGGTGGAATTCGCCCACATTATTACTGTTTGCCAATCCTCAAACGTAACATTCACCAGCAAGCATTAATGGCCGCAGCTATAAGTGGAAATAAAAAGTTTTTCTTAGGAACTGATTCTGCACCACATTATAAAGATAAAAAAGAAGCTGCTTGTGGTTGTGCTGGTGCATATACGGCTCATGCCGCTATTGAGTTATACGCTGAAGCATTCGAAGACGCAGGAGCTTTGGACATGCTTGAAGGATTTGCAAGCCACTTTGGTCCTGACTTTTATGAGTTGCCGCGTAATGCCGATACAATAACATTACAAAGAAAACCATGGGACGTACCTGCAAGTTATACCCTAGGCGACTCTGAAGTTGTTCCTATAAAAGCAGAAGATACTATTGATTGGTCTGTTAAATAGTTAATATTCTATATTTAAACCAAAAGCCGCTTAATTTTTAAAGCGGCTTTTTTGTTTGTATTTTTGATGTTATTGAAGCGTTGTTTGACAGTATTGCTGTTGTAGAGGGCTTTTATACGCGTTTATAGCAATATATATTACAATAATACTTTATAGTTTTTGCTTGGAAATTAGTCAGTTAAAGGCGATTTGAAACAAATTTATATTTTTAATAAATAATTCCCAATTAATAGAGCGAAAAAAAATATAATGTGTTAATCTTACCTTGCTTTGAGTTTTTATGTATTGAATTTACGGATATTGTGCTGCGTTTAAGGTTACCGGTTAGGTTATTACTTGTTCCTGTACTGTACCTCCATATTTTTGAGCATTGACTCAGGGAGGATATTGCCATAATAATATGGCTGAATTTTAATTATTGACTTACAGGAAAATTTAGTATGTCGGTTACTGGTAAAGTAAAGTTTTTCAACGAAGCTAAAGGCTTTGGTTTCATTGAACAAGAAAATGGTCCTGACGTGTTTGTACATTTCAGCGCAATCACTGGTTCTGGTTTTCGCACTCTTAGCGAAGGTCAAGCAGTGACATTCAGCATCAAACAAGGTCAAAAAGGCCCTGAAGCTGAGAACGTAGAAGCAGCATAATTTATTATGTGAACTCTAGTTCATCTTGGTGAAGCAGGTCTCTGTTTCACCATAATTCCTCTCTATGTACATAATTAATAAAATCCTTCTTTTTAAATCCTTGAACACAAATTTCATATATTCTTAAATCTTCTATTTTAATACAAACCCAAAATTCAATTATCTGAATAACTTATACAATCGAACCACTTTCTATCGCATTTAAAACATCCCTTACAATTTATCCAACTGATCCGATACTTATATACATAAAAATGATGCCAAATAACAATCTGTGTAAATTTTAGTGTAAGTCTTGCTAGTGCAATCAGGTTGAAGTTTTGTACTTTAACTACAAATGGGCAAGGGAACCTCTATAGGCCTCTGATAGCTTATTATGGAAGCGTTAGGCATCATTTATAGTCCATTATTATTAAAGTTGAGCAACTTTTTGTGATTAACTTTGTTACTAAATAAATTTAACTGTTAAATAGTATTAATGAGCACTCTAAAGCGGTAAATGTAACTCGTCTAATTATC
This sequence comes from Pseudoalteromonas sp. GutCa3, assembly GCF_002836155.1. Lineage (NCBI taxonomy): Bacteria > Pseudomonadati > Pseudomonadota > Gammaproteobacteria > Alteromonadales > Pseudoalteromonadaceae > Pseudoalteromonas > Pseudoalteromonas sp. GutCa3. The sequence continues at coordinate 19,986 of NZ_PJBK01000074.1, read as the reverse complement.
GAAAGCTATTTGGCTATTTCAGGCCTTGCTAAAAGAAACTTATTATTACTATTTATGGGAAACACGTTTTATAAATGGCTTTAGGTATTGCGTGCATAAAGCAAGGTGGGCGGTATTAGAGATTATCCAGTGTTGTTTTTTTGTGCGACAAATGGTTTGTTTTTTCAGATGAAGTGTTATTGGGGAGATAAAATGTGCTGAAATCGTTTAAAAAATAACTTTTGTTATATCTATCTATATTTTTTTTTGTTTTTTTTCAGTGCGAATTCAGCTTTGGCTAAATGTTGCAATAATGTTGTTTTATGTCAGTACAATGCGAATAAATACACCCCTCAAAAGGCTTTAATCGAAATATTAAGCAAAAGCTTAGTTGCAATAATGTTAACAGTTGTGTGCTAGTACTTTTGTTTAAGCATTAACTTAGCTATTTATTTGCAGAGATTAGTAAACATCAAGTTGACAGCGCTAATTGCATTTAGCATTATTGGAAGGTTGATATCTATTAAAAGATATCAGGGTTGTTCTCTTCGGAGGATAATTAAATTATAAAAGTAACATTACTTAATTGGTTGGGAACTATGTCTGTTAAAATCAGAAAGAGTCTTGTAGCAACTGCGTTGGTTGGCGCATTTGCATTTGCAAGCAGCAATGTGATTGCAGATCCTTTGAATGACGTGCAAAAAGCAGGTCAACAAATTCAAAAGGCTGCGGTTAAGTCTCAAACTAAAATTGACAATGTATATGGTCAAACTCAGGAGCTAATCGCTGAGTACCGTAGCGTTGTTGATGAGACTGAACTTATGAAAGTGTATAACGATCACGTGTCGCGCTTGGTTGATAGCCAAAACGCGTCTATTGAATCGTTTGATCGTCAAATCGCTACGATTGATAACACGAAACAAAACGTTGTGCCTTTGATGTATCGCATGATCGATACGCTTGAGCAATTCATCAAAGCGGACGTTCCATTTAATCTAGAGACGCGTTTAGGACGTGTTGAAAGACTACGTGAAATCATGGTTTCTGCGTCTGTAACGACGTCTGAAAAATTCCGTCAAGTACTTGAAGCTTACACTATTGAAACAGCATACAGCTCACTTGTATCTGCTTCACAAGGTACACTAGAAGTTGATGGCAAAAGTATTAACGTTGATATCGGTCAGTTAGGTCGTATTACTTACGTTGCTCAGTCTTTTGACTTGAAACATGCTTGGGTGTGGGATAACAACACTAAACAGTGGAAAGAATTAGGTGAAGAATACCTAAAACCTGTTAAAGAAGTTATTCGTATGGCGCGTAAGCAAGCGACATTAGAACTTGTTAAACTACCTATCTTTGGCGCGGAGTAATCAATAATGAAGAAACTATTTAAAGGTTTTGCTGTTGCCGCAGTACTAACTGTTTCTGCAGGTACCGCGTTAAATGCACATGCAAATACTGGAGCTCTAGATAAAATACTTGAGCAAGTAAAGCAAGAGCGTATCTCTGAAGGTAAAATCGATAAGAAACGTGAACAAGAGTTCTTATCAGATCGTGCTGACAAGCAATCTTTACTTAATAAAGCTAAAAGCCAACTTGCTTCTGAGAAGTCTCGTGGTGAAAGCTTAACTAAGCAATATGCACAAAATGAAAACACGTTAGCTGAAAAAGAAGCCGCTCTTCAAAGTGCTCAAGGTACTTTGGGTGAGATGTTTGGTGTTGTACGTCGTGCAGCTCAAGACGCTATCGGTTCTATCGAAGCATCACTAGTTAGTGCTGAGAAACCTGGCCGTGCAGAAATCTTACGTTCATTAGCTGCTGCTAAAGAACTTCCAACTGTTCGCGAACTTGAAGAACTTTGGATTTCACTTCAAACAGAAATGACTGAATCAGCTAAAGTTTCAACTTTTGAAACTGAAGTTGCTGGTCTTGACGGTAACCCGTCAATGAAGAAAGTAACGCGTATCGGTAACTTTAACTTAGTTACAGACGATGGTTACTTAATTTATTCACCAGAAACTAAGTCTATTCAGCCTCTAGGTAAACAGCCTGATAGCTATATTTTAGACGGTATCACTGATCTTGAAAATACATCACCAGATAACTACGCTGGTGTTTATATCGATCCGACTCGTGGTGCTATCCTACGTATCAACACTCAAAAAGCGACACTTATGGAATACTTCCATCAAGGTGGCGTAGTTGGTTATATCATTACAGCTTTACTAGCTTTAGGTATGCTAATTACTCTAATTCGCTTTGTTGACCTTACACTTACTACTAGTAAGATTAAGAGCCAGCTTAAAAATGTTGCTACACCGAATACAAATAACCCACTGGGTCGTATTCTTAAAGTGTACCATGACAACAAGAACCAAGATGTTGAAAACCTTGAGCTTAAACTTGATGAAGCGATTCTACGTGAAACGCCGCGCATCGAAGCTGGTATCAACATAATTAAGATTCTTGCTGCAATCGCACCATTACTAGGTCTACTAGGTACAGTAATCGGTATGATCTTAACGTTCCAAACAATCACATTGTTCGGTACGGGTGATCCGAAGATCATGGCAGGTAACATCTCTCTAGCACTTGTAACTACAGCGCTAGGTCTAATTGCTGCATTACCACTAATTCTACTTCATGCTCTTGTAGCTGGTCGTAGTAAGTCGGTATTACACATCCTTGATGAGCAAAGCGCGGGTATCGTTGCTACTCACGCGGAGAAGGAGAAAGCCTAATGCTAGTCCTGATGGAGATATGGGAATCTATCAGGGATTTTGTTGGCACAGGCGGCCAGGTTTTATACGTGGTCGCGATAGCACTCTTTCTGATGTGGGTTTTAATGATTGAGCGCTATTGGTTTCTACTTGCAGAGTTTCCTCGCACAGCGAAAGAAATTGTAGCAAAGTGGGATGCCCGCCAAGACACTACGTCTTGGTACGCACACAGAATCCGTGAAGCATGGATTTCTGAAGCGTCTGAAAAATTAGATCAGCGTATGTTGTTGATTAAGACATTAGTAGCTGTTTGTCCTTTAATAGGCTTACTTGGTACTGTTACTGGTATGATCTCGGTTTTTGAAACCATGGCCAACCAGGGTACGGGTAATGCACGCTTAATGGCATCAGGTATTTCAATGGCAACAATCCCAACAATGGCTGGAATGGTTGCGGCACTATCTGGAGTATTTTTTAGCTCACGTCTTGAGACAAAAGCTAAAATGGTGAAAGCCAAACTTATTGATAGTATGCCTCATCACTAGAGAGAGAATTAAATATGGCACGTAAACAACGTTTTCGTGAAGAAGAAGAAGCAGCGGTTGATATGACGCCAATGCTTGACATCGTATTTATCATGCTTATTTTCTTTATCGTAACTACATCGTTCGTTAAAGAGGCTGGTATCGAGGTCAATAAACCAAAAGCTGCCCAAGCTACTAAGCAAAAAAATGCTAACATTTTTATTGCTATTCGTAGTAACGGCGAAATCTGGGTTGATAAACAACAAATTGATGTTGAACGTATTTCAGCAAAAATCGAAAGTTTATTAGCAGAACAACCTACTGAAGTTGTGATTATACAAGCTGATAAAGAAGCTAAACACGGCACAGTGGTTAAAGTTATGGACCAGATTAAAGCGACGGGTGACAACCTTAGAATTTCAATAGCTGGAGATCAGTAATGATTCGTTTTCTGTTTTCACTGATTGCAGGTGGGGCAGTTACTTTCGGCTTGTTCTACTTCATGGCCTTCCTCATCTCTGGTGGGGCTGACCGTAATACGGAACAAAAAGAGCAGATCATAGTCGAAATAATGACGAATCCGCCTGAATCTAAGGTGCAGGAGAGGAAGCGTGTACCGCCTCCTCCTCCACCACCGCCAAAGCAGCCGCCTAAACCGCAGCCGCCACAGCCGGAAAATAATAATCCAAACCCTGGTGCTATGTCATTTAACATGGGTAGCATTGATGTTGGTAGTTCAGCTGGTGGACTAAGTGGTCCTGGTGCATTTGGACGAGATGGTGATGCGACACCTATCGTTCGTATAGAACCAAAATATCCAACGCAAGCAGCACGTGATGGCAAAGAAGGTTGGGTACAACTTTCATTCACAATTGATGAGTTAGGTGGAGTAACTGACGTTGAAGTAATTGACGCAGATCCAAAACGTATCTTTGACCGTGAAGCTAAACGAGCACTGCGTAAGTGGAAGTACCGTCCTAAGATCATTGACGGAAAACCACAGAAACAACCAGGTTTACAAGTTCAACTAGACTTTAAACTTAACCAAGGCAACTAAGGAGGCGAGTAATGAGAAATTTTTCTAAAGTAACTGCTCTTGCGATTCTTATGTCTGTGTCGGGTGCTACTTTAAGTGCATCTGTTTTAGCAGCGCCAGATTACGCAAAGATTGAAGAGCGTAAAAAAGCAAAAACTAAAATCATGGGCGAGCGTACTGGTAAAAAGGTAATTAAAGCATTTGACTTGTACAACGAAGAAAAAGTTGATGAAGCAATTGTTTTGCTTAGAGAGATTGAACCTTCGAATGACTTTGATAAAGCGACCGTAAATCGTTACTTAGGTAGCATGTACGCTCAAAAAGAAAAGTATGACGAAGCGATTAAGTACTCTAAGCAAGCAGTTGCCCCTGATGTTTTAAACTTTGCTGATCAAGAACAAACTCTAAAGCTGTTAGGTGATTTATACGCTGGCACAGAAAAGTATCAAGAAGCCAAAAAAGCTTATGTTACTTGGATGGATTTTACCGGTGAAGAAGATCCTACGGTTTACACGCGTATTGCCCAAGCTAACTATCAGTTAGAGCAATTTCGTGATGTTTTTGAACCAGCAGATAAGGCAATTAAACTTCAAAAAGAACCTAATAAAGGTCCTTACCAATTAAAACTGGGTGCATACTTTGAACTTAAAGATTATGCAAATATGGTTAAGATTGGCGAAGAGATTGTTCGTGTATGGCCTGATGATAAAAAAGCTTGGGTTAGCTTAGGTAAATATTACCTACAAACCGAAGACTATCAAAAAGGTTTAGCAACGATGGAAGTTGCTTACAAGAACGGTTACTTTGAAAATGAAGTTGAGTATAAAGTCTTATCTAACTTTTACTCTCTAAACGAGATCCCTTTTAGAGCAGCTGTAACGCTAGAAAAGGCCGTTAAGAGTGAAAAAGTAAAACGTACAAAGCAGAATGTTAGCGCGATTGCTAGTAACTATCATCGCTCTAAGGATCTAGAAAAAGCTGCTAAGTACTACGAAGAAGCTGCTAAATTTGATGACGACGCTGAACTTTACCGTAAAGCTGGTTCATTACTTTTACAATCTGAAAAATTCAGTGCTGCTGTTGTTCGTTTGAACAAAGCATTAGAGCTTGGCTCTGACAAAAAAGGTACTATTTATTCAGATTTAGCTGAAGCGTATTACTATCAAGGTAAGTATAAGCAAGCATATGCTGCAATTACTAAAGCTATGGATGACCCTCGCACACGTAAGTTTGCAAAAGGTTGGTCTACATATATTAAAGATAAAGCCGCTCGCAACGGTGTTAAAATTTAATTTTAATTAGCTAAAGCAACTTATAAAAAGCCCCTCTGGGGCTTTTTTTATTGGAACTACTATGTATAAAAAGCTCTCTTTTTCATTACTACTGTGCTTATTTTTAGCTGCATGTTCAAAGCAGCCTCAACCTTATGAGTCATTTGAAGACGCACAAGTTGCTTTAAAAACTTTAAACATGGCACTTGTACAACCAGACGCTAAAAAAATCGATAGGATTACTAAAGAGCAATTGGTCTTTTCTGATGCGTATTTAGTTAAACGTCATACTATTTATCAGAACCTAATGGGTATGGAGCTTAATCTCAATCAAATTGCACAAGTAAACTACTTGGTTATTGCAGAGCGCTTTCCTGAGCGCTATTTTAATTGGCCGGCTCAAGTAGACGTATTAAAAAACATGCTTGCTTTTGAGGGTTCAAAAAGTACGCCGGATAATATTATTACTTGGCTTAAGTTAACCCAAGATACGCTAGACAGTGCTAAACAAAGCAATTTAAAGCTGAATAAAATTGAGCTCACACTACTACAAAGCTATGTATTGAGTGCGATAGGTAGTAATGACGTTCAACCAGCGCTTAAGAGTCATATAAGAGCTTTTAGCGATTATTTAGCTAGTTACAAGCCTAGAGGTAGTGTTGGTCTGAGAGGCCTGCCAAATGGGTCACAGTGGTATCAGAGCAAACTAAATTACTTTAGTGGCGAAGTACATTCACCGCTAGAGTGGGTTACTATTTTAAATGAAAATATAAAAGCATTAGATCGTGTTGCATTCGATAGTAAATTGTCTATTTCTCATAAAAAATCGTTTTTAGTGCAGTATCTATCGAATGAAAAATTAATTGAAGGGCTTGATTGGCAGGCTGATTATCAAGACTTACCTGCAATGGCGAGCAATATGAACATGTCTGATAAAGATAAAACATTGATGCTTGCAATGATGGAATCAGATATTGGCATTCATTACCATGCGTGGACTTTGCCACAGGCAAAGGTGAATCTTATGAAACGCTTAGAAATCACCCAAGAAGAGGCTCAATATTTAGTTGAAGATATAATACTCTACCCAGGGCAATCATTTAGCTTTATACAACAAATTATATAATGATTTGAAAGTGCGCTTATTGTGCGCACTTTGTACACCGTTGGGTTGCGGGATCTAGTTCAAGTGATTTGGCTGGTATTTTTTCTTCACAGTCGCAGCAGTAGCCATATTGCCCAATTTCTATTTGGCTGACCGCTGCTTCTAATTTAGTCATGCGACTGATCAAAAACGCATACTCAGGACCTAGCTTCTCTGCTGCACAGTCTAACCATTCATTGTTTGCTGTATTATCTAAAATTTGTATTAAATGCTGATGTGTAGGGTAGGCTGATTTAGAAAGCATAGTTAATATATTTAATTTAATTTGTGCTATTTCATCGTTTAGTCTTTTTTGATGATGCATTATCAGTACAACCTTATTAAATTGGCTTCACGTTATACTGATATTATCTAGAGGCTTTAGGTTAGCCGTTATGATTTGAATCAAGTTGCGGTGCTTTGGCGTATTTATTTAATACGCTTGCCACATCTTCTTTACTTTTTAAACGCCTGATTTCATCAAATAAATCGATCGCTTGCGGGTATTGGCGTTTAAGGTAACCTAGCCATTGCTTTGTACGAGAAGCAAAATACTTTTCATCTTTTGCAGGGTCTTGATGAATAGCAGAGTGGATTAAGTGATAAATAATATGCTCCCATTGAAGGCCATCATATTGTTCATTATTTACATGAGCTTTAATTTTTTTTGCTAAATCAGGGTGCGAAAGGGCGCCACGACCAAGCATCAAATCAGTACATCCACTTCGTTTTTGGCAAAGCATTGCGTCCTCAACTTGCCAAATTTCACCATTGGCAACAACGGCAATATTTTTATCTTTTATTATTGGTGGAATTTTTTCCCAATAAGCTGGCGGGTTATAACCATCACGTTTGGTTCTGGCGTGTATAGCTACACTATTTGCGCCTGCGCTTACCACAGCATCAACAATTTCTTGGCTGTTACTGTCATCATCAAAGCCTAAGCGAATTTTTGCACTTACTTCATGTTTATCATCTACAGCATCTCGGACTGCTTTAATAATCGTATACATGTGGTCAGGATCTTTAAGCAGTACAGCACCCCCTCGACTACGATTAACGGTTTTTGCTGGGCAACCAAAGTTAAGGTCGACCCCATGAGATCCTAAAGCAATTGCTCTTACTGCATTTTCGGCTAACGGATTTGCTTCTTGGCCGAGTAATTGAACACGCACAGGAGTACCTGCTCGCGTAAATCCATTATTATGTAGTTCAGGGCAAAATCGATGAAAAACTTTATCAGGTAAGCATGTTTCAACCACTCTTACAAACTCGGTAACGCACAAATCGAACCCACCAATGTCTGTAAGTAATTGGCGCATTTTAAAATCAACGACACCTTCCATAGGTGCTAAAACAAGTTTCATAAAGTGATTAATTTTGATAAAAAACTGGACGCATAGTTTACCTGTAAATCACACATTGATAAATCTGTAATTACCAACCATATTTAATGTAGAAACCGCAAAAGTAAATATTATGAAAATAAATGAAAGTTTTTATTCTTGTACAGGTCTACTTAAGCATACAAGCAATTTAAAATATATTTTCATTGCTGAGATTTACAATACTTGATTAAAGAGAGTCACAAAATGAATACAGTTAAAAAAAATACAATCGCGTTAACTTTAGGTGCAGTAGTTGTTGGCTCTGCAAGCTTTGTATCTGCAGATGTACAAGCCAACCCATTTGAGTTTCAACAATTAGTGACAGGTTACCAACTAGACGCTAAAGAAGGTAAGTGTGGTGAAGGTAAATGTGGCGGCGATGCTAAAGATGCAAAAGCTAAAACAGAAGGTAAGTGTGGCGAAGGTAAATGTGGCGGCGATGCAAAAGATGCAAAAGCTAAAACAGAAGGTAAGTGCGGCGAAGGTAAATGTGGCGGCGATGCAAAAGATGCAAAAGCTAAAACAGAAGGCAAGTGTGGCGAAGGTAAATGTGGCGGCGACGCAAAAGATGCAAAAGCTAAAACAGAAGGCAAGTGTGGTGAAGGTAAATGTGGCGGCGATGCAAAAGATGCAAAAGCTAAAACAGAAGGAAAATGTGGTGAAGGTAAATGCGGCGGCGATGCTAAAAAAACTAAAAAAGAAGGTAAGTGCGGCGAAGGTAAATGTGGCGGTCGTTAATATCTTATTCTAAATAAGTTATGCTAAAAGGGCCTTAAGGCCCTTTTTTGATAAGTTAGAGGTAGTTATGACACAAATCCAGAGTACAGATTTCGGGATGGTGGGCCTTGGCCTACGACGAGAAATGCTTGATGAACTGCTTGAACACGTACCTAATCAAGTAGATTTTTTGGAAGTTGCGCCAGAGAACTGGTTAAAACTAGGTGGACGCTTTAAAAAGCAATTTAGAACATTAACAGATGCAAATAATTTTGTGTGTCATGGATTATCACTGTCTATCGGTTCACCCGAACCACTGGATGTTGAATTTGTTAAATCTTTAAAAGTTTTTTTTGAAGAGCACAATATAAAAATTTTCAGTGAGCACTTAAGTTACTGTTCCGGTACAGGCCATATGTATGACTTAATGCCTATTCCGTTTACACAAGATGCAATAGCACATGTTGTCCCTCGTATTAAACAAGTACAAGACATACTTGAGCAGCAAATTGCGATAGAAAATGTTTCCTATTATGGCGCTCCTGGACAGCAATTATCAGAGCTGGAATTTACAAATACCATTTTAGAGCAAGCAGACTGCAAGCTTTTACTGGATGTGAATAACATTTATGTGAATTCGATTAATCATGGCTATAACGCACAAGAGTTTTTAACAGGGTTACCCTCTAATCGTATCGCCTATGGGCACGTTGCAGGCCATTATAATGAGGCTGATGACTTAATAGTTGATACACATGGTGCTGATGTCATTGATCCTGTGTGGGAGCTACTGGATAAAGCATATGAAGTGCATGGCGTATTTCCAACCTTGCTTGAGCGCGATTTTAATATCCCTACCATGAATATTTTAACCAAAGAGTTAGATATAATTCATGAGCTACAAGCTAAACACATTACTTCAACTGTTTTAAAACAACGAGCTTAATATAAGCCTTTATAAATATTAAAAGAGTGCCTGGTTATGAGCTTTATTGAAATACAAAACGAATTTATGGCGCATATTCGCGAGCCTAAAAAAAATAAAAAGCCCAGCGGTATCGAAGACAGACGTATGGCCATTTATCGCGACCTATTTTTTAATAACATTGAAGGTTTTATATCATCAGGTTTTCCGGTATTAAAAACCTTATATACAGACAAGCAATGGCTGGTCCTTGTACGCAAATTTTTTAGCGAATATGATTGTCATTCGCCGTACTTTTTAGATATAGCAGGGGAGTTTATTAATTACTTATCAAGTGATTATAAAATGAAAAGATACGATCCCGTGTTTATGCTAGAACTTGCACATTATGAGTGGGTAGAGCTAGATGTATCGATTGCACACGAAGATGAGCAAGAGCAAAAATTACAAACAACAGCGCTTACTAGTTCTGCTTTGCATTTATCGAAAACGGCAAGAAATTTAAGTTATCAATTTCCGGTTCAAAATATTAGCAATCGCTTTATACCAAAAGAGCCATCACCTCAGCCTAATTATTTTGTTGTATATAGAGATGAAGATGATGACGTTCAATTTCTGGCTACGAATGCGATGACTGCTTTGTTGCTATCAATTATTGAGGCAAGTGATGGAGCGACATTTGACGACGTTTGCCAACAGGTATTCGCTCATGCACCACAATTTAATGCAGATCAAATTGCTCAAGGCGCATTGGTTACCCTTAATGCAATGGTTGAACGCGGTGTAATTGTGACAAAAAATCAAGATTAAGGTCTTTATTGATGATTTTACATCGTCTATTATGGCAGCCTTATTTGTCGTGCTTAATAAAAGGTTGTACCAATGTCAGATGATAAAGACTTTAAAGATCCGTTCAATGCTACTTATTTTCTTGCTTTCTTAGCTGTATTTGCAGGGATTGGTTGTTTAAATGCAATATTAGGCTGGATCACTAGCTTAACTTAAAATGCATAGCGTTTATTAAGGCTGTTGCTTACTTCAGCCTTGAACCACTTTATTTTAATTACACCCCCATAGTTAATACTTCTTTTATAGTAACGCCAAACTCGCAATTAAAGGTTAGTTAAGGTTATAATCACCTGCTTTGTAATATAAACAATTGAGCAGTTAAAATTATGACTCAAGTAACACCAGCAATTATCAAAAACAGCATAACTACAATTGCTGATTATCCAAAGCCGGGCATCATGTTTCGCGATGTAACCACTTTAATGGCAAATCCAGAAGCCTTTAAAGCAACTATTGACGCGTTTATCGCAGAATATAAAGATCAGGGTTTTACTAAAATAATTGGCACAGAATCACGTGGCTTTATTTTTGGTGCGCCACTGTCTTACGCATTAGGCATTCCGTTTATTCCAGTTCGTAAACCTGGTAAGTTACCACGCGAAGTTATTCGTCAAGATTACTTACTTGAGTACGGTGAAGACACGCTAGAGCTGCATGTTGATGCAATTGTACCTGGCGATAAAGTATTATTAGTTGATGACTTATTAGCAACTGGCGGCACAATTGAAGCCACAGCTAAATTAGTTCACAAACTAGGTGGCGAAGCCACAGATGCTGCATTTGTTGTATCACTACCAGAACTTGGTGGCGAGCAGCGCATCAAAAAAATGGGTATTAAAATCCTAAAATTGGTTGAATTCGAAGGCGAGTAATCGATGAGTTATCAGGTTCTAGCGAGAAAATGGCGTCCTCAAACCTTTCATGAATTGGTTGGGCAGTCTCATGTTAAGCAAGCGCTTGTAAATGCGCTTACACAAAATAGACTGCATCACGCTTATTTATTCACTGGAACCCGCGGTGTAGGTAAAACCACTATTGCGCGTATTTTTGCTAAAAGCTTAAATTGCGACGAAGGTATATCTGCAAATCCGTGTGGCCAATGTAGCAGCTGTTTAGATATAGAAGCAGGGCGCTACATTGACTTACTCGAAATAGATGCGGCTTCTCGTACAAAAGTAGAAGACACCCGCGAAATACTCGATAACGTTCAATATGCACCAACACGTGGACGTTATAAAGTATACCTAATCGATGAAGTTCACATGCTTTCTAAGCACAGCTTTAATGCGCTTTTAAAAACGCTTGAAGAGCCACCAGAGCATGTGAAATTTTTATTGGCGACGACCGATCCTCAAAAACTACCAGTTACTATTTTATCTCGTTGTTTACAATTTAACTTAAATGCCTTGTCGCAAAGTGAGATTAAAACACAGCTTGAACACGTACTTACTCAAGAGCAGCTTAGCTTTGATACCGATGCACTTAGCATTATTTCAAAAGCAGCTGATGGCAGTATGCGTGATGCGCTTAGCTTAACCGACCAAGCTATTGCACAAACAAATGGTGATATTAATAATCAAGCAGTACAAACAATGCTTGGTTTAATGGATACTCATTATAGCCAAAGCTTGCTTGCAGCATTACTTGCACAAGATGGCGCTGCGCTAATGGATGAGATTGCGCAGGTGGCAAGTCGTAATCCTAATTATGTGGCATTGCTTGATGATTTAATTGCACTTACGCATTTGACCCAACTAACCCAGTTAGTGCCAGAAGCGGCAGGGCTAGATGAAAAAAATGTAGATTATATTGCTCATGTTGCACAACATACGAGCCCACAACAAATTCAAATTTATTATCAGTTACTGTTAAATGGTAAAAAAGATTTACAATGGGCACCAGAGCCTCGCTTAGGTTTTGAAATGATAATGCTAAGATTATTAGCATTTAAGCCTACAGACGCTCAACAAACTGTACACACAGTAAACGAAGAGCCGGCCCCAAATAAACAAGGCCGTGCAAATGCACTGCGAGATATATTAAATAAAACATCGCAAAACACTGTAGCTAGCCAAAGTAGTGTCCCTGTAAATAATACTAAGCCAGTTAGCAATACAGAGCAGACTAAATCCCTTGAGATAGAGCCTTTACCAAATGTTGCTGCTCAGACATCGAATAATAACGTCGTACAAAGTAATAATGAGCCTGCCCAAGTTGCAGTAGAGCAACCGGTTCAACAAAGTGAAAACGCTTTTGAACAACAGGCTTCAGCTAATGAACAACCACAAACCAATGTTGTTTCGGATGCTCAAGCCCAGCGCCAAAGTGAAGATGAAGCTTACATGCAACATAGTGATGCTGAGCAAACGTTAGCTTCGCAGTTTGACGATATAATGAGTAGCGCTGTAGATCAGGGTTTTAAACCTGCACCTACTGCAAACTCAGAGTTTTCACCAGAGCCCTTAACAAATCACAATGCAAGTACGCCAATAGCTGAACAAGAAGCGCAGGCGCAATCTGCCATTGCTCGTATTTTACGTGACAGAAACATATCGGGTGCGGGTAGGTTATCAGGCAAGAGTACAAGTACATCTGCAAATAATGTAGCAGTGCAGCCAAGCCAAGCGCCTGCTAAAAAGCCAGAACAGCATCCAAGAATGCCTAAAGCCCAAAGTGTTCATCAAGGTAGTGCAGATACAAGTGCAAGTGAGCTTAATAGCCCTTCAAGTACTACGTCTGGCGATATCCCTCCTTGGGCAACTGATAGCGAAGGTGAGAGTGAAAAAAAGCATGAGCTCCCAGTAACAGGGGGCCAAACCCAGGCACATAATCACTCCAACATAAAGCCAGCTAGTAAGATTGATTTTAAAGCAAAGCACCAAACAATTACTGAAAATCTTGCGCCAGAATTACTTGAGCAAATAAACCCTCAAAAAGCGCCTGAAATAGTGCCAGAGGAAGTAAGTATTCCTGCCCCTGATGATTTTCAAAGCCCAATTAGTGAAATTAGATTTGCACATCAACAAGATGAATGGGCTTATTTAATTAAACGTATGGGACTGGGTGGTCGTATGCGCCAATTTGCATTGCATTCAATATTTACCAAGCAAGGCAACAGTTTACATATAGACGTTGATGAATCACAAAAGCATTTGGATACACCGATGCTTCGCCAAAGATTAGATGCCGCATTGTCGAGTATTTATGAGCATAACGTGTCGTTAAGTATTAATTTTGCTAAGGGAGTTATTGACTCTCCTTATCTTATTCAGCAAAAAATTGATGCAGGTCGTCATCAACAAGCAATCGATGTGATCACATCTGACGAAAACATAGTACAATTTCAGCAAGTATTTAGCGCCGAAATTGACGAAAACAGTATTCAGGCATTGTAATTACTTACAATCGCCCTTATGTTCATGTTAATTAATGTATTAAAAGAAAGAGAGAAAGTTATGTTTAAAGGTGGAATGGGCAACATGATGAAGCAAGCGCAGCAAATGCAAGATCGCATGCAAAAAGCCCAAGACGAAATCGCAACATTAGAAGTTGTTGGCGAAGCCGGTGCCGGTTTAGTTAAAGTAACCATGCTTGGTAACCACAATGTACGTCGTGTTCAACTTGATGAAAGCCTTATGGAAGACGACAAAGACATGATTGAAGACTTACTTGCAGCAGCATGTAACGATGCTGTACGCCGTGTTGCAGAAGAAACACAAGAGCGCATGGGTAAAGTAACTGGCGGTATGCAATTACCACCAGGTATGAAAATGCCGTTTTAAGTAAATAATGCAACTTTCAGATAGTTTAAATCAGCTTATAGAAGCACTGCGCTGTCAACCGGGCATTGGTCCAAAATCAGCGCAACGTATTGCTTTTCACTTGCTTGAGCGCGACCGAAAGGGAGGCACTCAGCTGGGCAATGCATTGACTAAAGCAATGACAGCCATAGGGCATTGTCAGTCTTGTCGTACTTTTTGCGAACAAGCCCAGTGCGATATTTGTTTAAGTACAAAACGCCAAGATAGTGGCATATTATGTGTTGTTGAATCGCCTACTGATGTGCTTGCCATTGAGCAAACGGGTCAGTACTTAGGGCTATACTTTGTTTTAATGGGTCATTTATCGCCAATTGACGGTATCGGCCCTAAAGAAATTGGCTTAGACGTTTTAGAGCAAAAACTTGCTCAAGGCGGTATTAATGAGGTTATTTTAGCGACTAACCCTACCGTTGAAGGCGATACTACAGCTCATTATATTGCTCAGCTTTGTCATAAATATAAAGTAGGTGCTTCGCGGATTGCTCACGGTATTCCTGTGGGAGGCGAGCTTGATTTAGTAGATGGTAGAACGCTTATGCATGCTTTTAGCGGCAGGCGTTTAGTTACACAAGACTAACTTTAAGTCACTATTTGAAAAGATATTATAAAAGCCTACATGATTAAATTATGTAGGCTTTTTTGTTTTTAAGGTAAGCTTAGAAGCAATCTAATACCAATCCGCAATAATACTTAATCATTTTGCGGGGCTAAACGTGTCGCTACCTGCGTTAAAAAATTCTCATTTAGAACAACTAAATAGCGAATTTTTTGCCTAGCTATCAACACGTTTTTCCGCCCTCAAAATAGATCATTTAATTAAACGAATTGGTATAATATATTTTTGGGCTATGTCTCTAATTAGTAAGGAATACAATGAAAGATAATCAACCCTACCAAGGTACATTACTGGGTAGTAAGCGTTTTTTACCGCTTTTTATTACGCAGTTTTTCTCAGCGATAAACGATAACGTGTATAAGCAATCAGTGCTTATTCTATTGATATTTCAGGCTGCAACGCTTGCTGATGGCGCACTTTATTCAAATATTGCTGCTGGGTTATTTATCCTACCTTTCTTTTTATTTTCAGGGATAGCGGGGCAGTTAGCTGAAAAAACAGAAAAATCCAAACTAATCAGAATCGTAAAGCTATGTGAAATCCCTATTATGGTTGTAGGGGCAGTCTCGATTTTAACGCAATACGTTTGGCTGATGTTAGCCACCGTGTTTTTAATGGGCGTACAAAGTACGTTTTTTGGTCCATTAAAATACTCTATTTTACCGCAGCACGTAGCCCCTAACGAATTAACAAAAGCGAATGGCTTGGTTGAATCAGGCACGTTTGTAGCAATATTAATTGGTACAATTTTTGGCACCTATTATATTACTCAATCAGTAGGGCCTACGCTTATAAGTATTGCCGTATTAGTACTGGCTGTTATGGGTTATGTGAGCAGTCGCTTTATACCCATTAGTGAGGCAAACGAGCCTAACTTAAAATTTACCTATAATATATTTTCATCCACGAAAAACGTATTTTCAGCACTTAATTCGCAAACAGAATCGGTTGGTAAATCAGTCCTCGGGATCAGTTGGTTTTGGTTAATTGGCGCAATTATTTTAACGTCCCTACCAAATTATGTAAAACACACAATGGGCGGCGATGAACTGGTTGTAACTAGCGCGCTTGTTGTGTTTTCACTAAGTATTGCTATTGGTTCGTTATTATGTGAAAAGCTTTCTCGCTCTCGAATAGAATTAGGAATTGTGCCTTTTGGCGCTATTTTAATTACCTTGTTTTTATACTTACTGAGCCAAGAGAGCGCTATTAGCTCTTATTTACCTCAAAACCTTGAATTATTGACGCTTGAGCAGTTATTAAAAACAGGCGACATGTTGTGGCATTTTGTATGGATGGCAGGCATTGGTATTGGCTCTGGTTTTTACACTGTACCGCTGTATGCGCTTATTCAACAGCGTACTGAAGAGTCGAGTCGCTCACGAGTTATAGCGGCTAACAATGTATTAAATGCACTGTTTATGGTGGGCAGTGCTGTTTTAAGTATTGTAACGCTGTCTGTTTTTCAGTGGAGTATTTCAGAGTTGCTACTGTTACTTGCTGGGCTAAACTTGCTTATATCTGTTTATATTTATACCAAAGTACCAGAGTTCTTTTTACGATTTATTATATATATTTTAGCTATTTGTATGTACAGAGTGCGTACAAAAGGTGAAAGTAATATTCCAGATGAAGGCGCTGCCGTTATAGTGTGTAATCACGTGAGCTTTGTCGATTGGATGTTTATTTTAGCAGCATCACCAAGGCCTATCCGATTTATGGTATTTGCCCCTATTTATTATTCGCCAGCCCTACATTGGTTATTTAAAATGGCCAAAGCTATTCCCATTAACAGTGAAAAAACCAATCCAGAAGCGTTTAAAAAAGCGTTTGACGAAGTGGCTGCTGCGCTTAATAAAGGCGAACTTGTTGGTATTTTCCCTGAAGGAAAACTAACCAGTGACGGCTCAGTGGATATTTTTCGCCGTGGAATCGAGCGCATTATTGAGCGCTCACCTGTGCCCGTTATTCCTGTGCATTTAGGGGGCTTGTGGGGAAGCATGTTTAGCCGAAAAGCTAAGTGGCAATTACCACGATTAAAATGGTCTTTGGTGTCGGTTGCAGTAGGTACCCCGATTGCCGCTGACAAAGTAGTAGCAGACGGTTTACGTGAGCAAGTATTGGCTTTAAAAGCACTTCATTCAAAAGATATTGACTAATTTAATGATTAACTTAATAGATAACTCAACATCGCATACACCTTCAGAACCACACATTATAGTTGATGACTTTGTAGCGCCTAAATGCGACGGGTTTATTGAAATGTTATATCAAGATGACGATATTTTATTGATCAATAAACCCAGTGGCTTATTAAGTTTGTCGGGTAAAAATCCGCTTAACTGGGACTCAGTACATTACCGTTTAGTAAATGGTCAAAAAGAGTTAACAGCCGCATTTGCTGAGGCTAAGTTACCGCATCGGTTAGATTTGGGTACATCGGGCATTATGATTGTTGGATTAAACGCCAAAGCATCAAAGCATCTTAATAAACAGTTTCAGGCGCGTACTATCCAAAAGCGTTATGTAGCCATGTTAGAGGGTGGCTTAGCTGTTGATGAGGGGGAAATTACTGCACCAATAGCAAAAGATAAACTGCTTTTTCCGCGAGTTAAAATTTGCCAAACGACGGGCAAAGTAGCGGTGAGTGAATACAGTGTGCTTGAGCGGCTTAAACAACCGTGCAGAACCTTAGTGCAATTTACGCCCGTTACCGGACGTACCCATCAATTACGAATACACAGCCAGTTTATAGGGCACCCAATTTTAGGCTGTGATTTATATAAAAGTGCGCAAAGTGAGTACATGGCAGGACGCTTACAATTACATGCCAGCGATTTATATTTTGAACATCCAACAACAGGTGAAAAGATTCATATTAATTGTCCGCACCCATTTTAGATAAACGAGATATTCTATTTTTTCGTTTCACCTTTTTTTGATTTTTCCCTTGAAGTTCTAACACCTCACCCCATATTAAGTGCATAACGCAGACACTTTGCAAATTGGAGATATATAAATGACTGCAGCACAAAAAGAAACATTAGGCTTTCAAACAGAAGTAAAACAATTATTAAACTTAATGATTCATTCTCTTTATTCTAATAAAGAAATATTTTTACGCGAACTTGTGTCAAACGCATCAGATGCGGCAGACAAGTTACGCTTTTTAGCGCTATCTCAAGGCGACCTTTACCAAGGTGATGCCGATTTACGTGTTCGTATTAGCGCAGATAAAGAAGCAAATACAATTACCATTTCTGATAATGGTATTGGTATGACACGTGATGAAGTAATAAGCTCATTGGGTACTATTGCAAAGTCGGGTACTGCTGAGTTTTTCAAAAACTTAACGGGTGATCAAAGTAAAGATTCACAATTAATTGGTCAATTTGGTGTTGGTTTTTACTCAGCATTTATTGTTGCTGATTTAGTAACTGTTCGTACACGTAAAGCCGGTGAAACAACCGCTTACGAGTGGGAATCTCAAGGTGAAGGCGAATACACGCTTCAAGAAATTGAAAAAGAAGGCCGTGGTACCGACATTATTTTACATCTTCGTGATGAAGAAAAAGAATTTGCTGACGATTACCGCCTGCGCGGCATTGTTACAAAATACTCAGACCATATTTCAACACCTGTACAAATGTTTAAAGCAGAAGTACCAGAGTCTGAAGGCGAAGACGGCGAAAAAATTCCAGCAGTACCAGGTGAGTGGGAAAGCATTAACCGTGCAACTGCATTGTGGACGCGTGATAAGTCAGAGCTTTCTGATGAAGAATACAAAGAGTTTTACAAGCACGTAAGCCACGACTGGGAAGATCCACTTAGCTGGGCACATAATAAGGTTGAAGGTAAAACTGAATACACGAGCCTTTTATACATCCCTAAAAAAGCACCTTTCGATTTATGGAACCGTGAACGTCAAAGTGGCTTAAAGCTTTACGTACAACGTGTATTTGTAATGGATGATGCTGAGCAGTTCATGCCAAGCTACCTTCGTTTTGTGAAAGGTTTACTAGATTCAAACGATTTACCTCTAAACGTATCTCGTGAAATTTTACAAGACAACAAAGTAACGCAAGCTATTCGTAAAGGGTGTACATCGCGCATTATTAAAATGCTTGAGCGTATGGCTAAAAACAAAGCTGACGATTACCAAGTATTTTGGAATGAGTTTGGCCAAGTAATGAAAGAAGGCCCAGCTGAAGATGCGGTAAATAAAGAAGCCGTATGTAAGTTATTACGCTTTTCTTCTACTCATACTGATTCAGAAACGCAAGATGTGTCGCTTGAGCAATATGTTGAACGTATGAACGAAGGCCAAGACAAAATTTACTATGTAGTAGCTGATACATTTACTTCTGCGAAAAATTCTCCTCATTTAGAGATTTTCCGCAAAAAAGGTATTGAAGTATTGTTATTAAGTGACCGTGTTGACGAGTGGATGATGAGCCACTTAACTGAATTTGCTGATAAGCAACTACAGTCAATCACACGTGGTGATTTAGATTTAGGTAAGCTGGACGACGAAGAAACTAAAAAAGCACAAGAAGAGTCTGAAAAAGAAATGGCAGGCCTTGTTGAGCGTATTAAAACAGCACTAGGTGATGACGTTAAAGAAGTGCGCTTTACGCACCGCCTAACAGATTCTCCAGCATGTGTTGTAAGCGACGACAACGACATGAGCTCACAAATGCAAAAGCTAATGGAATCTGTTGGTCAAGCAGCACCAGAAGCAAAACCTGTGTTTGAGCTAAACCCAGAGCATCAACTTGTTAAGCATTTGAATGACGAACAAGATGAAGATAAATTTTCACAGTGGTCACATGTTTTATTAGACCAAGCATTACTTGCAGAGCGCGGTACACTTAAAGATCCAACTGGGTTTGTTACTCGCCTAAACAAACTAATGCTTGAACTAAGCAAGTAGTCAGTTAACTATTTAGTTAATAAAAGTATAAATTATATACTTTAAATAAAAGGGAACGTATGT
>NZ_PJBK01000073.1:0-178397 GCF_002836155.1 Pseudoalteromonas sp. GutCa3 | reverse complement strand
ATTTTTACTTAGCCCACTAGGTTACAAACCTCGCGCCGCGATTAAATAACCCCTAGTTTGAACAAATTTTAATCCGCAAAGATCAACAGACCCTAGATTAGCAGTGGCAATATTTGTGTACAAACGTGCGCTGCACGGTTTTTACACAAATAGCCATCTGAGCATCCGGCATGCTTGCTGTTTGTAAGCGCATACGTTTTGATTGTTGAATCGCAAAAACATAATAATCAAAAAATGAGCCTACAATGAGCAAGCATCATATAAACACCCAGTGTATTCACGGACCACAAAAAGCAAACGACCCGCACGGCGCACTCACTTCTCCTTTGTATCAAACCTCTACCTTTCATTTTGAAAATGCCGCACAAGGTGCTGCGCGTTTTGCAGGCGACGAACCTGGCTATATTTATACGCGTTTAGGAAACCCTACAACCACAGAACTTGAACAAAAAGTTGCTCAACTCGAGAGTTGTGAAGCCGCAGCTGCAACCGCAACGGGTATGGGGGCTGTATCTGCCTCAGTACTGAGCTTTTTATCGCAAGGAGATCACCTTGTTGCTTCAAGTGCTTTGTATGGTTGTACCTTTGCGTTTTTCTCGCATATGTTGCCGCGCTGGGGAATCGAAGTCACTTTTGTTGATATGACCAACGAGGACGAACTACGCGCTGCCATCAAACCTAATTCAAAAATGATATTTGTAGAAACGCCAATCAACCCCACTATGGCGGTGATTGATTTGGCACTCATTGGCGCAGTTGCTAAAGAGCACAACTTAATTAGTGTGGTCGACAACACCTTTTTAACGCCGCTACTGCAATCGCCCAAAAAATACGGTATCGACATAATAATGCACAGTGCGACCAAGTACTTAAACGGCCACGGAGACGTAGTCGCCGGTATTGTATGTGGATCGCTTGAGCACATAACACACATTAAAATGACCGTACTAAAAGACATTGGTGCAACCATAAGCCCGCACGACGCATGGCTAATTAATCGAGGCCTAAAAACACTCGCTATTAGAATAGAGCGCCATTGTCAAAGCGCACAAACAATAGCCGAATATCTAGAAGCGCACCCACAAGTAAGCACCGTATATTACCCGGGGCTTAAATCGCACCCAGGTTATAAGTTTATTGGTAATCAAATGAAAGCCGCTGGTGGTGTTATTGCGTTTGAAATAAAAGGCACGCTACAAGATGGCGCACAATTTATTGATAGTATGAAACTTTGTACACTTGCAGTAAGCCTTGGCGACGCTGAAACACTGATTCAGCATCCTGCATCTATGACTCACTCGCCTTATACGCCAGAGGAGCGAGCCGCCGCTGGAATAAGTGATGGGCTGATCAGACTCTCGGTTGGGCTTGAAGATGTTAACGACATTATTAGTGATTTAAACCAAGCTTTTACTAAAATTGGTTAGGTGTAATTAATTGTATACACATACAAACAAGCTACAGGCCTTTATTTAAAGGTCCGTATTTTTAGTGTGCCACAGGTGTAATTTTAACTTTACGATTGGGGTGATCGCGCCAAATACTGATGTTAGCCTATCTATTAAACTTTTCTTCACTTTTGCATAGTATGGGGTCATTCGATATTCAATAGGTTTGAGTATCACACTGACACCGATTTAGGGCTCACACCCAAGAAGGTACTTATGGCTAAAGCAAGTAAATACACATCCAAAACACCAGACGAAAATGGTGTTATACACTGGAGTGATGAAGAAAATAAAATTTGGTCTGAGCTTGTAGCGCGCCAACTTGCATGCATTGAAGGCAAAGCCTGCAACGAGTACATGCAAGGGTTAAAAAAGATTAACCTGCCGCACGATCGTATCCCGCAGTTAAGTGAACTAAACGAAGTATTGTTAGCCACTACCGGGTGGCAAGTTGCACCAGTACCTGCGCTTATCGACTTTGATGAGTTTTTTAGATTACTGGCAAACAAACAGTTTCCGGTAGCTACATTTATTCGTAGCCGCGAAGAATTTGACTACCTACAAGAGCCAGATATTTTTCATGAAATATTTGGCCACTGCGCCATGCTAACTAACCCTGACTTTGCCGAGTTTACGCATAAGTACGGGCAATTAGGTTACGCAGCGCAGAAAAAGGACCGTGTATACCTTGCGCGTATATACTGGTTTACAGTCGAATTTGGTTTAATGCAAACCGAAGACGGTCTGCGTATTTACGGCGGTGGTATTTTATCAAGCCCAGGTGAAACTCAGTACGTATACTCAAACACGCCAGAAATTAGCCCAATGAATGTGCTTGATGTACTGCGTACGCCGTACCGTATTGATATTATGCAACCACAGTACTACACCATAAATTCGATTCATGATCTGTTTGATATATCGCAAATGGATATTATGACTTTGGTCGAGCGAGCTAAAGAACTTGGTTTGCACGACCCAAAATTTCCACCAAAAGAAAAATTAGCCAGTTAAACATTAATGCTAAAAAAGCTAAAAGTAAGGATTTAGAATGACTTCATTAAGTGCACAAAAATGCGAAGCCTGTCATGTAGATGCGCCAAAAGTATCTGACGAAGAGTTAGCGCAATTAATTACTAAAATCCCAGACTGGGTACCAGAAGTACGCGACGGCATTATGCAGCTTGAGCGTGTTTATAAATTTAAAAACTTTAAGCAAGCTATCGCGTTTACCAATAAAGTAGGCGACATGGCAGAAGACGAAGGCCATCACCCAGGTTTATTAACCGAGTGGGGCAAAGTAACGGTTACATGGTGGAGCCATTCAATTAAAGGCCTACACAAAAACGATTTTATTTGCGCAGCTAAAACAGACGACGTATTTAACGCGCTGTAAACTTTTTAAAGGTTTAACCTTCGCAACAAAAAGCCCGCTAAAGTTATTTAGCGGGCTTTTTTTATATACCGTTGTCACTGGCAATTATAGAAATTGAATGAACCTTTAGCTGCTTATCTGAAAACTTACTTTTAAGCATGTCGATGGTTTTTTCTTGTTGCCTACAAGGCGGACAGGGGCCTATATCTTCATCTATTGAGGTGTAAAACAACGTATACTTTTGCTGTGTAAAATCGGGCAATGTTGTTAATAGCCGCTCTAAATTACTTTTAATTAAATCAGAATCAGGATGGCTTTGTTTATTTTTAAAAATGGATAAAATATTTGGTAAATATTTATCAGAGTAATGCATCAACTCGCCTTTGCTGTTAAATAAAAACATTTGCGGTGCGGTATTATTAATGGGCGATTTAACCATTTGGTAATGAGAGAAACTGTACTGCTCAGCGTATGTATTTCCGCCGTATATAAGTAGTGTAGCTAGTAGTAATTTATACATGCTTATCCTTAAGTTAAGTTATTCCACGAATTGTTAAGTGTTTTTTTAATCTCTATAGCAATAATACATATAACCGCTAACAAAATGACTAAATGCACTGTAAGTACCGTGTTTAGGTCAAAAACGGATTGTTGAAATAAAAAAGTTTGTAGTTTTTCATGTTGGGTGAAAAATAGCGCAATAATAACTATGTGGGTTATCACAAATGCAGTGAAAAAGAGCTTTAAAAATAAATAGCATATTTGGTAGCTGCGAGCGCCCATAGCACGTCTTAATGCAAGCTCTGTGGATGATTTAGCCGTAAGCTGTTTAATACTGCTGTAGTTGTATAAAAACGCAGAGAGTAGAAGAATTGAGGAACACACAACGGTAATTATTAGTAATGCATTTCTAGGGGCTTGCTCATTTTTTACTAAAGACGAAAGGGGGGTAAGTGATAAATCGTTAAAGTTAACACTTAATGCTCTTACTGCCGTTTGGAGTTCACTTTCAACTTGTGTGATGGGCGCATAAGTTTTAATTATAATTGTTTCAAAACCTGTCAGGGCACTTATTACATTATATACAGTTGGCTGAACCGGTGTGTCGGCTCCTTCGTTATAAATATCATTAACAACGCCAACTACTTTATGTTTTACTTTTCCAGTATCAAATTGGGCTAATAAATAAGCTTGGCTTAGTTCTGTGCCTGCAAAGTATTGATCCCATAACGCGCTGTTAACGACAATGTTTTGGTACTGTTGCCATTGCACGCTTTGCCCAGAGATAAGCTTAGCGCCAATAGTTTTAAAGTAATGTGGGCTCACTCTATGGCTTGCGGTACTGGCGCTTTTACCCGAACTGATAGCTTGTCCGGTAACGGTGTACCATGCACTAAACCCACTGCGATCTGATAGTGGTGGGGAAGAGCTAAGTGATACTTCTTCAATAATAGGCAGTGAATTTAATTGCTGAATTAATTGTTGAGCAGAGTTATTTGCATTAAAGGCCTCGCTAGGTGATTGTGGAAAACTAAAGCTGGCAATTAGAATATTATCTGCATTAAAACCCATACTTTTATTATTTAAATTAATCTGGCTGTAAATAACCAAACTACTAATGTAAACACTTGTAATAGCAAGGCTAGTAAGTAACGAAAGCAATGAGAACACTTGTACTTTTTCGCTTGTTGTTGCACTTTGGCCGCGTCCAATACTGCTGTGTATCCACCTTCGTTGAAAATAACTAAGCGTCGATAAAAAAGTAATAATAACAATGTAAAATACCGCCAGCGTAAATAATGAAAAAGAGCTGCTTAGCTGATTCAGGCTTGGTAATAAAATTGTGCTGATGCGGTCGCTCAGTGGATACAAAGCGCACATTACAATAATAAGTAGTAGGCTTGTGAGTGCAATATCAATAATTTGCTGCACAAAAATGTGTTTGTTATTGGCTCCACATAGTTTGCGTATAGTTTCTTCTTGTTGCTTTTTAATTGACTCTGCACAGTAAAATGCACAAAAGGCTATAAAGCTAAATGTGAGTAAAATATAATAAAGTAACTGCAATAAGTTTAGACGCTTTATTATTTTATTGAAGTGAGTAGGGTTTACGCCAATACCATCACTAAACTTAAGTTCAGTGTTATCAAATATAAACATTTCGTTTTGTAAGTGCTTATTTATAAAGCTTAAAAAGAGTGTTTTATTTTTAATGTTTCCTAAAATATACGTAAATGTATCTGGGGTCAGGCTACTTTCTTGAGGCAAAATACGCTTGAGTTGCGAGTAAGAAATAACGAGTTTAGGTTCATAGGCACGTTTAAAGCTTTTAAACTCTTTTGGCATTACAGCAACAATGTTTATGCTTTTATTATTAACAACAAGCTGTTTGCCAATAATATCAGTGACACCTTTAAAATGAGTATGCCAAAACGAATAGCTAATGGCGGCACTTAGTGCGCTGCCTTGTTTTGGGAAATCTAATTTCTCAAAGCTGCCTAAGGCAGGAATGATACCTAATTGTTTATAACCCCCCGATATAAAGCTTACCTTAACAGGCTCGCTATCATGATTAACCGAAAGCTTTAATGATAAATCAATAGAACGCTCAAAAACGCCGACTAAATCTTGGTGCAATACGGTTATTTCATCAAAAATGTATTCATCAACGGGTAAGTCATTTTGAGTGTCACTTAAGTAAACTTGTTTAATGTTGTGGATGTTATTTATTGCCGTGTAATCGGCAGACAAAAACTGACTATGAATATTACTTATATTTAAAATTAAACATAAAGGAATACTCAGCAACAAGCAGCTAAGCCATAATTTAGTATTTTGCTTAGCATATTTTAGCCAGTTAAAGGTCAGATCAGTAATTAAGTTCAGCATCAAAAACCCTGAGCACTAAGCTGTCCGTCTTGAATATACAAACGCGTTTTTGCTGTTTTAGCATGGTTTTCATCATGTGTTATTAAGCAAATTGTTTTGCCTTCGTCGTTTAGCTTATTGAGTAACTGATATATTTGTTCGCTATTACTCGAATCTAAATTACCCGTTGGCTCGTCGGCTAAAATAATAGAAGGCTCATTTATTAATGCTCTAGCAATAGCAACTCTTTGTTGTTGCCCGCCTGACAATTGGCTTGGCTTTCTATCAATAAATTCAAGCATATTTACTTTATTAAGCGCAGCTTCTACTTTTTTTTGGTAATCCTTTCTAGGCACCGATTTGTTGTAACTGAGTGGCAAAGCCACGTTATCAAATACGCTTAAATGATTTAATAAATTAAAGTTTTGAAATATAAAACCAAGTTCTCTGTTTTTAATGGCTGCAATAGAGTCGGATGTTAAGTCTGCTGTGTTAGTGCCTAAAATAGTGTATTGCCCTTGGCTAGGTAAGTTTAGTAAACCTAAAATAGAAAGTAGGGTACTTTTACCACTGCCAGAAGTACCAGTTATTGCAATGTAGTCACCACTGTTTATTTTAAAACTTACAGCTTTGAGGGTATCAATTTTGGTATTAGGGTATTGATAAAAAACATTATTAAACTCTATTAACGGATAACTCATAACTGACACCTCATTAAAATACTTCTTTCAAATCAAGGTAACTTTGAGTGGCATAAGCTGCTGGTAGTAATAAAACATAGTTACCTTGTAGCGACTCATCAAAGCTTAAAGTGTCTTGCTCAGTTGTTTTGTAATTTATATGAGTAAGAATAGCTTTGCTGGAGGGCGTTATTTCATATATTTTCCACAGACTGTAGTTATCAAAATCATTCGGTTTTTTAATGTTTTGAGCTACTAAAGATTGCTCCAAATAAATATGAGCTTCTATTGCTTGGCTGCTTCTAAGCCATGATGGTGGGGGAGCGTCTAATACTAAAAATACATTAATAGCGCCATTTCTTATTACTGTATCAATATAATCAACCTTAGCTGCAATTGTGCCACTGGGTGTAACTATGTCTGCTTTTTGGCTTATTTTTAACTGATTAGATGAATACTGAGGGACTTGTATTTTAGCCAGTAAGTTGTCGGTCTCTATTAACTCAAACAGCGATTGCCCTTGAGTAACCGCTTGACCTAATTTAGCTAAGTTTTGGCTTACGGTACCGTCAAAGTTTGCTGTGAGTGTTAGTTGCTCTTGACGCCTTTGTAAATAGCTAAGTTTGTTTTTTGCGATGTTTACTTTGTTATCAAGCGCAATTAATTGCAGATCAAATGCCTCTTTAAATAGACTAAGTTCACCATTTTTGGCATTAACTTCAAGTTCACTTTGCTTGTAAAGCATTTCGCTTTGTTTAAAGCGAATTGCAGAAATAATACCTTGTTCCATTAAAACTTTATTAGCATTTAATTCAAGCGCTTGTTGCTGCAATGCCATTTTAGCTTTTGATAAGTCGACTTTAATTTGCGAGAGTTTAATTGCTAAATTGCTTTTATCAATAGCCACTTGAGATTCTAAATTAAGCTGCTCATAACTCGCATTATGTATATCTTGTTCCAATTCGTAGTTAGTTAGCTTTGCTAATACTTGGCCTTTTTTTATAGCTTGCCCTTCACGAATTGTAAGTGTGTTGATATTGCCTTTTAGCGGCGCAGACAAAAGCTCTCTTTGTGTAGGCTCTATTGTACCAATCCCTTTTAATACATTGGATAATGATACTTGAGAGACTAATATTGGCTTTAAATAACGTTCAGGAATATCATTTGAGAAAAGTAGTATCTTAATTAAATAACCCAAAGCCAATAACAACAATAAAGCCGCAATAGTGATAGGATATCGACTTTTTTGTTTAACGATTAAATACTCTTCCATTAGTACAACCTACTTGTGTTTTTGTTATTTTAAAATGTGGTAAACGCTGTTCTAGTTAGGGTTTTTACTTTCCTTAAGTAAAGGGTGTGAGGGTAAGCTAGCTGAGTAATATTTTTTAGCTGGCAGCTGATGGTTTGATTTTTCACCAACTGCGTTCCCAAAACACATTCAGTTATATCACCACTAAGTTAACTATGTAAATTTTATTTTAATGGAATTTAGTGGGAGAAAGGTTTGTTTATCTTGTTTGTTGATGGAGTAGGGCAAGGTAATGATTACGTTGCTACATAAAACGATTTTTTTCGCAGCTAAAACAGACGACGTATTTAACGCGTTGTAACCCAAACTAATTGAGCAAACCAACAAAACACTTATTTTTATAAGTGCTTTTTTGGTTTTTTTGGTTAGGAATGATGTTGGTTACTCTACTTGATGAATATTTATAAAAAAGCTAATATAAACCCAATATCGGTAAATATCAGGGAAGTGATTTATTGTTTATTTCTACAAATTCAATAAACATATTCAAAGTCAGCGTTTTCAGTTTTTACGTAAGATCTTAATAATGCCTTTTATTTATATTCCCCCCATATTTTCATTAAATTGTGTAGAGGGACAAGACATGTTTGGTCTATTAAAATCATATTTTGTAGAAATGTCGCCGGAGGTATCAGGTCGAATAACTGAAAGAGGCAAGCCATTATCCGGTGTGCAGGCAGCAAGGAGTTTAGCATATGATGGATACAAAGGTGGTAAGCTGGCAAAGAACAATTAGAACATACCATTACAAATGGAAAGGTGAGTTTTCTTTTACAAAAGTGATAATGAAGTATCGAAAACCAGATAATATCTTTGGCAAAGCATGTCTGTAATACAGACTAACTATGTTTTAGCGCGGCTATAATTTATGTCAAGTATAGTGTGCAAATAAAATATGGAAACTAATCAAACCCTTAAATGAGCTGTTTTTAGGTTTAAATACAGACCGAAATAAACTATGAAATTGGTACTAGAGAGTTTGGTGGTATGCGATCTCAAGTAGTTATCTCTATATGTTACTTCCAAAGTAGCCTAATGAAATCTTATCATAACAACCTTTATATATCTTCATATGCGGATATTGGTTAATTTTTAATATCAATGACTATTAATGTAAGGAAACACTATGCTTGCAATTTTATCTAGACTTGTATTTAGTTTAGCACAAGTCTCATATCCAATTAAAAGTAGTTTATCAAAAAGGGCTCGATTAGCAGTGAATAAAACTGATGGGGCAGCCTATGTTTGGTTTATTTAAAAAATACGATGTTCACCTATGCCCAGAAGTAAAAGGGAAGGTGTTAGACAATGGGGAACCAGTCTCTAATTTAACGGTTCATCGTTGGTTATGTTATACAGATGAAGTCGAGCGTGAAGATTCAGCTATTACGAATATTAAAGGTGAGTTTTATTTACCAGAATGTAAAATTCGTTCAAAATTACCTGGCCGAGCTTTTGTTGAAAGTATAACTAATCAATTAATTTATATAGAACACAAAGATGAAAAAATCCCATTATGGCAAGCTGTATTGGAAGGGAGACAGCCTTTAGAAGCTTTCAATTACAAATTGGAAGCACTAAATTGTGATTTGAGTAACCCGATTGTAACCTTCGAGTTTAAAAGTGATTTTTCTCAACGGAGATATAGTGCTAGAGGTATATGTCGCTGGGAAAATGATTTTCAGATTTATTAATTATCAAGGATGAATGAAAAATGCATGAAAAACTATCACCACAAGTAGCAGCTGAACTGGCTGCTTTACCATATAAGTTTATTAGAAAAGCACCTATATCTTTCGATATTATCTCCAGGAATATTTCGAATCTATTCGAAGTAAGTCTTTCTGATGGTGCAATTAAAGGTACCTCGGGAGGTTTACCTTTTCAGTTATTTAACAAAACATATGGGTTTGCTATTACTGCGAAAGGAAAAAATGATAATAACAAAGATCATCATGTTATAGCTATTCGCGGAACTAAAGTTATGGTGCCTGACTGGATGAGTAACTTAAATATAGGGTTTGCTACAGGACCAAATAATAAAGATGTCCATGCTGGTTTTATGAAAGCTTTTAATAGCTTAATTCCCTCTTTTGAAGATTACATCAATAAGCATAATCCTAAACATGTGTATTGTGTTGGTCACAGTTTAGGAGGAGCGCTTGCTACATTAACTGCATCGTGGTTGCAATCTAAGTACGGGATTTCAGCCAGCATTTATACTTTTGGTGCACCTAGAGTTGGTAACCAATCATTTGCCATACAAATCAAGGAGTTTATTCCTACGTATAGGGTTACGCATGGTATGGATCCTGTACCATGGATACCATTATGGCCATTTATGCATGCAGATGACGAGTATTTACTTGCGGGTAACAAAGGAGCTAGATTTAGTTTAGGTGCTCATTCCATGGTTGAGCCAACACCTGGCTATATCAATACAGCGGGGTCGTATAAAAGTTACGATAATATTGCTAATAAGATATCTTGTCTAAGTGCTCGACAACGAATTAAATTGGACTATAAAAACCGCACTCAAGCTAGATTTTCTGCGGAATGGGCTCAGAAAATATCAAACGC
The DNA here is from genome assembly GCF_002836155.1 of Pseudoalteromonas sp. GutCa3. Lineage (NCBI taxonomy): Bacteria > Pseudomonadati > Pseudomonadota > Gammaproteobacteria > Alteromonadales > Pseudoalteromonadaceae > Pseudoalteromonas > Pseudoalteromonas sp. GutCa3. Next base: position 168,134 of record NZ_PJBK01000073.1, on the reverse strand, counting down.
ATTAATGAGCATACTAGTAGATGCTGGTTACTCAATATCTGCGCTATTGAATGTTGCAGGGTCATGTACTATGACTCTTTACGACGTATTGGCTAGAACAATTCACAAAATTGTGGAAATTTCTAAAAGTAAGAAAGAAGATGTTAAAGGCTTATTAGGACATATGTTGGTATTTGCTGGGCAATATCATGATTTAGGTTCATTAACTGTCGCGCTTATACGTTCGGTATTTGAGATAATGACTCGTGCTTTGTACAAAATGGCGGGGCATGCATTACAAAAGTCGATTTAAATTATTTATAGAAAAGCTCTAAATATTAGATTTAGAGCTTTCTATGTACAATTAAAGTTTAGCTAAAATACTTAACTTTAAAGTACTGTTGGGTTTCGTTTCACTCAACCCAACCTACGTGTTACTCATCAATTGAGCGTAGTAGGGCGTTAATGCCTACTTTTTCACGAGTTTGTTTATCTACTTTTTTCACGATGATTGCAGCGTAAAGGCTGTGAGTACCATCTTTTGACGGTAGTGCGCCTGGTACAACTACTGCGCCTGCTGGTACGCGGCCGTAGTGAATTTCGCCAGTTTCGCGGTCATAAATACGGGTGCTTTGGCTGATGTAAACGCCCATTGAAATTACCGCGCCTTCTTCAACAATTACGCCTTCAACAATTTCAGAACGTGCGCCAATAAAGCAGTTGTCTTCAATGATAGTTGGGTTAGCTTGTAGAGGCTCTAAAACACCGCCTATGCCTACGCCACCTGATAAATGTACGTTCTTACCAATTTGTGCACACGAGCCTACAGTCGCCCATGTATCAACCATAGTGCCGTCGTCAACATATGCGCCAATATTTACGTACGATGGCATAAGTACGACGTTTTTACCTACAAAGCTGCCTTTACGTGCTACAGCGTTTGGTACTACGCGCATACCACCTTGTTGAAATTGCTCTGGCGTGTAGTCGCTAAATTTAAGTGGTACTTTGTCGTAAAACTGGTTTACGCCGTCGTTCATTGGTTGGTTGTCGCGAATACGAAACGACAGTAATACTGCTTTTTTAAGCCACTGGTGTACAACCCATTCACCTGATATTTTTTCAGCAACGCGTGCTGCGCCGCTATCAAGTAAATCAAGTGCGTCGATAATGGCTTGTTTTACGTCGCTTGATACTGTGCTTGGGCTAATGCTATCGCGGTTGTCCCATGCGTTTTCGATCATCGTTTTTAAATCTGACATGTGTGTCCTCTATTCTGTTTCGGCGTTGAATTTTTTACGTAATGCCTGATGAATTTTTGCTTGCTCTTCATCAGTCAGCGCTTGGTATTCGTTATTAGATACGACAAAGAAATCCTCTGCACGTTCACCTACCGTTGTAATACGGGCTGCGTGAATGTGTAGTAAATGCGCTTGGAAAACTTCGGCTATTTTGGTTAGTAAACCTTGTATATCGACGGCTTGAATTTCTATTAAACTACGGTCTTTGCGTGCATGTGGGCGCAACACAATTTTAGGTTTAATATTAAAATCTTTAAAGCGTTGAGAGCGGCTCTTTTTAAAGCGAATCTTTTTACGCGGATCGCTCAGAGCTTGCTCAAGCCCGCGTTTAATTGATTGCGCTCGACCACTTGCAATAGGGTCGCCACTTACTTCAAGTATTACAAAGCTAAACAAGACGTAGCCGTCTTTTGTGGTCAGTACTTGCGCGTGTTGTATTTGCGCTTTTTTAGAGCCAATAACACTTACTAATCGGGCAAACAGTGGGCCAGAGTAGGGGCTGTATACAAATACTTGTGTGCCACCATGCATAGCTTTGTTAGATACAACAACACTTGGCTGGCTTAAGTCTGTGCTACTTAATAAATGCTCACTTTGCCATGATATTTGCTGTTCGCTAAAAGCGGTAAAGTAGTTGGCTTTAAAGCGGCTCCAAATTAAATCAATTTTTTCCTCTTGATAACCCAGATTTATTAAGCGTTGTTTAGCTTGGTGCTTTTTATCGCGAATTTGGTCGCGTTGATCCATTGGGTTTTCGAGCCCTAGGCGCAAAGCGCGCTGCGTGTGTAAGTAGAGCTCACGCAGTAGGGTGTTTTTCCAATCGTTCCATAAGTTGTCGTTAGTTGCACGTATGTCGGCAACGGTTAAACAATATAAGTAGTCGAGTTGGCGCTCTGTTTTAACGCGTGTAGCGAAGTCTTTTATTACAGCAGGGTCGTTAATGTCTTTACGCTGTGCGGTAACCGACATAAGTAAATGGTTACTTACAAGCCATGCAACGAGCTTTGCATCCACCGATGAAAAACCATGTAATTTAGCAAATGCTATGGCATCAACAGCGCCAAGTTCTGAGTGGTCGCCACCTCGGCCTTTAGCAATGTCGTGAAATATACCGGCTAAATAAAGTAGCTCTGGTTTGTCCATTCGAGTGACTATTTCACTACAAATAGGAAACTCGCTAATGCCTGTTTTATCAAAATATTCGTAAATGTTTTTGATTAATTTGTGAGTGTGCTCATCTACGGTGTACGCGTGAAACAAATCAAACTGCATTTGCCCAAATATATTACGCCACTGCGGTAAGTAGGCGGCAAGCATGCCGTGCTTGTGCATGAGCGTAAATGCGCGGCCCATGCCGTTAGGGTGTTTAACTAAGCGTAAAAAGGCTTCGCGACAGGCTGCGTAATCTTGCAAATCGCCCAATAAACGACGGCGCACTTGGCGAATAGTACGAATAGTACTTGGGTAAATATGCGTTATTGCTGGGTTATCGGCTATGTGCTCAAACAATACAAAGAGTTGGTCGCGTCTAAAAAATACCGACGGATCTTTTACGCGTATTTGATGACCTACTTGCTCAAAGTTTCTGTCGAGTTCAATTGCTGCCACAGCACTACTTTCGGGCATTATGCTTTGTTCAAAGTATGAAAGTAGCATTTGGTTAAGTTCGCGCACGCGGCTCATTATTCTAAATAAGCGTTTCATCATACGCTCAACAGACGCTTTACCGTCGCTACCAAAACCTAAAATTTCGGCGGCTTGCGGTTGATGATCAAACAATAAGCGGTTTTCAGCTCGACCTGCAGCTAAATGCAGTGCAAAGCGAATGTTCCATAGGTTTTCTAGACACTCAGAAAGCTCTTGAAACTCTTCGTGAGTTAAGTAGCCGTGGCTTATTAACTCTTGCAGGGTTTCGGTTCTAAAATGCTTTTTCGCCACCCAAATAATAGTTTGTAAGTCGCGCAGACCACCGGGGTTTTCTTTAATGTTTGGCTCAAGATTATACGCTGTGCCGTGGCACTTTCTGTGGCGTAAGTTTTGTTCTTGAACTTTGGCAGTAAAAAATTCACCTGAGCGCCATACTGGCGTTTCAAGAATATGCATTTTGAGTTTTTCAAACTCAATGTGGTTACCAAAAATAAGGCGGCTTTCGAGCAAGCTGGTGGCAAAAGTAACGTCTTCACGTTTTTGCTCAATGGCTTGTTCTATCGTACGCACGCTGTGACCAATCTCTAAGTTGAGATCCCATAGCATGGTGACAAACTGGCCTATTTTTTCGCATATTTCTTCGCTTGGCGGTTTAGTTACAAGCAATAAAAAGTCGATGTCGGAGTAGGGATGTAGCTCACCACGTCCGTATCCGCCTACCGCTATTAATGCTAAATCAGGTTCGCGCGCTAAGTCGTAAACATGAAAAAGCTTAATGAGTAGGCGGTCAATAAACTCAGCCCGGGCATTAATTAAATTCCCAACCGGTTGTTTAGAAAATTCGTTATGTAACCATTTATAAAAATAGCTAGAACAATCGCGATAATCACTAAGTTGCTCTGCATCGCTAAGCAACTTTTTTACTTTGTTGGGTAATGCCACGTGGGCTGGCTCCTTGTTGAACCTTTCACACGGATAAGAATTTTCTTATCAAGTGTTTCGGTTTTATTAGTGTTCTATGATCCGCTCGATAGTATCATCTGATCGTAGCGTTAAAATTTCAACACCATTTTCAGTCACTAATAAAGTATGTTCCCACTGTGCAGACAAACTACGGTCGCGTGTTACTACTGTCCAATCATCTTTAAGAAGCTTACATTGGCGTTTACCCGCATTAACCATAGGTTCAATAGTTAAACACATACCTGCTTTTAAGGCTTCGCCGGTACCGGCTTTACCGTAATGCATTATTTGTGGTTCTTCATGAAATCCTGCGCCGATACCGTGGCCGCAATATTCACGTACAATTGAGTAGTTAAAGCTCTCTGCATATTTTTGAATTGCTGAGCCAATATCACCCAAGCGCACACCTGGTTTTACCATTTTAATAGCAAGGTATAAGCTTTCTTGTGTTACTTCTGCAAGACGCTTAGCTTGAATGTTTGGTGTACCAACGTGGAACATTTTAGATGTGTCGCCATGGTAACCATCTTTAATGACAGTTACGTCGATATTTACACTGTCGCCTTCTTTTAATGCTTTGTCATTTGGAATTCCGTGACAAATAACATGATTAACTGACGTACAAACTGATTTTGGAAAGCCATGATAATTTAACGGAGCAGGGATTGCTTGTTGCACATTAACAATATAATCATGACAAAGTGTATTTAGCTCATCGGTGGTAACACCTGGCACTACATGAGGGCCGATCATTTCAAGTACATCGGCCGCTAAGCGCCCAGCTACGCGCATTTTCTCTATTTCTTCAGGGGTCTTGATAATAGCGCTCATTGAGGCTCCAAAGTTGAGTTTTTAACATTTATCGTCGAACAAATTTTGCACGCGACGTTGAGTATTTAATTTTAATATGGTATAAAGCGCGCCGTCTTTTTACAAATAAATTCTTAAATGATTTTTTGTATTTAAGGCAAACACAATTTTATTTTAACACACACACGTATCGTCACATACACTTGGGTGCATTTGAAGTTTAATTACTTCGGTGTTGGTGCTATGGGATATGTGGAGGCCTAACCCTAAACAACTATAGAGGATCTATAAAATGGCAAACGTTTCAATGCGCGATATGCTTCAAGCTGGTGTTCACTTTGGTCACCAAGCACGTTACTGGAACCCTAAGATGAAGCCTTTCATCTTCGGCACACGTAACCGTGTACATATCATCAACCTTGAGCAAACTGTACCAATGTTCAACGACGCACTTAAGTTTTTATCAAGTGCTGCAGCAAACAAAGGTAAAGTTCTTTTCGTTGGTACTAAGCGCGCAGCAAGCGACGCAGTTAAATCAGCTGCTTTAGAAAGCGACCAGTTCTTCGTAAATCACCGTTGGTTAGGTGGTATGTTGACTAACTGGAAAACTGTACGTCAATCAATCAAGCGTCTTAAAGACCTTGAAGCACAAAGCCAAGACGGAACTTTCGAGAAATTAACTAAGAAAGAAACGTTAACGCTTAACCGCGAAATGGAAAAGCTTGAAAAGAGCCTTGGTGGTATCAAAAACATGGGCGGTCTTCCAGACGCGCTTTTCGTTATCGATGCTGACCACGAGCACATTGCTATCCGTGAAGCAAACAACCTAGGTATTCCAGTTGTTGCAATCGTAGATACTAACTCTAACCCAGACGGTGTTGATTACATCGTACCTGGTAACGATGATGCTATCCGTGCTGTAAGCCTTTACACTAGCGCTGTTGCAGCTGCTATTACTGAAGGTCGCGAGAATAACATCGTTGCTCAAGCTGAGAAAGACGATTTCGTTGAAGCTGAGTAATTAGCTGTCATCAAGTCTTCATCTTTTTAAGGTGAAGACTTGCTATTCTTGTCGAGCGGGTAACCCGCTTATCTAACCTGATTTCAGATTTGAGGATTTACTAATGGCTGTAACTACTGCCCTAGTTAAAGAATTACGCGAGCGCACAGGCGCTGGCATGATGGATTGTAAAAAAGCGTTAACTGAGACTGATGGCGACATCGAGTTAGCGATTGAAAACATGCGTAAAAGTGGCGCTGCTAAAGCTGCTAAAAAAGCAGGTAACATTGCTGCTGAAGGTACTATCATCATCAAGCAAAACGCGGGTGTTGCAGTACTAGTAGAAGTTAACTGTCAAACAGATTTCGTTGCAAAAGACGTAAGCTTCTTAGCATTTGCTAACAAAGTTGCTGACGCTGCAATTGCTGACACTATCTCTATCGAAGACTTACAAGCTAAGTTTGAAGAAGACCGTGTTGAGCTAGTTACTAAAATTGGCGAAAACATCAATGTACGTCGTCTGCAGTACGTAACTGGTGAAAACCTAGTTGAGTACCGTCATGGCGATCGTATCGGTGTTGTTGTTGCGGGTGTTGCTGATGAAGAAACACTTAAGCACGTTGCAATGCACGTTGCTGCATCTAGCCCTGAATATTTAACACCTTCAGATGTACCAGCCGATGTTGTTGCTAAAGAAAAGCAAGTACAAATCGAAATCGCGATGAATGAAGGCAAGCCTGCTGAAATCGCTGAGAAGATGGTTGTTGGCCGCATGAAAAAATTCACTGGTGAGGTTTCTCTTACTGGTCAAGCTTTCATCATGGAGCCTAAGAAAACTGTTGGCGATATTCTTAAAGAGAAAAACGCAACAGTTACTAGCTTCGTACGTGTAGAAGTTGGTGAAGGTATCGAGAAGAAAGAAGAAGATTTTGCTGCTGAAGTTGCTGCTCAAATTGCTGCTGCTAAAGCTAAGTAAGATTACTATTTGTGAAGGATAATGAAATTAGATGCAATTAAAGTACTATTTGGTTTTGCTTCGCAGCTAGAAATTCTTTAAAATAACCGCGCTTTTATGTTTAACATAAGCGCGGTTATTTTTTATCCATAATTCAATAAAAGTTGGCCCCAATACTATGACTATCAATCGCAAACCTATTTTTAGACGTGTTCTTCTCAAATTAAGTGGTGAAGCTTTAATGGGAGACGAAGGCTTCGGCATCGATCCTAAAGTTTTAGACCGTATGGCACAAGAAATTAAAGAGCTAGTAGAGCTCGACGTAGAAGTGGGTTTAGTTATTGGTGGAGGTAACTTTTTACGCGGTGGATCACTTGCAGAAGCAGGTATGAATCGCGTAGTAGGCGATCACATGGGTATGCTTGCAACGGTTATGAACGGCCTTGCAATGCGTGATGCGCTACACCGTGCATTTGTAAATTGTCGTCTTATGTCGGCTATTCCGCTTAATGGTGTATGTGACGCTTATAACTGGGCTGAAGCAATTAGTTTATTGAAAACTGGCCGCGTAGTTATTTTTGCAGCGGGTACTGGTAACCCATTTTTTACTACCGATTCTGCAGCATGTTTACGCGGTATCGAAATTGAAGCGGATACAGTAATTAAAGCGACTAAGGTTGATGGCGTATACAGTGATGACCCTGTTAAAAACCCAGATGCGACGCTTTATACCCACTTAAGCTACAATGAAATCATTGAAAAAGAATTAAAAGTTATGGATTTAGCGGCATTTACTCTAGCCCGCGATCACAATATGCCATTGAGCGTATTTAACATGAATAAATCAGGCGCGCTAAAACGCGTAATTATGGGTGAAGAAGAAGGTACACTTATTTCTTCACAAGCCTCAGATGAAATAATCAAATAATTAGGATTAAACCGTGATTAACGATATTCAAAAAGACGCGCAAGCGCGCATGCAAAAAAGTGTAACTGCACTAGGTAGCCAATTATCTAAAATTCGTACTGGCCGTGCACATCCTGCAATCCTAGATGGCATTATGGTGTCGTACTACGGTGCACCAACGCCTTTAAACCAAGTTGCAAACGTAACAATTGAAGATTCTCGTACACTTGCTATTGGTGTATTTGATAAGTCTTTAGCGCAAGCTGTTGAAAAAGCAATTATGGCATCTGACTTAGGTTTAAACCCTATGTCGGCAGGTACTGTTATTCGCGTACCACTTCCTCCACTTACAGAAGAGCGTCGTAAAGACCTAATCAAAATTGTACGTGGCGAAGTTGAAGGCGGTCGTGTTGCTATTCGTAACATTCGTCGTGATGCTAATGGCGATGTAAAGGGTTTATTAAAAGATAAAGACATATCTGAAGATGAAGCGCGTCAATCAGATGATGCGATTCAAAAGCTTACTGATAAGTTTATTAAAGAAATGGATACTTTATTAGCTGCCAAAGAAACAGAATTGATGGAAATCTAAGTAAGGTCCTGTTTATCTTTCGAGGTTGAATTTGCAGCAGTGTGTTTGGTTTTTAGGCAAGGCAGAGCCTATGTTGTGTGGTTATTCCCCATAATTAGGCGATAACGATGCATAAAATCCAAACACGCGCTGCCCAAAGGGTTCTGTCTAGGGGCGATTAACTCTTTGTTGCCTACATGGATGTAGGTAAGGGGCGTGAGCAGGACGCGGAAGCTTTACTCGATTTTTGCTTAGTCCACTAGGTTACAAATCTCGCGCCGCGATTAAGTCGCCCCTAGATTGAACAAATTACAATCCTGAAAGGTCGACAGGACCTATTAAAATTATTAGTTTTGAAACGCCGTCTAGGGTATACTAGGCGGCGTTTTTTTATGGAATACTCGATATTTATGGTTCTAGATGCTGACACAATTTCACAGCAATGTTTACCCAAACATGTTGCTATCATCATGGATGGGAACGGACGTTGGGCGCAAGCTAGAAATAGACCTCGTGTGTATGGGCATAAAAAAGGCGTAGACGCAGTTCGTCAATCTGTTCAGTTTTGTACTAAATTAGGGATACAATCGTTAACCTTATTTGCTTTTAGTAGTGAAAACTGGCGCCGCCCTGAAGACGAAGTAAACACTTTAATGGAGCTTTTCTTATTTGTTTTAACAAAGGAAGTTAAAAAGCTTCATAAAAACAATGTAAAACTGACCATTATTGGAGACTTATCACGATTTTCTGAAGGATTACGTAGCAAGGTAGACGCTGCGCATAAGCTGACTGAAAATAACACCGGGTTGCGTTTAAATGTTGCAGCTAATTACGGTGGTCGTTGGGATGTTGCCAATGCGGCAAAACAACTTGCTTTGCAAGTTGCGCAGGGCACACTAAACGCAGAAGATATTACAGAAGAGCGCTTAGCACAGCATATGAGCATGGCAGATCAGGCAGAACCTGATTTGCTTATTCGCACTGGTGGCGATGTTCGTATTAGTAATTTTTTACTATGGCAAGTTGCTTATGCAGAACTTTACTTTACCGAGACACTTTGGCCTGATTTTAATGAAGCAGCATTTGCTGAGGCCATTGCGTGTTACGTTGCCAGAGAGCGACGTTTTGGTTGTACGGGCGAACAAATAAAACAATTACTCGCTCAAACCTAAATAGAATAAGGGTCACATTTTGTTAAAACAACGAATTTTAACCTCTCTAGTGCTAGCTCCATTAGCATTGGCTTTGGTTTTTTATACACCGCTTACGTTATTTAGTTACTTTGCTGGTGCAATTGTATTATTAGGCGCATGGGAATGGTCTGCATTTATGGGCCTTTGCGACAAGCTTAAACGTGCTGCCTTTGTTGTGTTTATTGCAGCTTTACTTGCCTTGCTTAATTTACATTGGCCTATTGAATCATTATGGGAAAATGGCAAGCTAGTCGGTGATGCAAACTACGTATTTACGCTTTCGTTTGCTTGGTGGATTGTTGCTAGCTATTTAATTTGGCGCTACCCAGAGATGGCTAAAGCGTGGAATGAAGGCCTAGTTATGCGCGGCATTGCAGGGCTACTCACGCTTGTACCGTTATGGCTTGCACTAAATACACTACGTAGCGCGCAATATGCTGAATCAACTCATTTTGGTTCGGTGCTAATTTTAGTGGTACTCGGTATTGTATGGAGCGCAGATGTGGGTGCTTACTTTACGGGTAAAAGTTTTGGTAAACATAAGTTAATGCCTAAAGTAAGCCCTAATAAAACAATTGAAGGTTTAGCAGGCGGTGTAGTCGCTTCTATTATTTTTGTATTAGCATTTTGTCACTTTACCGATGTTGATTTAGTTGTATGGCCTGTGTACGCGATAATGACAGCATTTATTGCGTTGTTTTCTGCGGTAGGTGATTTACTGGAAAGCATGTTTAAACGTGAAGCTGGTTTAAAAGATAGCGGTCGATGTTTACCAGGACACGGCGGTATTTTAGATAGAATTGACAGCTTAACGGCTGCTGCTCCAATGTTTGTTATGTGCTATGCGTGGACTCTTAGTTTATGAGCCAAAAGCAATTGCTGGTTATTTTAGGCGCAACAGGCTCAATTGGTTTAAGTACACTTGATGTTGTGTCGCGCAATAAAGAGTTATTTGATGTTTTTGTTTTGGCTGCAGGACAAAATGCAAAGAAAATGGCGGAGTTGTGTATTGAACATGAACCGCTTTATGCGATTATGGCTAACCAGCAGGCCGCAGAGCAGTTATCTGCGTATTTAGCTAATACTCAGTGCCAAACTCTGGTTATGCACGGTGAGCAAGCAATGAGTGACTTATGTGCTCATCCCGATGTTGACATTGTAATGTCGGCAATTGTAGGTGCAGCTGGTTTACTACCCACATTAAGTGCTGTTGAAGCGGGTAAAAAAGTACTACTAGCTAATAAAGAATCTTTAGTTATGTCAGGTCAGTTGTTTATTGATAAAGTTAAACAACATAAAGCCACTTTGCTGCCAATAGATAGCGAACATAATGCAATTTTTCAATGCCTACCTTCTTCGTTACAAAATGCCAAAGGCGATCAAAAACTACAGCAACATGGCGTAAGTAAAATTTTGCTTACTGGCTCTGGAGGCCCGTTTTTAACGCGTGATATAAATACGTTAAAAGATGTAACCGTAAGTGAAGCCGTTGCACACCCTAACTGGTCGATGGGTCAAAAAATATCAGTAGATTCCGCAACTATGATGAACAAAGGTTTAGAGTTTATTGAAGCTAAGTGGTTATTCAATTGTGATGCGAGTGATATTGATGTGGTTATTCATCCACAAAGTATCATTCACTCAATGGTGCAGTACCACGATGGTTCTATTTTAGCGCAAATGGGTAACCCCGATATGCGCACGCCAATTGCCCATGCACTTGCGTATCCTGAGCGAATTAATGCGGGTGTTAAACCGTTAAACTTCTCTGACATTTGTGATTTTTCGTTTACTAAACCTGATTTTTCTCGTTATCCAAATTTACAATTAGCGATTGATGCGTGTAGTGCAGGGCAGGGTGCGACAACAACGGTTAACGCAGCAAATGAAATAGCTGTGGGCGCATTCTTAAACGGTAAAATTGGTTTTACCGATATATACAAAATAAATGCACAGACGCTAGAAGCTGCAACTTACACCAATGTGCAAAGCCTAGATGAAATTTTAGAGTGTGATAAATTAGCGCGTATTAGCGCTTCAGAATTTATAACAAAAGTGGCGCATTAATATGTTTGATTTTTTTTGGAATCTTGGCTCATTTATTTTAGCGCTTGGTATTTTAGTGGCCATACATGAATATGGCCATTTTTGGGTTGCACGAAAAATGGGCGTTAAAGTGCTGCGTTTTTCAATTGGTTTTGGTAAGCCACTGTTAAAATGGCATGACAAATATAATACCGAATACGTGATTGCCGCTATTCCATTAGGTGGTTATGTAAAAATGCTTGATGAGCGAGTTGATGACGTACCAGCAAATCAACGACACTTGTCGTTTAACTCTAAATCTGTACAAGCGCGTATTGCTATTGTTGCAGCAGGTCCTATGGCTAACTTTTTGTTTGCCATTTTTGCTCTTGCGGTGATGTATATGGTAGGAGTGCAATCGGTTAAGCCAGTTGTTGGCAGCATAACCGAAGGCAGTCGCGCAGAGCAGGCGGGCATTATGCCTTCTCAACATATTATAAAAATTGGTAATGATGACATAACGACATGGCAAGATGCCACGTTTGCGCTTATGTCTAACTTAGGCGAAGAAAGCGTTGAAGTTATTGTTCGTGATAAAAACCTTCAACCACGCGTTAAAACGCTTAATTTAGAGGGTTGGAAGCTTGACCAGCGAGACGTACCACCATTAAGTTCGTTAGGTATTGTGCCATTTAGACCTCAAGCAACTTTAACAATTGCCGCCGTAACTAAAGACTCAGCCGCAGAACACGCTAATTTACAAGTTAACGACACAATTTTGGCTGTAAACGGTGAAACAATAAGCAATTGGCAGCAATTAGTTAATCTTATTACGCAATCAGCTAACAAATCTTTACAATTTAGTGTAAAAAGACAAGATACTATACAAGCCATTACAGTTACCCCTAAAGGGCGCATTGATAATAACGGTATTGAGCAAGGCTTTTTAGGTGTTGCTCCTGTTGTACAGCAATGGCCTGATGGCTATGTAGAGACAAGGCATTACGGCCCGCTCGATAGTATTGTGCGAGGCACAAAAGAAACGTGGCGCTTAATTACACTCAGTTTTGACATGATTGGTAATTTAATTACAGGCCAGGTTTCGGTTAAAAATTTAAGTGGTCCTGTGGGCATTGCAGTAGGCGCTGGAACTAGCGTAAGCTATGGGTTAGTGGCCTTTTTAAGCTTTTTAGCCTTAATAAGCGTTAACTTGGGTGTATTTAATTTATTACCCTTACCAGTGCTTGATGGCGGACACTTAATGTATTACATAATTGAACTTTTTCGTAAAAAGCCGGTCTCTGAAAAGACACAAGAGTTTGGTTTTAAAGTGGGTGCCTTGTTGCTCATTTTTCTAACATGTTTCGCTTTGTTCAATGATGTATCGCGTTTGTAGTTACAGCGTGGCAAATTACTAATTAGAACACGATTGTAAAGCACCACTAGTAAGGTGTTATGCGGTAATACAGTTGTAAAGGATAAAGATAATAAAATGGCTATAAAAAAACATTTGGCAATAACAAGTTTATTGGGTGCAAGTTTTGCAGCCCTAGGCCAAAACTCCTTTATTGTTGAAGACCTGAAAGTTGAAGGTTTGCAGCGCGTAGCACTTGGTGCAGCGCTAACACATATTCCTATTAACGTAGGCGATAATGTTGATGACTATACGATTTCAAAAACAATAAAGTCACTTTATCGTTCTGGGCACTTTGATAACATAAAAGCACTTCGTGATGGCAACAACGTTATTTTTAAAGTAACGGAACGTCCTACCATCAGCTTTATTGAGTTTGAAGGCAATAAAGACATTAAAGACGAGCAGCTTAATGAGTCTCTTGATCAGCAAGATATTCGCCAAGGTGAACCACTTGATAAAACCGTTATCGATAGTATCGAAAAAGGCTTAGTTGAGTTTTTCCACAGCATTGGTAAATACAACGCTAAAGTAGATATCAGTATTACTAAGCTGCCACGTAACCGCGTTAAACTTAAGTTAGAGTTTGATGAAGGTGATGCTGCTTCTATCCGCCAAATTAACTTAGTGGGTAATGAACTTTTTTCTAATGAAGAGCTTCTTAAACTTGCTGAATCGCAGCAAGATTTACCTTGGTGGCAGTTTATGGGTAGCGACCGTTACCAAAAGCAAACCATTGAAGGCGATTTAGAAAAAATTCGTAGTTATTATTTAGACCGTGGTTACCTGCGTTTTAATATCGACTCAACACAAGTTTCAGTGAGCCCTGAACGTGAATCAGTTTACGTTACAGCTAACTTAACTGAAGGCGTAAAATATAAAGTTAAAGGTTTTGACTTTATTGGTGACTTGCTTGGCCGTGAAGACTTAATTAAAAGTGTTATCCCACTTAGAGCGGGTGAGCTTTATAACGGTTCTGTAGTTACTTCATCTGAAGAGTTTATTAAAAGCTACTTAGCACGTTTTGGTTACGCTAATGCTGAAGTGCGTACAATTCCAGAAATTGACGACGAAAAGCAAGAAGTACAATTAACACTATCGGTTAACCCAGGTAAGCGTGTATACGTTCGTCGTATTATTGTTGGTGGCAACCAAAATACGGCAGATGAAGTACTTCGTCGTGAAATGACACAACTTGAAGGCGCATGGTTATCTAATCAAAACCTTGAGCGTTCAAAACTGCAAATTCAACGCCTACCTTACATGGAAACTGTTGATTTTAACGTAGTGCCTGTACCCGGTGTGGATGACCAAGTAGATGTAGACTTTACTGTAAAAGAGCAATCTGCAGGTAGCTTTAATGCTGGTCTTGCTTATGGTTCTTACTTAGGTCTGCAGTTTAATATTGGTGTAACAGAATCTAACTTTTTAGGCACAGGTAACCAAATTGGTTTAAACCTTAATACGTCTACAGGTTCTGAAAGCTTAAGCTTATCGTACACAGACCCATACTTTACGCCAGATGGTGTATCGCAAGGCAGTAGCATCTTTTACAGAAACTACGATGCAAGTAAATTCAGTCTTGTTGAATATAAATCGAAAAGTTATGGTTTAGGCACAAATATTGGTTTTCCGATTGATGCTGTAAATCGTGTTAACTTTGGCGCCCGTTGGATTAAAGAAGAGCTTTCGGATATTGCAGAGTACGAGCAAACGCGTGTACTTCGTGAAACATTCTTAGATCCAGATAACCCAGATGCAGGCTTTGACTTTACTAAGTATGAGCTGAGTGTTGGCTGGTCGCGTATCACCGTTAACCGTGGTTTATTCCCAACAGCGGGTTCGCGTCAAACTCTAAACTTAACAGCAACAACGCCTAACTCAGATCTTCAGTACTTTAAACTGAACTACGATTCGCGTTTTTACTGGCCTATATCAAATGACCACCGTTGGGTATTCTCAACGCGTGCAGCACTTGGTTATGGTAATGGTTATGGTTCTACAAACGGGTATGAGCAAACACTTCCATTCCAAGAGTACTTCCGTATAACGGAAATGGAACTACGTGGCTTTGACCGTAATACGATATTACCACGTGCTGTGTCGCGTATACCGCAGTCTATTCCGGGTACGCCAGGTGCAGACGGTACTACAACCGGTAGCATTGGTGGTGCATCAGAATTTGATATTCTAGTGCCACAAGGTCGTATTGGTGGTAATGCTAAAGCAGTGGCAGGTATGGAGCTAATTGTTCCTACACCATTCTTAGATGAAGAAAATACCAGCTCTGTACGTACTAGCTTCTTTGTTGATGCTGCAAACGTATGGGATACTGAGTTTAACGTAGACCGCTATCAAAACTTAGGCGTTGATGAACGTGCTAAATTAGATGACTATTCAGACCCAATGCGTTTTAGGGTTTCAACCGGTCTTTCATTACAATGGATCTCTCCAATGGGTCCAATGCTGATCAGTTTTGCGTATCCATTGCAAAAAGAAGAAGATGACGATACGAAAACCATCAGCTTTAACATTAGTAACACTTTCTAAAGGAGTTTTTTGTGAAAAAATTATTTAAATCAACAGCTGTAGCAGTTTTAGCAACGTTAATGATGGGTACTTCTGTGAATGCATTTGCACACAAAGTAGGTATTGTTGATATGCAGGAAATCTACAAGCAAATTCCTCAAATGGCTAAAATTGAACAGTCTTTACAAACTGAGTTTGCTGAACGTCGTCAAGAGCTTGAAAAGTTACAAGGCGATATTCGTTTTGAAGCTGAAAAATTTAAACGTGAAAGTACAACTATGAGCCAAGCTCAAAAAGATACTCTGCGTGAAAAAATTCAAGGCATGCAAAAAAATCTTGCTGAACAAGGTCGCCCTTTAGAGCAAGAAATTAAAGCGCGTCAAAACCAAGAGCTTGCTAAAGTTCAAGGTGTAATCATCAAAACAATTGAAGAGATTGCTAAAGACGGCGACTTCGACGAAGTTAAAGTAAAAGACACTACTATTTACTTTAACCCTAAAGAAGTGACTGATCTTTCATCTAAAGTTGTAGCCGCTGTTAGTAAGAAATAATCACTCTATGCAAAATTATACGCTTTCGCAAATTGCGGAACTTCTAGGCGCCGAACTTCAGGGTGATGGCGCTTTAGAAATAAAAAAAATAGCGACACTTGCAAATGCCCATTCTGGGCATATTGCATTTTTAGCGAACTCAAAATATCGATCGCAACTTGAAACTACTCAAGCGAGTGCTGTAATAGTAAGCCAAGCCGATGCAGAGTACTTTAGTGGCAGCAAAATTATTGTTGCTAATCCGTATGTAAGTTACGCAAAATTAGCGCAATTTATGGATACAACACCACGCTCAGCCTCGACGGGTATTCATCCAAGTGCAACTGTTCATTCAACAGCGATTGTTAGTGATAGCGCCGCTATTGGTGCTAACGCAGTCATTGAAGCTCATGCAGTGATAGGTGACAACGCGCAAATTGGTCCGAACAGTTTTATCGGGGAACGTGTTAAAATAGGTTCTGGCACTAAGCTTTGGCCTAGTGTGACTATTTATCACGATGTTGAAATTGGTTCAGATTGTTTGTTTCAAGCAAATAGTGTTGTAGGTAGTGATGGGTTTGGCTATGCAAATGAGCGCGGGCAGTGGGTTAAAATACCTCAGCTTGGTTCAGTTATCATAGGCAACAAAGTTGAAATTGGTGCAAGTACGACAATTGATCGTGGTGCACTGGACAATACCATCATTCATAGCAATGTTATTATCGATAATCAGTGTCAAATAGCGCACAACGTTGAAGTTAATTCAGGCACCGCAATAGCGGGCTGCACTGTACTTGCAGGAAGCGTTACCATTGGCAAGAACTGTCAAATTGGTGGCATGGTTGCAATTAATGGTCACATGTCTGTATGTGATGGTGTTATAATTACCGGCATGAGTATGGTGACAAAATCAATCACCGAACCAGGTATTTACTCATCTGGTATGCCCCATACAACAAACAAAGAATGGCGTAAATCAATAGCTCACTTGCGTAACCTTTCAGACATGAAATCTCGTCTTAAAGCGCTTGAAGCATTGGCTAAGTCATAACGTTGAACACTAATAAGGATGCTATTTTGGCAAACGAATTAAATAGCCTTGATATTCAAGAAATTTTAAGTTTATTACCGCACCGTTACCCGATGCTATTAATTGATCGTGTTATTGATTTTACACCTGGCAAGTCTTTACATGCTATTAAAAATGTTTCTATAAATGAACCAATTTTTACTGGGCACTTTCCAAATCAGCCAATTTTTCCTGGTGTGCTAATATTAGAATCAATGGCGCAAGCAACGGGTTTATTAGGTTTTAAAACAGTAGAAAACCGTAGCGAAAACGAATTATATTTGTTTGCTGCTGTTGATAATGCACGTTTTAAACAACCTGTAATTCCTGGTGATACAATGCATCTTCATGTTGAGTTTTTAAAAGAACGTCGCAACATTTGGAAGTTTGCTGCAGAAGCTAGAGTCGACGGCAAAATAGTGTGTAGTGCCGAAATTATGTGTGCGAGAAGAGAGTTTTAATAGTGATCCATTCTACAGCAATAATCGAACCTGGCGCTAAACTAGGCAACAATGTCTCAGTTGGTCCGTATAGTTATATTGGCAATGATGTTGTTATCGGTGATAACTGTATTATTGAGTCTCACGTTGTTGTTAAAGGGCCGTCAACTATTGGCTCTGGCAATCATATTTTTCAGTTTGCGTCTGTGGGCGAAGCCTGCCAAGACAAAAAATACAACAACGAGCCAACCACATTAATCATGGGTGATAACAACGTTATCCGTGAATGTGCCACTATTCACCGTGGTACGATTCAAGACCAAGGTGTTACTAAAATTGGTAGTAATAATTTGTTTATGGCTTATACACACGTTGCACATGACGCGGTAATTGGCGATAACGTAATTTTTGCTAACAACGCAAGTGTGGCCGGCCATGTACATGTTGGTGACTGGGTTATCCTTGGTGGTAATTCGGGTGTTCATCAGTTTTGTAAAATTGGTGCACATGCCTTTATTGGTATGTATTCAGGTGTTAACAAAGATGTACCACCATTTGTTACTACCATTGGTATGCCAGCAGGCCCTGCAGCTATCAATAAAGAAGGCATGAAGCGTCGTGGTTTCGAAAGTGATGAAATTATGGCTGTACGCCGTGCATACAAAGCATTTTATCGTAAAAGCTTAGGTGCTGAAGAAGCTATTGAGTCGCTTAGTGAGGATGCCGCAAAGTATCCTGCTGTGAAATTGATGGTCGACTTTGTTAAAAACTCAGAGCGCGGCATCGTAAGATAATTCGCGGGTTTGCTTTAAGCATTAAAAAAACCACCCTAGATGATAAATCGAAGGTGGTTTTTTATTGCCCTGCTTAAAGCTAATTCAGTTAATACTCAGGGTACTTGAGTTAGTATGCGGGTAATTTATATAATAAAAGCCGTCCTATGCGTTTACCTAAGTTAGTTCTCACTCTTTTTATTACTTCAGTTTTAGCCGCTTGTAGTAGCCAGCCTATTGTTAAATCATCTGCTGGAGAAATCACTCAAGTTGGGAAAGCATCTTTTTATGCTGATAAATACCACGGAAGAACAACCGCCAACGGAGAGCGCTTTAGTCAACAAGCCGCCACGGCAGCCCATTTAGAATTCGATTTTGGTACTACGGTGGTTGTTACTAATCTAGCCAATAACAAATCAGTCACGGTAAGAATTAACGATAGAGGCCCGTATGTGCGAGGTCGTATTATTGATTTATCAAAAAGTATGTTTAAAAAGATAGCCGACCCTAAGGTCGGCGTTATTGATGTATCAGTAAAGGTTTTAAAACCGGGTAGTTAGCGCAACATAACCAGGATAAGCCCCACTGAGCTCTTTATGAGAGCCTTGTGCGACTACTTTACCGCCTTCCAACCATACAACATTATCCATTTGAGCAAGTAGAGCGGGATCGTGCGTAATTGTGAGCACGCTCGCGTTATTCATAACATGCATTATTGCTTGCATTACCCCTTGCTTAGACTGATTATCAAGACCTTCTGTTGGTTCATCAAGAACTAAAATAGCCGGACTTTTAAGTAATGCTTGTGCAATAGCTATACGTCTAGACTGACCTTGCGACACATTACGCCCGCCAGTGCCTAATCGTGTTTTTAAACCTTCTTTTAGTTCATTAAACCATGGGCTTAATTGCGCTAATGAGAGCGCTTCAATCATTTGCTCTTTAGTTGCATTTGGCGCAGCATAACGTAAATTTTCACTCAGTGTGCCATCAAAAATATGGTGCTGCTGAGCTAATATATTTATCACACTTGCGCGTATATCATTATTTAACGAATGTAAGTCAACAACGCTATTTTGATTATTTAGCGTTATGCTGCCTTGTTGTAAAGGCCATAAACCAGTCAGTAAATTTACAAGCGTCGTTTTACCGCTGCCGCTTCTACCTACAATTGCTACTTTTTGCTGGGGCTTTAGTTCAAAACTGATATCAGTTAGTGCTGTTTGCTCACCATATTGGTAGCTAATATTGTTAAGTGCTAGCGTGTGGTTTTGCGAGTTAAAGTTTTCATCAACGTCTACATGTGTATCTTTAACTTGTGAGTTAGCGGCTTTATCTTCAAGTGTAAACAACCGCTCTGCTGCTTTTAATACACTAGGAAGCTCTATAAACGCATTGGGTAGTAGCAATACACTTTCAAAGCTTGCCAGTACAAACAGGCTTAACATAGCAAGTTCTACATTTACCATACTGTTGGTGTAAACCAGCGGGACAATGGTTACTATGCTAGCAAGCATCGCTAATTGAACAACCAATAAGCTTAACCCATCTGAGTTTGCCAGTGCTTTGTGGCGAATAAATAATTGCTGATTGTACTGCTCGCTTAATTCGTCGCACTTATTAAGTTGCTGCGAACGGGCTTGATAAATACTAAGCTCTCTAAGTCCTGTGAGTGTATCTGAAAGCTCAGAGCGAAGTTGTGCACTAAGTTGTGTTTCTTTATGGCTGTTTTTAGTGAGCTTTGCGCTGAGTAGGGCAGGTATAACAACACCAATAAGTATAATGCCAGTAAAGCAAATAAGGGCGACGTTGCCATTATAGGCCGACATAAACAGCATGATGATTGGCACACTTAAAAGAGCGACTAGCATAGGAAGTAAAACGTTTAAATAAAACTTGTCGAGTGCGTCTACATCGTTTTGTAATCGGTTAACTAG
Organism: Pseudoalteromonas sp. GutCa3; assembly: GCF_002836155.1. NCBI lineage: Bacteria > Pseudomonadati > Pseudomonadota > Gammaproteobacteria > Alteromonadales > Pseudoalteromonadaceae > Pseudoalteromonas > Pseudoalteromonas sp. GutCa3. Next base: position 148,091 of record NZ_PJBK01000073.1, on the reverse strand, counting down.
ATCAGCGCTGCGGCTCATTGCTAAATCAACATTGTTAAGCTTACTTAACGTTGCAAAGACATTGGTACGTATTTCACTTAGTAATAAAAACGTGGCGTTATGAGTAACTAGGCGTTCGCCATAGCGCGATGCAGTTCGTACAATTGCTAAAAACCGAATCGTTCCTGCTGGAGTAAAGTAGTTCATTTGCACGCCCGCAAGACCTGCAGCCGCCATTGACGCTAAAAACCAGCCAGAAATAGCCAACAAGCCCACATTAGCTAATACCGTAATCGTTGCTAAAAATGTACCCAATAGCATAGCTTTATAATGAGGAGCACAAAGCTTTAATAAGCGAATAAAATTATGCATGCGCCACCCCTTGTTTAGCCGTTTTTAATAAATCAGCAAATGCACCATTTTGCGCTGCAAGTGTTTCAAAGTGACCTTGCTCAGCTATTTTTCCATCGTGCATAACAATGATATTGCTGGCATGTTTAACGGTATTTAACCGATGAGCAATAACTAACACTAAATTATTTTTAGCGTATTCACTAATAGCATTTTGAATAAGTTGCTCTGTTTGGCTATCAAGGTGCGCTGTAGGCTCATCAAGCACTAAAACTGGTGCTTGTTTTATGAATGCACGTGCGAGTGCGATGCGTTGCTTTTGTCCGCCAGAAAGCCCTTCGCCTTGCTCACCTATCAGTGTGTTAAAACCATCGGGTAGGGTATTTATAAATTCAAGCACACCAGCTTGCTTTGCTGCATGTTCAAGCTCTTGCTGTGTGGCAGTTGGTTTGGCCAATTTAATGTTGGCAGCAATGGTGTCGTAAAACAGCGTCGCTTTTTGTGGTATCCATGCAATGTTATTTTGCAGGTAAGTAATATCGGTTGTACTTAAACTCTGCTCATTAATAGATAGGTGGTTAATCACCTCAGGGTGAAACCCTAATAAGCAGTCAAACAACGTACTTTTACCTGATCCACTACTGCCCACAACGGCAATTAAGCCTTTATTTGGCAGTGTTAAATTTATATTTTTAATCCCTTCGTTACTATCTGGGTATATAAAATTGAGATCGGTAATACTTATGGAGTTAATTGCATTTAAAGTTAAATTGTTTTCAGGCGAGCTTGTAGTCACTGACGCATTTTCGTCACTTGGCAGTGGTGCATTTAAAATCGCAACCATATCGGCAGCGGCACTAATGCCTTGTAAACGTGCATGGTAATGGCTACCTAGCTGGCGCAGTGGTAAATAAAATTCAGGCGCTAAAAGTAGCACCACAAAGCCAGTAGCAAAATCAAGAGTGCCAAAAAACAGTCTAAAACCAATAATTACTGCGACTAATGCCACGCTAATGGTGGCTAAAAACTCAAGTGCAAATGATGATAAAAAAGCGATTTTTAAAACATCGAGTGTAGCGTGTCTAAAATCATCTGAAATTTTAGCTATTTGTTTAAGCTCGGTACGTGTTGCATTAAATAGCTTGAGTTGAGTTAAACCTTGTACGCGGTCAAAAAAGTAATTGCCCAGTACAGCAAGTTGCTTCCAGCGTTTTTGGTTTAAAGCTTCGGCTTTTGAGCCTACTAAAATCATGAAAAAAGGAATGAGCGGGGCGGTTAATAAAAATATCAGCCCAGCTTTATAATCTGTCGGAAAAATAACAACCAATATTGCCAGCGGAATAAGCGCGCTGTAAGCAGCACCAGGTAGGTATTTAGCATAATAGTCGTGGAGTGCTTCTACGCCATTATGTAGGGTATTTAATGTAGCGCCTTGGCCGTGTTGTTCTATATAGCTTGGGCCAAGTAAGCTGAGCTTATTTAGAAGTGTTTGGCGCATAGCCGATTTTATTTTAAGTGCAGCATATGCACTCAAGCGTTCGCTTAATGCTAAAAACACCGCGCGCAATAAAATAATGCCTGCTAAGGGCCATAATAAATGAGTAACTTGGGCTAAATTATTACCTTCAAACATAACGTTGTGAATAGTTTGCGCAAGTAAATAAGCACCTGCAATCATCAGTAATGCGTTAAAAGTACCCAGTGCAATGCTTAACTTTAACCACACTGCAGCGGGTTTACTTTGACGCTTTAAAAAAGCGCGCAGTGATTGCTGCTGCGCGCGATCTGGTCGGGGGTTAGTCGTCATCTTTTGTGTTGTTAGCATCGTTTAATAAATCGTGCATGGCTTGTTCATCATCAGCAATGCTGTTTTTATTTTGATGAAATTCGTACCACATTACATTTATTACACCTAAGGTACAGGCCAAAAGTACACCTAAAATCCAAGCGAAATACCACATAGTTTAGTCTCCTTAGTAGCTACCGTGAGTGTTGTTTTCAATTTCTTCAACCGTTACTCTGCGCCACATTTTTACATAACACCAGGTGGTGTAAGTTAAAATAAGTGGGACAAAAATACACACTGCAACAAACATTACATTGAGCGTTTTATGGCTCGATACCGCATCCCAAATTGTTAAGCTAATATTTGGATTGTTGCTTGATGGCATAATAAATGGGAACAGTGAAACACCGGCCGTCATAATCACGCCAATTAACATTAAGCTTGTTGAAATAAGTCCAAGTGCTGGTTTGTTCAATTTAGAAAAAAATAGCGCACTTAGTGCCATTGCAAACGCTAAAATAGGAAAGGTCATAGTCCATGGGCGTTCACTGTAATTGCTAAGCCACGCGCCTTGGGCTGTTGTTACTACTTTAGCTAATGGATCTGCATGGCTTTGTGTATCAGGCATAGATACAATTTGGTAACCCGTTAAATTAGCAACCCAAAAACCAGCGCCTGCAAACAGTATAATAAACACAATCAGTGAATAACGACCATATTGCCCTGAGCGATCTGCTACTGCATCAGCTGTACGAAGCTGTAACCACATCCCCGCATGAGCAATTAGCATAGTGATACTCACTAAACCAGCAAGCAAACCAAACGGGTTAAGTAAACCAAAAAATGAACCTTGGTAGCTAACACGCATTAAGTTATCAATATTAAATGGTACGCCTAAAAATAAGTTACCAAAAGCAACACCAAAAACTAATGCTGGAATTGCGCTGCCTGCAAGCAAGCCCCAATCCCAGTTATTACGCCAGCGTTTTGAGTCTACTTTACTGCGGTAATCAAACCCTAGTGGTCTAAAAAATAGAGCAAAGAGTACTAGCATCATGGCAAAGTAAAAGCCCGAAAATGCAGCTGCATAAACCATAGGCCACGCTGCAAATAACGCGCCGCCTGCGGTAATAAACCATACTTGGTTACCATCCCAGTGTGGACCAATGGTATTAATTACCGTACGGCGCTCTGAATCTGTTTTACCAACTAGGCGAAGCAACATAGCAACGCCCATATCCATGCCATCGGTAATAGCAAAGCCAATAAGCAGCACACCAATGATCAACCACCAAAGCATTTTTAATGTTTCATAATCAAAAATCATGATTGCTCTCCTTCAGTTTGATCAGTTTTATTTGGCAATTCAAAATGATATTTACCAGTATGTAGCGAGCTTGGTCCTTGCTTAACAAAGCGGATCATCAACCAACCTTCAACAATGGCTAAACCAGTATAGAAAACAATAAATCCAGTTAAGCTAATTAAAATATCGTTTACTGTTAGTGACGACGTGGCTAAAAAGGTCGGCAGTATTTCAGATATAGCCCAAGGTTGACGTCCATACTCAGCAACTATCCAGCCAAATTCAATCGCTATCCAAGGTAGTGGAATGCTCAATACGGCAGCCCATAACAACCAGCGCTTTTGCTCAATAACGCGATGTGCGTTGTAGTAAAATGCCAATATAAATACACCCAACATGGCTACACCACAGGCAACCATAATCCTAAATGACCAAAACATAGGGCCTACTTTAGGGAAAGAGTCTTTAACGGCTTTTTGAATGTGCTCTTCGGTAGCATCTACAACATCAGGTGTGTAGCGCTTAAGTAGCAAGCCATAACCTAAATCATCTTTTAGGGTATTAAACTTAGCAACATTTTCTGGCGTATCTTCACCGTTTCTGAGTTTTGTAAGGTATTCATAAGCAATCATACCGTTGCGAATACGTACTTCGTGTTGTTTTTCTAGGTCGTTAATACCCGTTACTTGCTCATCAAGTGAACGCGTAGCAATTAACCCAAGTGCGTAAGGTATTTTAACCGCAGCATGTGTTACTTGCTCTTCTGAATCAGGAAAACCAAATGCGGTAAACGCAGCCGGAGCCTCTTCTGTGTGCCATTCAGCTTCAATCGTGGCAAGTTTTACTTTTTGAACTTCGCCTACTTCGTAACCTGATTCGTCACCGAGTAAAATTACACATAGAATTGATGCTAAACCAAAGCCCGATGCGACCGAAAAAGAACGTTTAGCAAACGCTAAATCACGGCCTTTTAATATGTACCAACTACTTATGCCCAGTACAAACATAGATGCAGCTACATAACCTGCCGATACGGTATGAATAAACTTAACTTGTGCTACAGGGTTAAACACAAGCTCTGCAAAGCTGGTCATTTCCATGCGCATGGTTTGATAGTTAAATTCAGCACCTACTGGGTTTTGCATCCAGCCGTTGGCTATTAAAATCCACAGCGCCGACATGTTGGTACCAATGGCCATTAAAAAGGTTGCACCTAAATGTTGGCGTTTAGAGAGTCTGTCCCAGCCTAAAAAGAACATACCTACAAAGGTCGATTCTAAAAAGAATGCCATTAAACCTTCAATAGCAAGGGGAGCACCAAAAACATCACCTACGTAATGCGAATAATAAGACCAGTTAGTACCAAACTCAAATTCCATGGTAAGGCCTGTCGCCACACCAATTGCAAAGTTAATACCAAACAATTTCCCCCAAAACTTAGTCATATCACGATAAATTTCGCGACCGGTCATAACATAAACCGATTCCATAATAACTAAAATCCAGGTCATACCTATCGTTAACGGTACGAATAAGAAATGAAAGAGAGCGGTAACAGCAAACTGTAATCGCGATAGATCCACAAAGGTTTCATCTATCATTATTGGCTCCTTGAGAGTGACGGATTAACAGGGCAACATTTAATTGGCAAAGTTAAGGTTTAATGAACTTTCAGTAATTACTGAAAGTTTGTAATAGTATTTACTTTTGTGCAATTTTTGTCAACATACATATTAGTAAAACTTAATATATATTTCCTATGCTACATCAGTATTAAAAACAAACAACATAAAGCCTTAACTTACGTGATAAAAAACCAGTTATTTAAAGCGTTTAACCAAACAGTAAAACACGGTAAACTAACAAGCATGAACGCCTGGTTTACTTGTGAAATAAAATCAAATGAATAAAGATAAAAAACAACTACGTATTGGTATTGTGGCAGGTGAACTGTCGGGCGATATTTTAGGTGAAGGTTTAATTAAAGCCCTTAAAAAACATTTTCCGGACGCTATTTTTGAAGGAATAGCAGGACCTAAAATGCAAGCGCAGGGCTGTAAAACACTTTACGACATGGATGAGCTTTCGGTAATGGGGCTTGTTGAGGTGCTAGGGCGTTTGCCGCGTTTGCTTAAAATACGTAAACAACTCGTGCAGCATTTTGTAGATAACCCACCTGATGTATTTATTGGTATTGATGCACCCGATTTTAACTTACGCGTTGAAAAGCCACTTAAAGATGCGGGCATTAAAACAGTACAGTATGTAAGTCCGTCTGTTTGGGCGTGGCGCGAAAAGCGAATTCATACAATAAGTGCAGCGACTAATTTAGTGCTTGCGTTACTGCCATTTGAAAAAGAATTTTACGATAAGCACCAAGTGCCATGTACATTTGTGGGTCATACTTTGGCAGACGATATAGCGCTTGAACACGACGACAGCAAAGCACGTGCAGAACTCGGCTTAAGCCTTGATGACAAAGTACTGGCGTTACTTCCTGGTAGCCGAGGCTCAGAAGTTGGCTTACTAAGTGAAACTTACATTAAAACAGCTGCAGAGCTGCAAGCTAAAAACCCCAATCTTAAAGTTGTGGTGCCACTGGTTAACGAAAAACGCAAAGCGCAGTTTACTGATATATTAAACGCTACCGCGCCAAACCTTAATGTTAACCTGCTTGATGGACAATCAAAATTAGCGATGCAAGCTGCTGATGCTATTTTATTAGCGTCGGGCACTGCAACACTCGAAGGCATGCTTTATAAAAAGCCAATGGTAGTGGGCTATAAAATAAAGCCTTTGAGCTATTGGATATTTAAGACTTTATTTACGTTTAATATTAAGCATTTTTCGTTGCCTAACTTATTAGCAGACGAAGAGCTAGTGCCTGAGTTTTTACAAAGTGAGTGTAATGTGGCTAATTTAACAAATGCGCTTACTCCTATGCTCAACACTGATAACAAAGAGCTAAAAGCACGCTTTTTAGCTATTCACGAAAAAATTAGATTAAATGCCAGCGAACAAGCAGCGAATGCTGTGGCGGAGTTAATAAATGCAAATTGATAGACCTAATGTATCCTTAATTGCCGGTGTAGATGAAGTAGGGCGCGGCCCGCTTGTTGGTGATGTAGTTACTGCCGCCGTCATTTTAGATCCCACTAAACCAATTGCTGGCTTAGCGGATTCTAAAAAATTAACAGATAAAAAACGCCAAGCGCTTGCGATTGAAATAAAAGAAAAAGCATTGTGTTATGCCTATGGGCGCTGCAATCCAACAGAAATTGATGAGTTAAATATTCTGCACGCGACTATGCTTGCCATGACCCGTGCAGTAGAGGCATTAAGTACGCAACCTGAATTTGTATTTATAGATGGTAATCGTTTGCCAAAACTCACTATGCCAGCGCAAGCTATTGTTAAAGGCGATAGCTTAGTGGCCGAAATTTCAGCGGCGTCTATTTTAGCTAAAGTAGCACGCGATGACGAAATGATTGAGCTTGATAAACGCCACCCTGAATATGGCTTTGCAGGGCACAAAGGGTATCCAACAAAAGCACATTTTGCAGCGCTTGAGCAGTACGGCGCGATTGATGAGCATCGTAAAAGCTTTAAACCTGTGCAGCGTGTATTGGCGCAAGCCAATGGTGAGGGTTAAGCATGGCTGCTCCTGATTTTGTTCATTTAAGAGTTCATTCAGATTTTTCGATGGTTGACGGCCTTGCTAAAACAAAGCCAATAGTTGCTAAAGCGCAAGAGCTGCAAATGCCCGCTATTGCGATTACCGATCAAATGAACTTTTGTGGCTTAGTGCGTTTTTACGGCGCAACACATAACGCCGGTATTAAGCCTATTGTGGGTGCTGACTTTTGGGTTCGTAGCCCAGAATTTCCTGACGAGCCAAGCCGCTTAACCATATTAGCCAAAGACAACGACGGCTATAAAAATATTACCTTATTAATATCTAAAGCGTATCAACGTGGGCATGTGTTTCATCGCCCAGTGATTGACCGAGAGTGGCTGGTGGAGCATAAAACGGGCTTAATTATTCTCTCGGGCGCTAAAGATGGTGACTTAGGTAAAGCGTTACTAAAAAATAATCCAAGTGTTATTGAATCGGTAGTTAGCTTTTATAAGCAGCATTTCAGCGATAACTACTACCTTGAGCTTGTGCGCACTAACCGACCGCTTGAAGAAGACTACTTACACATGGCGGTAGAGCTTGCTACCAAAGAGCAGTTACCTGTTGTAGCGACCAACGAAGTAGTGTTTTTAAAGCCTGAAAACTTTGAAGCGCACGAAATTCGCGTTGCTATTTTTGACGGCTACACGCTTGACGATAAACGCAGGCCTAAGCGATTCTCTGAAGAACAATACCTAAAAACATCAGAGCAAATGGCTGAGCTGTTTAGCGACATTCCAGAAGCCCTACAAAACACAGTAGAAATAGCTAAACGTTGTAATGTAACGGTTCAGCTAGGGACTTACTTTTTACCTGATTACCCAACTGGCTCACTCAAGATTGATGAGTTTTTAGTTAAAGTGTCAGAAGATGGTCTTGAAGAGCGACTGCAGTTTTTATTCCCCGACGAAGAAGAGCGAAAAGTAAAACGTGTTGAATACGATGAGCGACTTGATATAGAGCTTGGCGTAATTAACCAAATGGGATTCCCAGGTTACTTCTTAATCGTAATGGAGTTTATTCAGTGGAGTAAAGATAACAATATTCCTGTTGGACCTGGTCGTGGTTCAGGTGCGGGTTCGTTAGTTGCGTACGCACTTAAAATTACCGATTTGGACCCACTTGAATTCGACTTGCTTTTTGAGCGGTTTTTGAATCCAGAACGTGTATCAATGCCCGATTTCGACGTCGATTTTTGTATGGATAGACGAGACGAAGTAATTGATCACGTGTCGGCTTTGTATGGGCGTAATGCGGTATCGCAAATTATTACCTTTGGCACCATGGCTGCAAAAGCGGTAATACGCGATGTAGGGCGAGTGCTTGGGCACCCTTACGGGTTTGTTGATCGTATTTCTAAAATGATCCCCGGCGATCCTGGGATGACACTTGCTAAAGCGTTTGATATAGAGCCGCGCTTGCAAGAAGCCTACGATGGCGATAACGAAGTAAAAGACTTAATCGACATGTGTCGCATCCTAGAAGGGTGTACACGTAACGCCGGTAAACATGCGGGTGGCGTAGTAATATCACCAACCACTATTACCGACTTTGCCGCGCTTTATTGCGATGACGAAGGTAAGTTTCCGGTCACGCAATTTGATAAAAACGACGTAGAAACTGCAGGCTTAGTTAAGTTCGATTTCTTGGGTTTACGTACACTGACTATATTGCAGTGGGCGGTCGATATGACCAATGTGCGCATGGAGCGCCAAGGTAAAGATCTCGTTGATATAAATACCATCCCACTGGATGATAAAAAAAGTATTGAATTATTACTTCGCGCTGAAACGACTGCTGTATTCCAGCTAGAGTCGCGCGGTATGAAAGACTTAGTACGCAGACTTAAGCCCGACTGCTTTGAAGATATGATTGCACTCGTGGCCTTGTTTCGACCAGGTCCGCTGCAATCAGGCATGGTAGATAACTTTATCGACCGAAAACTGGGCCGCGAAGAAATCTCATACCCAGATGCGCAGTATCAGCACGAAAGCTTAAAACCAATACTTGATCCAACGTACGGCATTATCTTGTATCAAGAACAAGTAATGCAAATTGCGCAAGTACTAGCAGGTTACACGCTAGGTGGCGCCGACATGCTGCGTCGTGCAATGGGTAAGAAAAAACCCGAAGAAATGGCAAAGCAGCGTTCAACGTTTGAAGATGGCGCAAGAAATAACGGCATTGACGGCGAACTCGCAATAAAAATCTTCGACTTGGTAGAAAAGTTCGCAGGTTACGGTTTTAATAAATCTCACTCGGCGGCGTATGCACTTGTTTCGTATCAAACGCTGTGGATGAAAACGCATCATCCTGCAGAGTTTATGGCTGCGGTAATGTCGGCTGATATGGATAACACCGACAAAATCGTTATTTTGGTGGATGAATGTGAAAACATGAAGCTCACCTTATTGCCGCCAGATGTGAATGCAGGTGAGTTTAAGTTTACAGTAAACTTGCAAGGCGAGATTGTTTACGGCATTGGCGCGATAAAAGGTGTGGGTGAAGCACCGGTTGATGCAATATTAGAAGCGCGTGCAAAAGGAGGCCCATTTAAAGATTTATTTGATTTTTGTGCCCGAGTTGATTTAAAACGCTTAAATAAACGCGTGACCGAAAAATTAATTTATTCAGGTGCACTCGATAATTTAGGGCCAGAAAAAACCCAAGCTGGCCGTGCTACATTACTAGCTAGTTTAAAAAGTGCAATGCGTGCGGCCGACCAACACAATAAAGCTGAGCTATTAGGGCAAAGTGATTTGTTTGGTTTATTAGCCACTGAGCCTGATGAAGTAGAACAAGCCTTTATTAAAGCCACAGGCCTAACTGATAACGAATGGTTAGATGGTGAAAAAGAAACCCTAGGCCTTTATTTAACTGGGCATCCGATAAATCAGTACCGCCGTGAGCTTAGGCATTATACCAGCGGAAAAATAGTTGATTTACAGCCAACGAACCGCGATGTATTTGCAACAGCCGCAGGTTTGGTGATTGCTTCTAGGGTATTAATTAACAAAAAAGGAAATCGTTGGGCCTTAGTAACTTTAGATGACAAGAGTGCACGGATTGATGTACGCTTGTATTCAGACGAGTTTGAAAAGTACCAAGATATGCTCCAAGTTAACAATATCTTGGTAATATCTGGACAGGTCAGCTTTGATAACTTCTCCGGTGGTATTACAATGACCGCCAGAGAAATAAACACCATTGCTCAAGCGCGTGAAAAGCGTATTAAAGCGATTAAAATGACGCTGAACATGGTGCAAGTCGAGGCAGGTTTCTTCGATAAATTACAAAAAGTACTCGAACCCTATAAAATGGGAACGTGTCCGATCAAGGTTTATTACCAACGTCCAGATGCGTTGGCGCAATTAACTCTTGGGATCGAATGGTGTGTTACGCCAAGTGACGACTTAATTCATAAGTTATCACTAATGGCTGCGCAAGATGTAGAACTAGAATTTAACTGATTAGGTAGTTTAGAGCATGAGCCTCAATTATCTTGATTTTGAGCTTCCAATTGCAGAATTAGAAGCAAAAATTGAAGAATTACAAAATATAAGCCGCGCTGGCGAATTAGACCTTGAGTTAGAAGAGGAAGTCAGCAAATTAAAAGAAAAAAGTGCCAAACAAAAACAGGAGATTTTTTCTAATTTAGGCGCTTGGCAAGTATCACAGTTAGCACGTCATCCGTTGCGTCCTTACACTCGAGATTATATCGAGCGCATTTTCACGGAATTTGACGAGTTTGCTGGCGATCGTACTTTTGCTAACGATCCGGCTATTTTAGGAGGCGTTACGCGTTTAGATGGCGAACCAGTAATGGTTATTGGCCAACAAAAAGGCCGTGACACTGCTGAAAAAATTAAACGCAACTTTGGTATGCCAAAGCCAGAAGGTTACCGTAAAGCATTACGCTTAATGGAAATGGCTGAGCGTTTTAAAATGCCAATCATGACCTTTATCGACACGCCGGGTGCATACCCAGGTGTTGGCGCTGAAGAACGTGGTCAATCTGAAGCAATCGCGCGTAACTTAAAAGTAATGGCGACACTTAAAGTGCCGACAATATGTACGGTTATTGGTGAAGGCGGTTCAGGTGGTGCATTAGCGATTGGTGTGGGCGACAGAGTTAACATGTTGCAATACAGCACTTACTCTGTAATTTCGCCTGAAGGTTGTGCGTCTATTCTTTGGAAAAGCGCCGACAAAGCACCACTTGCAGCAGAAGCAATGGGTGTAACCGCAGAGCGAGTTAAAGAACTAGATTTAATCAGTAACTTAATTGATGAACCTCTAGGTGGCGCGCATCGCAATTACGATGCTATGGCACGTAACTTAAAAGTTCGCCTTAAACGCGACTTAGCAGACCTACAAGCGCTTACGCTTGAAGAAATGCTTGATCAACGTTATAAACGTTTAATGTCGTTTGGTTATTGCTAAACACATTAAATGTTAAAAAAAGCCGCTTATGCGGCTTTTTTGCTTTAAAATGTTCAGAGTTTTTATATAAAAGTGCGCCCATATGCATACATCAGCAATTTATCAGCAATTAAAAAAATCATTAAATAGCTATATTGAGCAAGGTAACACCGCTTTTACAGTGGCGCTTTCTGGTGGCGTTGATTCTGTGGTGTTGTTGCATTTAATGCGCACTTTAAAAGTAGATAACCCTGCAATTAATGTATCGGCTATTTATGTCCACCATGGCTTGAGCCAGTATGCTGATGACTGGCAACACTTTTGCAAAAACGTATGCATTGAGCTTAATGTGCCTTTTGAAGCTGCGAAAGTTGTAATTGAGCAGCAGTCGCGCACAAGTCTTGAAGCCCAAGCACGCGACGCCCGTTATAAAGCACTTGATGAACTAAGCCCACAAGGCAGCATTATTTTACTGGGCCAACACTTAAACGATCAAGTAGAAACGTTTTTATTGCGCTTAAAGCGTGGCTCAGGTTTAAAAGGGCTTGGTTCTATGTATAAAGAGCGCTTTCTGCAAAGTGGGCGTATATGTTTTAGACCATTACTAAATGTAGCTCGCAGCGATATAGAAGCGTTTGCAACGCAGTTTAGTATTAGCCACATAACCGATGACTCTAATACAGATGAAAGTTTTGATCGTAACTTTTTACGCTCAAAAATAGTACCTGTGTTAGCTGAGCGCTTTAATGGGTTTGAACAATGCACTGCACGAAGTATTGAGCTACTACAGCAGCAACAAACATTACTTGATGAATATACTCAGCTTGATTTAAATAAGTGTATTAACGAGCATCAAGCACTTTGCATTGGCCAGATAAGCGAATACAGCGCAGCGCGCATTGCAAATATAGTACGTGCGTGGCTTGCACTATTTACACAAGTGATGCCATCGCAAAAGCAGCTCGAGCAAATTATTAATCAAGCAATGTGCGCAAAAAACGATGCACAAATGCGTATCGATTTGCTCGATGGGCAAATACGTCGTCATCAAGGTTATTTGTATTTTGTAACACCAAGTGAAGTATTAACAGATATTGAGCTGAATCATTCACAGCTAAAACTGGCAGACGGGCGCCTATTAATTAAAAGCACCGGTTGCGGAGTAAGACCTCCACACGCTAATGAGCAAGTAATAGTGCGCTTTAATTGCAATAGCGCACGCATTAAACCACTTAAAAAGCCTGGTAGTAATACAGTTAAACATTGGTTTAAAGATGCAAAAATAGCGCCTTGGCTTCGCGCCAGTGTGCCGCTTATTTTTTATAATGATGAATTAGTTCAAGTGGTTGGTTATTTTATAAGTGCTAAGCATATTGATGAAAATGGTATTTTTTGGGAGTGTAAATAAATGAGTAAACAGCCGCATGTTGGTTTGTCGTTAGTTACTAAAGCGCCAATGGGTATGCTAATAACGGCCGTTATAGCTATTATTGCTAATATTTTACTTGAGCTAAATATAGTTACGTTAGGTTATGCAGTTGCGGGTGGAATTGTATCTGCAGTGCTTTTATTAGCTTATTGGTTAGGTAAAGGTGGATTGTTTTTTATTTTAGGCGTGAGCCTGCCACTGCTTTTAGTATTATTTACACCGCTTGCTACTATTACCGCATTACTTAATTTAATTAGCGGATTCTTTTTTGGTTTTTGTGCCGCGTTGTTTATTTATAAATTGGTAAGTGCAAAGCCTAGCGGGGGAAGCTAGGCTTTTTATTTAATGCAGTTAAGTAAAGACTAATATGCTTTTGCGCAGTTTCTACCAGATGCTTTTGCTTTGTATAAACCTTTATCGGCGCGAGCAAATATTTCAGTTTCGCTGTCTTGGCTGTTAGCTAAAGTAAAACCAATACTGGTTGTTACTTTATACTTAGACATTAGGGGCGATTTTCTTACTAAGCACATTATCCGCTCAGCAATCACTTTATTCGTTGTAAACTCAGGGTCTTCAATAAGTAAAGCAAACTCATCACCACCAAATCTAAATACCGAATCAGTGCCGCGTATGCTGCTACACAGTACTTTTGAAAACTCTTTAAGTGTATCGTCACCAATTTTATGGCCAAAGTTGTCGTTAACTTGTTTAAAATTATCTAAATCAAGCAGCATTAAACTAAATGGACGCTGGTAACGACGGCAGTTTTCAAGCTTTTGCAGTAAAAAGTCATTAAACTGACTACGGTTATTTAAGCCGGTTAATGCATCCTTTGTGGCAAGCTTTAATACACGGCTATACATCATCGCATTACGAAGTGGATAAACCAGCGCAGTATGTAAAGTATGTAGCTTTTTCTCAATGGCTTGACCAAGCGGGAATTTACTAAAATAAATTAGCTGCCCTAAGTGTTCTTTACCAATCGCCAAATCAAAAATATAGGGTGTACTATTTGTATCACTCTGTGATGTTTGTGTAGTTCCCAGTGTTGACTGAAACTGTAAACCAGAGAAATTTAACAATTGTTTTGTAAATTTTGCGTATATAGCTAAAACATCCTCAATCACTAAGCTAGTTTGTAGCTCTGTAACGAGTTTATGTGTTTCTGTTATTTCATTTGTTGGCGAGTGTTCAGCCGAAAACGGCAAAAAATCACCGCGACCAGACACACGCTGCGTCAAAATATGGACGTTTTCCATTAAATTCTCCCCCGAGGGTGTTGCTTTGCAATTACTAAGCGATTTTTGTGCCATATTTTAAAACTTGCTGAAAAACAGAAGGTTGCTATATTTAAAGTAAGTCCCTTGGTTTAATTGACGCGTGAGGCCGAATTTGCAGAGTATTAATGTTCAAATTTTTGGCTTGCTAGTGGCAGCAGTTCTTTTTGTGTGGTTTTTTAAACGCATTGGCTTGCCGCCTATTTTGGCGTACCTAGCAACGGGGGTTTTAGCCGGTAGTCATGGTATTGGTTGGTTAGCGCAATCTCATGAAATAGAGTTTGTAGCAGAGCTTGGTATTGTGTTTTTGTTATTTAGTTTGGGGTTAGAATTTTCTATTTCGCGGCTAATGGCAATGCGAAGCCTAGTATTTGGGCTGGGCTCGTTACAAGTAGGTATAACCAGCTTACTCTTCATTATTATTTTATATTGTTTAGACTTCTCCCTACTCACCAGTTTTACCATTGGTACAATTATGGCGCTTTCTTCTACGGCTGTAGTGGTTAAGCTATTAAAAGAAACGGGTGAGCTTAATCAGCGCCGTGGGCAATTGGCCGTTGGTGTACTGCTTTTTCAAGATATTGCTGTTGTTCCTCTATTAATAATATTCCCCTTATTTGCATCAAGCGACTCTCAAAGTATTGGCTGGGCTTTAGCGTTTGCCCTAAGTAAGGGCGCATTTGTATGCGTGCTTCTTTGGGCAATTGGTAAATGGGTATTGCCCATTGTGTTTAAAGAAATAGCGCAAGTACGAACCGATGAGTTGTTTGTGCTTACCACTATATTAGTCGCCTTATTTGCGGGCTTTTTAACGTATATGTTTGGCTTGTCTATGGCATTGGGCGCTTTTTTAGCGGGAATGATGTTAGGTGAGAGCCATTACAGGCATCAGTTAGAGGCCGATATACGTCCATTTCGCGATATTTTAATGGGGCTGTTTTTTGTAACTGTGGGTATGCAGTTGGATATTTTATTTGTACTGGCGCATATAGTAATAATTATTGGCGCATTGCTTGGGTTACTCGTATTAAAAATTACAGTAGTAGCACTTAGTGCGCGGCTAATGCATGAGCGAAACCAAGACTCGCTCGCCTGTGGCATTATGCTGTGGCAAATGGGGGAGTTTGGTTTTGTACTTATCGCACTTGCTGGCCAGCATCAGTTACTAAACTCAGAGCAAGCTTCATTTTTAATTGCCCTTGGTGTGTTATCAATGGCATTTACACCATTTTTGATTGATAAAACGCCATTTATTTTAAAGCGTTTGGGTATACTTGATCGCCCTAGTTTAGCGCTGGAGAGTGAGCCACAAAGTAGTACACTTTATAGTGACCATGTTGTTATTTGTGGTTTTTCGCGTGTAGGGCAAACTATAGCGCGTTTTTTAAAGCCCGAAGCAATAGACTACGTTGCCATCGAAAGTAACCCAATTTTAGTACAAGAAGGCAAAGCGGCGGGTGAGCCTGTTATATTTGGCTATGTTAAACAAAAAGATATTTTAAAATGCGCAGGAGTAGAGCGAGCTCGCTTGGTTATTATTACTTTTACAGAGCTTGATCACGCACAAGTTGTTATTGATGCCATAAAACAAATAGCGCCCAACGTTAAAATACTTATTCGTACTCGTGACGATAGCCAGTTAGATTATTTAAAAGGGCTAGGCGTAACCGAAGTAGTGCCAGAGTCATTAGAGGCGAGCTTAATGCTCGTGTCGCATGTGTTGTCTATGTCGGGCGTACCGATGACGCGTATTGTGCGTAGAGTAAGTAAAGAACGTCGTAATCGTTATCCATTAATGCAAAGCTTTTACGCAGGGTATTTTAAAGATAGCGAAGATGCCTCAAGTGAACGATTAGAATATTTACATGTTGTAGCGCTACCTCAGCAAGCTTATGCCGTGGATAAAACAATTGAAGATCTTAATTTAGAAAAGCGGCGAGTGCTCGTAAAAGCACTGCGCAGAGAAGGAGCCGAAATAGATACGCCATCAGCGCAAACAACATTATTGGCTAATGACGTTTTAGTATTACAAGGTAAACCAAGGCGTGTTGAGCGGGTAGAGCACTATCTGCTCGACGGAATCGAATAGTGACTTAGATTAATCTAGCTCTAAAAGATTAATCTAACTCTAAAAATTCACGCATCTTAGGCAACTGCGCCATACCGTCTTCATAGCCAATTTGCATTAAATGCTGGGTGTAGCGTTTTTCAAACAATAGGTAACTGGTTAAGCTCGATTGCGAATGCTTTTTTACACCTATGGTACGTAGCAATACTTTAATGGCCCATGGCATATCGTCGTAATACTGCGCTGCAATGGCGTTAAAGTTTTGCGAAGGGTTAATGACAAAGGTATCTATTTGTTTAAGTTCTTGATGTTTGTCGCGAGCGGGTAATAGCCCTAATGTTCGGTTAACACGAGCCAAACGCTCCAAATCCGATTGCATAGTGTCGGTAAATACACTGTCGAGTAAATGCCCTGCAACAGCAGATAGACCCGGATAATGTGGCGAGTAACCCGGTGGGTGTAATTCTTTGGGTTGGTCGACCCCAATAATAAATATTTTTTCAGCGCCTAAATGAATCGACGGACTCAGCGGAGAAAGTTGATGTATAGAGCCATCCCCAAAGTAATGGTTATAAATATTTACACTTGGAAACACCATAGGGATGGCACTCGATGCCATTAAGTGCTCAACATTGATACGAGTTGCACGGCCTTCGCGTTTAGCACGCTGCCAAGATGTTTGCGTATTAGATTGAAAAAATGCAACAGAGTCGCCCGTTGTATAACTTGAGGCCGTAATTGAAAGAGCATCTAAATAATTACGATGTAAATTGCGCTCAATGCGGTGTAAATCTAAAATTTCGTTTAATAAACCACGCAGAGGGCGGTTGTTTAGCAAGCTCGCTGGTGGATGGTTAATATGTTCTGACTGAAAGCTCGTTAAAATATTACGCGCAATATGACCAAATACGCTTAAAAAATCACTTTTATAGACCATAGAGGTTGAAAAGTTTTTCCAAACTGATTCAAGCTTTCGTACAGCCAAATGCGCACAGGAGGCGTAACATGCTAACGCAGCTGAGTTAATAGCCCCAGCAGAGGTGCCATTTATTACTCTAAATGGCAATGGAGCGGTACGAGGCATACTATGAGCTAGCGCTTTAAGAACACCCACTTGATAAGCAGCACGTGCGCCACCACCTGTGAGTAATAAGGCAATTTTAGGTTTTTGTGGATCAACTTGCTTGATTTTCATATTGGTGGTTAAACTGTTCTACGTCTTTACTTTATTTATTAACTGTAAGTCTTTAAGCTAGAAGAATCAAAGGATAACTGCCCTAATACTTATTACATTGTTTAATCACCCAATTTAGTACGTAACTTACTTTGCTATAATTGCCGTATTATAAAATGTAATAGTATTTGTGTAAGAATGAATTTAATCCACTTAGCGTACTCTAAGTGATATCGCATTTTAATTTTTATGGAGTTCGTATGTCAGATAAACCAGAAGCATCAGATGTTCAAAAACGTCCACCTAATAACAATATTCTTTTCGCCGTTATTATTTTAATAGTCGTAGCATGTGCGGCCGCCTTCGTATTGCTAACACCCAGTGACGAGCAAGCAACACGCACTGAGGTAGAGCCCACAGTTAAAGAACAACCTATGATGGAGCTTAAACCCGAGAACGACCCCGTGGTAGATGCGCCGTCTGTAAATCCAGAAAAGCCAGCAGAGCTTGAAGTACCAGCACAAAGTCCAAGTGAGCCTGTGCCTGAAGTAAAACCACTACCAACGCTTAACGAAAGTGATGCAGTTGTTGTTGCTAAAATGGACGAGTACCTAAGCGACTCAGTAATGAGCTTAATGGTGACCGACGATGTTATTCGTCGTGGTGTGGTATATGTAGATAACTTAGCAAAAGGAAAAATAGCTAAAAAACACATGCCTGTTGTACAGCCAGAAGAAAAATTTAGCGTGAATGAAGGTGATATCTTAACTATTAACCCTAACAGCTACGAGCGTTATACACCGTATGTGAAAATATTTACCAGTATGAGTGCAGCGCAAGCCGTTCGCATGTACGAAGAGTACAAGCCACTTATTAATAATGCATACAGTGAAATTGGTTACGGCGATGACGAGTTTAATCAAACGCTAACCGATGCAATCGATTTATTACTTGATACGCCAGAGCCTGAAGGTGACTTGCCGTTACTTCGTGATTCAGTAACGTATCAGTATGCGTTTTCGGAGTGGGAGCAATTACCAGATGCACAAAAACAGCTTTTACGTATGGGTCCAGAAAACATGAAAAAAGTAAAAGCAGCATTACGTAATATAAAAGCGCAGTTAGAGAACAATTAGTACGCACTAAAATAGCTAAATACGCCGCGATTGTATATGAAGTATGCAATCGCACTTTCTTTTTAGATTATCCCTTGAATAACAGAGCAAAAGTAGAGATAATCCCTCCCGCGCCAACCAAGGCCCTCAATGGTAGTCTTATTGGTCCTCTCGCAACACTAGCAGGCGAACCTGGTCAGGCCCGGAAGGGAGCAGCCACAGTTTGTGACGTGTGTGCCGAGATGTGGCTGGTAAGACTGCCACCCAAATTCCTCATTTGGTGTTGTTTGAAGTATAAGTTGACATATTTGTACTAAAAGATGGCATAAATTGGAAGTATAAGGTGGCATAGTCTAGTATTTAACCAAATGGTTAGATGGCTGACTCACATGTACAGAAGAAAACTCAAACACTCCCGTGTTAAAAACCTCCATAAATTTGCTAGTCAAAAAAATAAATCTACCTGTTTAGTCGAATCCTCTTTAGAGTTTGATGCGTGTTTCCATTTTGAATTTTCAGCATCAATAGCCGCATTTGAAGCACAACCACTAGGTTACGAATATGAGTTTGATAACCGTATTTGCCGTTACACACCTGATTTTTTACTTACCCACACAGACGGCACGCAAAAATTTATTGAAGTAAAACCACAAAGCAAAATTGCCGATGAAGACTTTCGTGCACGTTTTATTGAAAAGCAAGCCATCGCTAAGCAAGATAGACGTGACTTAATACTGGTTACTGATAAGCAAATCCGTGTATACCCAACACTCAATAATTTAAAGCTTTTACATCGCTACTCTGGTTTTCAGTCTTTAACAGAGTTGCAAGCATCGGTGCTAAAGCTTGTTAAGCAATACGGCTCGATCAAAGTGAGTCAGTTAGTTAGCTTTTTAAAAGTAACTGCCGGTGAGCTACTTGCTACGGTGCTACGCTTATTATCATTAGGGCAGTTATTTGCCGACTTAACTACAAATGAAATATCAATAGAAACAGCAATTTGGTCTAACAATGTTTAATGACGGTTTGTTTGAAGATGAATTTAATCAGCCATTACCAAAAGTAGAGACCAAACTACCTCAAAATTACGTCAAAGATTTACAAGTCCTTCCTGAGAAAATAAAAATAACAACATTTGCTAAGCTTAAATATATTCAATGGCTTGAGGCTAATATTCAAGGCGGTTGGACACAAAAAAACCTTGAGCCTTTATTAAAAGTAATGCCTGAGGTTGAGGGAGAAAAAAAGCCCAGTTGGAGAACAGCAGCACGATGGTATAGCGCTTATACCAATGCGGATAAAAATATAATGGCGCTAATACCAAGCCACCAAAAAAAGGGTAACAGGGATCGCGATACAGCAACCGATAAGTTTTTTGAAAAGGCACTTGAGCGTTACTTAGTAAAAGAAAAACCATCAGTGGCTTCGGCTTACAAGTTCTATAAAGACTTAGTTATTATTGAAAACGACATTGTTGTAGGCAGTATTTTAAAGCCTTTAACATACAAAGCATTTAAAAATAGAATAGATAACTTACCGCAATACGAAGTAATGATTGCTCGTTATGGTAAGCGCCTTGCTGATATTGCTTTTAATAAAGTAGAAGGGCATACACGGCCTACTCGAGTACTCGAAAAAGTTGAAATTGACCATACACCGCTGGATCTTATTTTATTAGATGATGAGCTACATATCCCGCTTGGCCGGCCAACACTCACCATGTTAGTCGATGTGTATAGTCATTGTATTGTTGGCTATTACTTTAGCTTCAGTGAGCCTAGCTATGATGCAGTAAGGCGAGCAATGCTAAATGCAATGAAACCTAAAAGTGAAGTAGCAAAACTATATCCTGATACGTTAAATGAGTGGAAGTGTGCTGGCAAAATTGAAACACTCGTTGTTGATAATGGCGCTGAATTTTGGAGTAACAGCCTTGAACTTGCTTGTGAAGAAATAGGTATTAATACTCAATATAACCCTGTCGCAAAGCCTTGGTTAAAACCCTTTGTAGAACGTATGTTCGGCACAATTAACACTGAATTATTAGACCCTGTTCCTGGTAAAACCTTTTCTAACATTTTACAAAAGCATGAATACAATCCAAAAAAAGATGCAATCATGCGTTTTACGACCTTTATGCAGTTATTTCATAAATGGGTAGTAGACGTTTACCATCAAGATGCCGACAGCCGCTTTAAGTACATACCAAGCAAATTATGGGATCAAGGCTTTAGTACGTTACCACCAACAATGCTGAGTGATGCTGATCTTCAACAACTGGATGTTGTGCTCAGTATTTCAAATCATCGGGTACTTCGTAAAGGTGGAATAAGGCTAGAAAATTTAAGCTACGACAGTACTGAACTGGCGAACTATAGAAAGCAGTTTAGCCACAAAGTATCTCAAGAAGTTTTAATTAAATTAAACCCCGATGATATTTCTTATATATACGTTTACCTCGATAAGCTAGAGCATTACATAAAAGTGCCATGCATAGATCCAAATGGTTATACCCAAAATTTAAGTTTGAATCAGCATAAAATAAATATACGCATTCATCGCGATTTTATTTCGGGCTCTATCGATAATATAGGCTTAGCAAAAGCGCGTATGTTTATTCATAACAAAATTCAAAACGAGTTTGAAGAGTTAAAAAATGCGCCAAAAAACTCAAAGGTAAAAGGGGGTAAAGCGTTAGCTAAGCATCAAAATGTTAGTAGCGACTCGCAGAAATCAATAGCTCAGAGCGAGCCAGTAGAACACAAAAAGGTTACACCTAAAGAGCAAGTAACTGATAGCTGGGATGACTTTATCTCAGATCTAGATGGATTTTAATTATGCTGACCGATAAACAAAAAGAAAAGCTTAACGAATTTCGTGATGTATTTATTGAATACCCAATAATAAGCACGGTATTTAACGACTTCGACAGATTAAGACTTGGTAAGGGGTTAGCGGGCGAAAAGCCCTGCATGCTTTTAAATGGCGATACAGGCACAGGTAAAACAGCACTGATCAAGCAATATAAAGAACGACATTTACCGCAGTTTATTAATGGTGTTATGAATCACCCTGTATTAGTAAGTCGCATACCTAGTAACCCTACACTAGAATCTACTTTAGCTGAGCTTCTTAAAGACTTAGGGCAAGTGGGTAGCACAGAGCGGAAACTGCGAGTAAACGGTACTCGGTTAACTACATCATTAATAAAATGCCTAAAAACGTGTGGCACAGAGCTTATAATTATTGATGAGTTTCAAGAGCTAATTGAGCACAACCAAGGTAAAAAACGCCGCGAGATTGCCAACCGATTAAAATATATTAACGATGAAGCGGGTGTATCAATCGTATTGGTAGGTATGCCGTGGTCAGAAAAAATAGCAGACGAGCCTCAATGGTCATCGCGTTTATTAGTAAGGCGGCAGCTGCCTTATTTTAAGTTATCAGAAAATCCAAAGCATTTTATACAGTTAATAATTGGCTTAGCTAACCGAATGCCATTTACCGAAAAGCCAAACCTAAGTGAACAAGCTACAGTGTTTGCTTTGTTCTCACTTTCAAAAGGTTGCTTTAGAACACTCAAATACTTTTTAGATGATGCCGTACTTTATGCATTAATAGAAAATGCAAAAAACCTCACAACCAAGCATCTAGTCAAAGCATTTGATGTACTCTTCCCTGATATACCAAACCTATTTACTTTGCCAGTTGCAGAAATTACAGCAAGCGAAGTCGAACGCTATTCACTATACAAACCTGAAAGCGCCCAAGATGAAGATCCGTTTATAGCGACCAAGTTTACTGACCGAATGCCGATTAGTCAGTTGTTGAGGAAGTAATTTAAGAACTTTTATTTACTAATATTTATTTTTTAAATGCGTAAGTTAATTTTAAGTTTTATTATGTGGTATTTTGTTTGAATCAGTCATTGTAGGGAAAACCATTGTGAGTAAAAAGTCTATACTAAGGAAAGATCAACGTCCTATAAATATAATAAATACACGACATTTGAAAAGGGTGTTTATCGAGGTTCTTACTCAATTTTCTAATTTCGCTAAAAAGTCTTTAATCCTCCCAATGAAAATCTTTGTCAATCCGTTTGTGACGACTCTTGTTGTTGTCGCCCAAATGTTTACAGGTGCAATACTAGGTGCAAATTTAGGCTCATCTTACTCCGGCTCTACAGGGGGAGCTTCAGTTCCAATTAGTGTTAGTGTCTTGAAAAACATTTGGAATGGATTAGAGCCAATTACACAAAATATTACTTTAGTCGTTCTGGTCCTTTCTATAGTGAAAGCTTTTTTTGATATTGTTAATTCGTATTATGAGAGGTCGCTGTTAGGTAAATTTTATGAAATACAGAAATCTTCAGCGGATAGAGGTTGGATAAGTGAATATCAAGACATACTCAATAGAACCGTAATCCCTTTTAATATTATTTTAAGGAGGGGGTTAGACGGTGAGGAAATTGAATATGATAATGTTAAACGCAAATCAATTGAGATATTAACTTCGATAAGAAGCTTAGCTGCCAGATGGGATGATTCAGAGCATAGTAATGCATATTCAATTAATATTATGTTTTACATGAATAAAAGTAGCGAAGTTGAAGAAAAGCTCAAAGAACATTGGGAGAAGAATAAGGTTTTTTATGACAGTAGTTGTGCAAGTATTGCACTGAGTAATGTTTCTGGCGTGCTAGCTGTGATTGCATCTTTAAATTCTAAATCGACAAAATTTTTTGAGAAATCAGAAAATAATATTCCACTAATGTTACCGGTAAGACATTCACCAGAAACGTTAGATTCTATCCATTTAGAAATTCCTGGTGCACCTACTGCTTTTTCTATGGGTAGTTATAGTTACTTAGGTGATGTTAATGATGCCGTTAGGGAATGGGTAGATATTGATAGTTGGCAGAATTTTACTGAAATGCGTGCTAATGATTTAGTCAATCACTACTCAAATGATAAGACAAATAGATCTAATTTTTCAATGGCATTAAAAGCACCTGAAGATATCGATTTTGAAGACTCTTTAGAGATAGGCGATTTTGTTGGTGTCTTAAACTTATATTCATCAAAGCGTGAAGCATTGAAATATGGTCATGATGAATTTTATCAATTTATGAGACCTTTTCTTGAAACCCTTACTAAAGCTTTGATTCTTCAAGAGCAAATTATATCTCAAGGTGTTATTAATGAAGATAATGAACTTGAATCAAATGTTGCAAACTTGAACCCATAACTTTTTATTAATGATCTTTGTTAGTATTACTATGATATGAAAACAACATTTTTGTTGTAATTGAGGTTATGTATGACTATTATTAGGCTACAGAATCAGGAGGAAATCATGGTTATTAAACTAAAAAAGCCAGTTACCAAGAGTAAGAAAAGTACTCAACCTAACAACGATAATCGTAGAAAAGTTACCGCTAATTCAGATGCCGTGGCATCAAAGGTATTATAGGCTTCCAAATATATTCTCCCCGAGCCTGACCTCTTAAAGAGGTTAGGCTAGAAAACTATGACTTTCGTAAAGATAGCTTGTAGCCTTCACTGGGCTTTGAAATATATTTCAAAGTCAAAATTTTATTTGCTCATCCCAGTTACCAATCAAAAATTAAAATATCTTTCGGATTTGTACGTTTACCTTGCTCAAAGGTAAGTTTTAACGTTTTTATATTAAAACTAAAATATCCTTAGTACACTTACCTACTAAATACTAAGAGAATCTTAGCTATATATATTTCATAGCTAGGGTTCAAATGGAAACTCCAACACCTTCACGCCTAAAATCTGCAAGAAAAGCAGCTGGCCTTACTCAGCAACAGCTAGGTATGGCATTAGGAATGGAGCCAAACACGGCTAGTGCTCGCATGAACCAATACGAAAAAGGCAAACATGCCCCTGATTTTTTAACCATGAAACGCATTGCTAAAGAGCTTGATGTACCGGTAGCCTATTTTTATTGTGAAGAAGATATTCTATCTGAACTAATTTGTGCTTTGGGTAAGTTAAAAAAAGAAGACCAAATTGAATTATTAAATACACTCAAACCTGCAAAGCTATAAAGGATCAGAAAACATGGAAGTAAATGCTAATTCAATTAGGAAAATAGGTAAGACGGGAGATGATTCTTGGCTCTTAAAGGATACTCGTCAAATAACATTTTTTATTGGCCCAAATAATTCAGGTAAAAGTCGCGAATTAAGAAAATTGTTTAATGAAAATGTAAAGCAATGGGCATTAGAGTATGAAGGCTTTGAAATAAAGGGAATAATCGAAAAACTAGAAAGTGACTTCCATCAAGGTCGTTCGAGGGAACTGCTAGTAAGAATGAAATCGCTAAATTATGATCAAATGCTTAATCAATTATCATCAATTCAGAATAAACCTATCGGTTTAAACAATTTAGCAGAAGAAATTTATTCAATGTTTAAGGCTTCAAACTATACCTCCCCTGGAGAGCAAGGCCGATTTGTTGAGGTCATTAATTCAATGATAAATGGATATTTCTCTGAAGCGTTATTAAAAAATATTAGCGATTACTCTGTGACCAATCACTGGAGTAAAATTTATATTCCAACTTTGAGAGGGCTTCGGCATGTTGCTGGAGAAGATATTTTTGAGTCTCGAACTAAGTCTGATTACTTTCCTCAATTAAAAAAAGATGAGTGTGAGGTTTTTACAGGTCACAGCCTTTATAAAGATCTCACACAACACTTACTAGGCTCTTACGGAAAACGGCAAAAAGTTCGCGACTATGAACAGTATCTTTCTGAAAACTTCTTTTTTGGCAGGGATATTTCGTTAGTACCAATGGTTGATAAAGATGTTGTACATGTCAAAGAAGGTGATGATGAAGACAGGCCTATTTATGATTTAGGCGATGGTATTCAATCAATTATATTATTGACGTATAAAGTTTTTATGGCTGAAAAATCGACAATGTTTTTTATTGAAGAGCCAGAACACTTTTTACACGCTGGACTTCAAAGAACGTTAATTGAAATATTTTCAAAACATAAAGAACATATGTTTTTTATGACTACCCATTCAAACCATTTTTTAGATTTGGCTCAAGAGCGTGACGATATTTCTATTCAACAAGTTTCAAGGGTAAAAGGTGAGAGTAAAGTACAAGCCTCATTAGATTACGGTGAGTTACTTAATGAGCTTGGTGTACGTGCATCGTCGGTACTTCTTGCTAATTGTTCAATTTGGGTAGAAGGCGTTACTGATAAATTATACTTGCGAGCCTATCTAAATAAATACATTGAAGAGCTCGAAGATGAAGATAAGAAAAGTAAGTTAAAAAGTTATCATGAAAATCTTCATTTTGTTTTCACAGAATACCAAGGCAGTAATATTACTCACTGGGATTTCAGTGATGATGTTGAAAATAATGGTAGTGAAACCCCCGCTAAAAGACTCAACAGAAATATCTTATTAATTGCTGATGCAGATATTGAGGGCAAAGGTGAGCGTGTTGAAAGCTTACGAGAAGCTTTGGGAGAGGCATTTTATTTACTTGAATATAAGGAAATCGAAAACTTTATACCCTTTGATATTTTGATTGATACAGCTAAAGCTAGATGGGAAACTTTTAAACAGAGAACTGATAGCAATATTGATAGATTTGAAAATATGAAGGAAGAGCTATTTAAATCTAATAAGTATGGTATTGGTGAAGTGCTAGAGCGCTATGTCGACAAAGCTGATGGACTTGAACGGAAATTCTATTCTGACAAATCAGGTACAATTAAAGACAAAGTTAAATTTTGTCATACTGCAATTTCACTAATTAATAAGTCTGATGATTGGAAGTTAACGCCAGAGCTAACTTCGCTATGTGAAACGGTCTGGGATTTTATTGAATCACATAATCAATAACTGCTTATGTGATTCGATCTTTTAGATGTAAGTGAGCAGACTCAGAAATATCACATCCGATAGCTTGTCGATTTAAGTTATTGGCTGCTACTAAAGTAGCTCCTGAACCAAAAAAAGGATCGACGACGAGTTCATTTTCATTACTGCTTTGAGAGATAAGCGTTTCAATTAACTTAACTGGTTTTTCAGTAGGGTAGCCCCTGTATACTCTTTTACACGTAAGGATATCTGGAACGCTTAGATCATTTAACTTGCGCTTACCTTTCTCGAAAAAAAGAATATATTCGTGTCTAGCTCTGTAATGATAACCCATCCCGATAGTTACTTTATCCCAAATTATTGGCTTCCAAAACTTGAAACCTACTTTTTCAGCTATTGGCTTAATATAAAACATTGTTTCCTGATCGCAGAATAGATAAAAATGCGAACCTTTTTTCAGTACTCTGTAAATTTCAATTAGTAGTTCTTCAAAGCGATTATTTGGAAATATGTCGAACCATTGATTACTTGACGATTTACTTACTTTTAGGCGAGTGGTTGTTCCTATTTTTCGATGTTTTTCTAATGATTCGTAGGGTGGGTCAGTAATTAAAAGATCAACACTTTCGGTTAAAAGTGTTGATAACCAATTTACCGCATCATCTTTATGTACTTGCATTAAATCTCTTTAGCTAAAGTGTGCTACACAAACGGCCATTGTGAAAAGCTTTCGAAGCAACGCCCTTTTTTAATCGTCGACAATCAATGCAATAGCTTTGATATCCATCAGGGTTGCGAGCTGTTTTACGAGCAGGAGTAATACCAAAAGAAGCCGGATATGGATGGAATATATGTTCAGAACTATTAGCGTCTGAACAATGAGGGCATGATTTAAACTTTTGACCGGTTGATGAATCTTTCTTTTGAACCATGCCGCTATTTAAAGCTTTGCCACAGCAGTTACAAGCCATAAGAATCTCCTTATAAGTTAGCTTTGTATTTTTAAATTTGAGTTTTTTATTATGTTACTGGCTATTAATACATCCATTAGAAATGCCGTAACGCTCTCTACAGTATCAGATATTGTACTTTTGTGAAGTACGAATGATTTAACGATAATTATTTTTGACTATCTAATTTATTTAGCCTAAACCTAAGCTAAGATTTTCTTAGTTTAGGTTGGCGATGCATTTTTTAGTTCAAACAAAACCTTACTCAGATGAGGCGCTTGAAAGCTATTTGTTGAGGCTTGCAAGTGATAACTCATACAATGGCTATAGTGAGCTTGCTGATATATTATGGCAATGGCTTGCAGAGCAAGATCATGAGCTTGAAGGTGCGTTGCCGTTAGAGCTGTGTAAGGTTGATGTTTATCATGCTAGGCAAGCGAGCAGCTTTAGAATAAGAGCTCTAAAGTTGCTAGCCCAATTAGCTGATGTAAACGCTGGTGACATTCTTGCACTTGCTTGGCGGCGCAGTAACTTTAAATTTGGCAACCTAGCAGCAGTAAGCCGTAATGAGCTGACTATTCCCCTTGAACTACTTCGCACTGATAACATACCTGTTTGCATTGAATGCTTGTCTGAGTCTTCATATATTCCTTTTTATTGGCATTTAAAGCCCTATAAAGTGTGCCATAAGCATAAAAAACAATTAACTATACAATGTCATGAATGTCATAACTCAATTGATTATAGAGCTTCTGAGGCGTTTTTAGAGTGCGGTTGTGGTTGCAAACTAACCAGCAGTGAACAGTTAAACGATGCAGACTTTAAAATTGCATCTGCGCTTGCAAGTAGTAGCAGCCAAAAAATAGTGGGGTTGATATCGTGGTTTGCGAAAGTTAAACAACTTGATGTAAGCGATGCTGACTTTAACCGTACTTTTGTTAATTACTTTAGTACTTGGCCTAATGGTCTTACAGCTGAGTTAGATTTACTTACAAACAATGCGCGGCTCAAGCAACTCAACCCTTTTAATAAAACTAAGTTTAACTCTGTTTATGGAAATGTGATTCGTGATGGTCAAATAGCTGCAACAAGTAACCGTAAAAACAAAGTACTTGATGAGGTTATTAATTACTTTGTCGAATTAGTTGATAGTAATACTAAATCTAAACATCCAAATATTGCTGACTTACTGCTTTGTACTTTTGATGCCGCAGTATTGTTGAACACAACCACAGAGCAGGTTTATAGGCTTCACCAAGAAGGCTTTTTAAACTGTGCTTATCCACAAAAAAAGCACGAACAGCTCAGAGCTGATAGTCATGTTTTTTATTTACGCCAAGTTATTGAGCTACAGCAAGCATTCGCTGCTGAAAAGCCTCAAACAAAAAAACAATTTATAGCGCCGTGGTAACTTATGAACTTACAAGATGCATTTGCAATTGAATCACTAAAAGAAAAAACCACAGCACTTAGAAAGTTGTTTGCTCCATACACGCCTCATGTTGCGGTAGATGGCTTTGAAGAAGAAGCGCTGACTGTACTCATTAACCTAGTTTATAAGCGCAGTGAAATTGATGATCTAACAAGTACAAGAACCGCTAAAAGTGTATTACTCGATGAAGTGTTACTGAGTAAATGTATTAACGAAGTTAAATGGTTTCATACTCATAACTTAAAATACCCCGATATACGCGTAAGCCATCAACGTTTAATTAGTGAGGTTGTAAGTGAAGATATTGCGGGTATTTGCAGCCGGTCATTACCTTTAAGTTTTGGCTGGTCGCACAACAGTGCTGAAATTAATCATGCAAAGTTATTTTTAACCTCGTTTAATTGGCAAGGTGAAGTGACTTGTTTAGCAAAGTTATTAATAACTGAAGAGCCTGTTTGGATTAATTTAATCAGAACATACGGGTTTACTAAAAAGGCAGTTTTAAACATCGCGGGTAAAATAAAACAGCAGTTGCCAGTGGCAGAGCTCCCTTTAGAAGTAAGTTCTTTTTCACCACAATTACAAATGCCATTTCAGCAAAGCTACCTTGCGGTTACGCCTGTAGTAAGCCACGCAATGCTAGCTAAAATTCAGCAATTAACAATAGAACGTAAGTTAAACTTTGGTTTAGTTGAGCATTCAAGACCTGCCAATGTTGGCGATTTAGCAAGCTCAGTAGGCGGTAATATTAGAGTGCTTCGTTACTTTCCTAAAACATATTCTAAGGCTGTTAACCGCTCTAAAGTAGCTGATAATGATATTGAGAAAGCATTTAAAATTCGTGCGCTATTAAGCAGTCAATTTCAACAGGCACTTTTGGTGTTGATAGGTATTAAACAGTTTAATACGTTAAGGCAAAAGCGATTAGCGCGAGTAGCGGCTATTAGGCAAGTACGTGTTAGTTTGCAGTTATGGCTGGATAACATTCTGGAAGCTAAAAATAACGCTCAAGAGCAAGCTTACCCTGAGTGGGCAAAGCATTACTTAGATCAGAGAATTACTAACTGTATTAGCCAATTTAGTAACATATTAAATGAAAGCCTTAGTTCTTTGAGCAAACTTAAACGCTTTGCGTATCACCCTAATTTAATGGGGTTGTTTAAAACGCAGTTAAACTATGTATTTACTCACTGTGCAGCTGAACAAGAAATATTAAATGATGAGCAAATAGTGTATGTACATTGCCAAGATATGCGAGTGTTTGATGCTGAGGCAATGGCTAACCCGTATATTCAAGGTATGCCGTCACTTACTGCTTTAAATGGGCATGCTCATAATTTTGAGCGTAAGCTAAAGAACTTTATAGACCCTTCAATTAAGTGTATTGGCAGTGCCATTTACATTGAAAACTATCAACTACATACGGGTAAACCATTACCTGAACCAAATAAGTTAAAACAAGTTGCTGGCCGTAGTCATGTAATAAGATCAGGAATTATCGATAAACCTAAATGTGACATAACACTCGATTTAGTATTTAGGCTTTTGGTACCAAATACTGAGCTGTTAGATAAGTTAAATAGTCAGCTTATAAAGCCCGCACTACCATCTACGTTTGCAGGCGGGACTATGCATCCACCTTCGTTATATCAAAATATAGACTGGTGTCATGTACATACTAAACCGAGTGAGCTGTTTAAAAACCTTAAGGTAAAATCGTCAAATGGCAGTTGGTTATACTCTTCAAAAAAAGTAGTTAAAAGTTTTGAACAATTAATTGATGCCCTTAACGGTAACTTTAATTTAAGACCTGCTGCAATTGGCTTTGCTGCGCTTGAAGAACCCGTAAAGCGAGATGCAGCATTACATGAACACCATTGTTATGCAGAGCCCGTAATTGGGTTGTTAGAGTGTGTTAGCAATACATCAGTAAAGTACGCAGGGGCTAAGCAGTTTTTTCATCATGCATTTTGGGTTATGGATGTTCAAAAAGAGTCTATGCTTATGAAAAAGTCTAAGTTTGAGTATGAATAATGCAATTACCTCGGCACTTAAGTTACACGCGTTCGCTCTCACCCAGTAAAGCGGTGTTTTTTTATAAAACACCGGAGTCTGATTTTGAACCGTTACAAATAGAGCAAAATAAATTAGTTGGGCAAAAGTCAGGGTTTGGCGATGCGTATCAAAAGCAAAATGTGGCTAAAAATTTAGCGCCACAAGATCTCGCTTTTGGGAACCCACAAACAATTGATGTGTGCTACGTGCCTCCAACGGTAAATGAACTATTTTGCCGTTTTTCACTTAGGGTTGAGGCTAATAGCAATGAACCACATGTTTGTGATGACCCTAAAGTTATTTATTGGTTAAAACGGTTTTTTGAAACTTACAAAAAACACAATGGTCTTAATGAAGTTGCAACTCGCTATGCTAAAAATATACTGATGGGGAACTGGCTTTGGCGTAACCGCCAATCACCAAATATTGATATTGAAATCCTTACTGAATATGCAGCCCCGATCATTGTTGAAGGTGCGCAAAAACTAAAATGGCAAGGCAATTGGCAAAATAATCAAACAGCATTAATAACATTGTCAGAATCTATTCAAGAAGGGCTCAGTAACCCTCAAAGTTATTGTTATTTAGATATAACCGCAAAAATTAAAAATGCATTTAGCCAAGAGGTTCACCCTAGTCAAAAATTTGTAGATACTGTTGAACAGGGCATGTCATCTAAACAGCTTGCATACACTCAAGTGGGCGATAAAAAAGCAGCAAGTTTAAACTCACAAAAAGTAGGGGCTGCTATCCAAACTATCGATAATTGGTATGAGGGAGGCTACAAACCTTTGCGCACTCATGAGTATGGTGCAGATAAGCAAATATTAGTTGCACACAGAACGCCTAAGAGCAATTCAGACTTTTATTCATTACTCCCGCGCATTGCCATACATATTAAGCACATGGAAAGACATGGTTTAGGGCAAAATGAAGAATCAAACGCAGTTCACTTTATTGCGGCAGTGCTGATTAAAGGTGGCTTGTTCCAAAGGAGTAAAGCTTGAAGCGCTATTATTTTACTATTACTTATTTACCTAAAAATTGTGATGTAAGCCTCCTTGCTGGGCGATGTATCGCCATATTGCATGGGTTTATGAGTTCACGTGAAATTAGTAATATTGGTGTGTGCTTTCCTAAATGGAATGAGCAAACAATAGGTAATGAATTAGCGTTTGTATCGACAGATAAGAAGCAATTAATCAATCTATCTCAGCAAAGCTATTTTGAGATGATGGCTCATGATAAGTTATTTGGCTTATCAAAAATACTCGAAATACCAGTAAACCAAAGCGAAGTCATGTTTGTTCGCAACCAATCAGTAGCCAAAGCATTTGTTGGTGAAAAGCAAAGACGATTGAAACGCGCTAAAAAGCGAGCTGAAGCTAGAGGCGAGGTTTACAACCCTGAATATAAATTTGAGGAAAAAGCCATAGGCCACTTTCATTCAATACCCGTATCAAGCAAAGGCAACGGGGAAAATTTTATACTTCACATACAAAAAATTGAAAATACTAATGCGATAGAAAATCAATTTAATAATTATGGCTTTGCTACAAATCAAACATTTCAAGGCACGGTTCCCTCTTTGAATACCCTTTTTTAATAATTTTAAAACACTCTTTTAATTTTCAACTGGTTATAAGGTTGATTAAAAATAAGGGTAAATAATTTAAATTCATTTAACAGTTTGGTATTTATAGGAATTTAAACTATTTTTAATAGTGAACTGCCGAGTAGGCAGCTGGAAATATTCGTGAAAAGCAAAGACGGTTTACTTAGTCGTGAACTGCCGAGTAGGCAGCTGAAGTTAGGCCGGGAAGTAAACAACCTCAAATTGTAACTTTTAACTGCCGAAAAGGCAGAGGCTAAATAAAAAGACCCCCAGCAAATGCTGGGGTCTTTTGTTCTAAAGCCGAATAATAATTTTAATCTCATTCACCTTTTTTGTGATCATGCTTTTTAAGACTTGGGTGTTTACTTTTATTCTCTGGGGTAACACGTCTTCTCTTATCAGTTTTACCTGTAGAGTCAGCTTTAGGTTTTGGACCTGGTTTAATACTCATATTATCTTCCGTTGTAATTATTCATTTTAGTCTAGTACAAAACTTGGGCTGCTCAAGGGTTCCAAAATTCCGCACTGACTATTTTTGCGAAAGTAGACCTAACTAAACTTATATTATTTGAAGCTTTAAGTTTTAGCTGCATGTCGCGATTTTAGAATATTTTATAATTTATATAGCTAAACAAGTTACAAAAAGTTAGCTGTCTAGATTAATAAGGTAATTTATTTCGACTATTAACTATAAAAATACTTTTTTGAATAAAGTATGAACTGACGGTTGAGTTTTAAAATACAACCCCAATTAATTACAAAAGCATGTAACACTGTATGTGGTATTTCAGTATTACATTAAATACTAGATATAGATTTTGAGGTTATGAATATGCTTAAATTTTCAATTAACAAACTTTTGAGTTCTTCAGGTTTAAGGGATAGGGAATATTATCTCGATAACTTAAGAATATCTGATGAAATACGCTCAAAGCTCGTATCTCTTAGAGATGATGCTCGGAGCGGGATATTGGAAGCTTGGTCATACGCTAAAGAACAAGTAAAACAAGACAAAGACCTTTATGAAAGAGTACCTTTAAGTAAATTGGAACAGCTTATAAAGTTGAAGCCTCGCTTCAAAATGCAAGGTAGTTATGTATACGGCACTATAGTACAGCCAGCCCACAATTCTCAAGATATTGATTTAGATGATGGTATGTATATACCTATGAGCGTTGTACAGTATGATGATAAAACCATGAGTACCGCGATGTTTGAAGTTGTAGATAGGGTACTTAAGAAAATGGCTAGCGCTAATGGCTGGAAGCAAATACCAAAGAAAACTTGCAGTCGCTTACAGACCAATGAAGCTATTCATCTTGACATTCCTTGTTATGCTATTCCTGATGAAGACTTCAACCGTTTATGGTTGTTCGAATCTGCATCAATGGAATCAAATTCAGCTCAAGACACAGAGTTAAAAACCCACACTGTCAATCTAGCTCTTAGAAATGGCGAATGGCTAGAATCGAACCCAGAGCATATAAAAGACTGGGTAAGTAGAGCAAAAAAACTTCACCCTAACTTTAAAGATATTGTAATGGTTGTTAAAGGTCTTAGAGATCATAATTATCCAACAGGTGGACCAAGTTCAATATCTTTAATGGTAGCTATTGAAAAAATCATGTCGAACTCTCCCAAACACGGAGATTTGACTGAAGAACTATATAACGTGGTGCAGAAATTACCTGCTGTGATTTCAGATGAATTAAAGCATCCACATCCTGAGTCAGCACATTTGACAATTCACTCACCTACAGAATTAGAGAAGCAAGAATTACGAATGAAGTTTGATAGTTTCGCGATGTCATTTAAGCAAGCACTTGTTACATCACTTACTGAACGTGAAACTTTGGATATTCTAATTAATCTATTTGGAATTAGAATGCCAAATGATCAAACAAGAATTATTCGTTGTAGTCGAGATAGTGACCTTAAAACAAAAAAATCTGAAGTTATAACTCCTATACAAGAGCACAACACTTTCGGATGAAAAAATATTTAGAAATAGCTCATAATACCCTCATTCAAAAAGGGTTCTCACTCAATATAATGACATACACATGTATTCATGATTACTGCTACGAGGGGAGAGTTAGTATACCTCAAGTTCAGCAAGGATTCGTTGATGTCATTTTTGGTTTTAACGAAGTTCCATTTTTTGAACCGCCCACGATATATCTTGCCAACCGGCCACCCCCTTTAGATAAGTTTTGGCCTAATATTGAAAAGCCAGAAAATGGCCTACATAAGCTATGTGTATTCGATACTACAACTCATAAACTAGAGCCATATGCAATTGAAGAGGTTATTGAAATATATTTAAAGAGGGTAAAAGACATTGTTGCACGTAGTCCCGAAGACCGCTTTGATGCATTTAAAGCAGAGGTAACAGCATATTTTCCAAGAGACTTCTTTAGCTACTTTGTAAAAAGTCCAACAGAGTCTACTTTATCCATTCGATTATACGAATCTTCAGATGCAAGCAATAAACTTGCATATGTCGCAAAGTCTAGTCAAGGTTGTATAAGTCATATTACCCAAGGTAATTACTCACCCATTCCAACAATAATTACCAACCTAGAAGAGATTAAAACATCACCTGAGGGGCAAGCAGGTCTTGCTCAGGTTACAGGCTTTATTGATATAGTTAGAGGCACAAATAAAGAGACTTTAACTACTCTAAAAGAAAAGCTAAAAAACTTAATCCACAGAGAAAAAGACGATATAAAACAGTTCGGAGGTTTCGCTTTATGTTTTTATTATAATGGCAATATATATGCTTATATTATTAAATTAGCTCAGGCACAGATTAAGCAACTACAAAATAGAAGTAAAAACTTCATTGAGCGCTTATTGCGTGGTCAACTGCGTATTATGTCGAATAACTTTGGTGGGGAGTTAAAAAAAGTAACTAATGTTCATTTTTCAGATGGTTCCCAAAGCACTCTGATCAAAAGAAACTATTCCCAAAACTTAGTAGATAAGCAAATTTGTATTATTGGGGCTGGAACTTTAGGTAGCTACTTAGCACATATTTTGATGAAACATGGTGCAGGTTCGTCCAAGTCACTCCACATCTATGATGATGATGTGTTACTACCTCAAAATATTTCAAGACATTTACTCGGGTCTGAATCGTTATTTATTAATAAGGCACAAGCTTTAGTCAATTCACAAAAAAAATTAGCACCGAATAACAATTTATTTTCTCATAAGGAAAAATTTACTAATTTGAACCAAATCCCTCAAGGAACAGATATTGTAATAGATGCTACAGGTGAATTTTCAACGGCAATGACATTGAATCATCAATATATAAGTAATGAGTTCCCTTTTAAACTTTACCATTCGTATTTGTGTGCCGGTGGTCACTCTGCTAGGTTATTTAAACAAGGTGATGGCGGATGCTATAGGTGTTTATTTGATAACCAACATAAACACATAGATAAAGAGTTCAAAAAAGCAGAACATAAAGCATTGATTACAAGAAATTGTGGTGAAAGCAATGTGCAATTTCCTGTTGATAGTTCAATTGGTGCTGCATCATTCATTGCTGCAAATATTTTAGACAGCGAGTATTCAGATAAAAAAAATGCTTACATATATTTTAAAACTCTAGGAAAAAAAGCAGCAGAACATAAAAATAAGCCGTTGCAACGTTCACCTTATTGCCCAGCTTGTAGGGTGAAAAAAAATGAGTGAGGTGATTAAAGTCCATTTTGATCCAAAAGTAGTATCTTTAATAATGGATTATTCTAGGCAAAGAAATGAGGCTGGAGGCTTGCTACTTGGACATAGGTACATCAAAGAAGGATCAGTTGAGTACGAAATAATTAAAATCACAACCCCTTCTTTTATGGATATTAGGGCGCGTGCTTTATTTCAAAGAAGAGATAAGAGTCATTTAGAACAAGCTGTACAATTCCACAGGGATACCAATGGTTATGGAGATTACCTTGGGGAGTGGCATACCCACCCTGGTGGAGCATCAATAAAACCATCTATAAAGGATTTGTTAGCCTTTAGAAGCTCACAAAAGCTAACAAAAACTCCACTAATCTATGTCATAGCTAATTCATACAAGCTAAACACTTATACGTCAGGGGGTAATGATGTGGTCTCTTATTATTAGTAAATATGGCAGTACTGTACAAAAGTTTATAATTTTATCCTTAATATCACTTGGCTTTTTAGTCGCCACGTTAGGATTACAATATACATCTGTAAGGTATGTAGTGGTGCCTATTGTAATTTTAATTTTTTTATTCAACCTGAAACTTTGGGAATATGTTTGGAAAATATCTTTGATACAAAAGCATTTTTGTCCAAATCTAAGTGGTAAGTGGAAAGGCACTTTAAAAGCTAGATATAAATTACCTGACGATGATGAAGTTCAAGAAAAGCATGTTCGTGTTGACTTCGATATCAAAATGTCTTTTTTAACTTTTAAAATGACAGGAGTAAGTGAGAATAACTATATGAAAAGTGAGGTGCTCTCTTCTTGGCTAAAAACTGAAGAGGGTAATCTTTACCTTTACTATAATTATAAGGTTTGTGTTAAAGATCCACTTCCAACAGATGAACAGTTTTTTCATGGTTCGGCCAGGCTAGAGTTGCTTTGGAATGACTACGAATATCATTTTGAAGGTAACTATTGGACTAACAGGAAATGGAATATTGGTGGGCAAACAGCAGGGCACATTAAGTTAGATCGACTTTAAAGCGTAAAGAGGGTTAATCGAGGACGTTCAGAATTCTGAACGTGCTCTTTCTCTAAGCTGTTTATACAGAGCTGGGAAGTCCAAGCTTAAGGATTTCTGAGTTTAAGCCAAATGGGCAGTATATTGCACTGTTATTACCATCCTAACTATTTTTATCTTTTTCTACTTTTGGTGCTGAGTAATCTTTTATGTACTCTTTTATTAAAGGAGTCTCATTACACAAAACTTTATTTGGGCACTTTATGCCATTTTTCGCTTTAATACTATGCCAACTTATACTTCACTTGCAGTGCTGTAGGTCAATAAAGTCGAATGTGGTTATGTCAACTTATACTTCAAACAACATTTGGGTGTTTGAACTAATAAAGTTAATTCCTCAAAAATAATTCCTCTAATTAAATAATACTATTTATTTATAGATTACTTTATAAATTACTTTATAGATTGTTATGTCATTTTTGTTAAAAATATTACTAATAACTACATGATAGTATTAATTAAAAGTAAATTAACCTCCCTTTTAAACATGTTGCTCATCCTCGATTCGTAAATACGACTTAAGTCTAGATTGTGTAGTACGAAGTTAGGATTAGAATAATGTCAAATTTAGAGAGGAGCTCAGTATGCACTTGGAACGTATTCGCAATAGTAACCTGCACGACAAGGTGATGCCGGCAGAACAAGCAAGCCAATTTATTAAAGATGGAATGACTGTAGGGATGAGTGGCTTCACTCGCGCCGGAGAAGCTAAAGCAGTACCCAGAGCATTAATTGAGCAAGTCAAAAAAAATCCAATCAAAATAAATTTAATGACGGGTGCGTCATTAGGTAATGATCTCGACAAGCTATTAACAGAAGCGGGCATTTTAGCGCGTCGTATGCCTTTTCAAGTAGATAGCACTTTACGTAAAGCGATTAATAACGGCGAAGTTATGTTTATTGATCAGCATTTATCTGAAACGGTTGAGCATCTACGAAATCATCAATTAACCATGCCTGATGTAGCTGTTATTGAAGCAGTCGCTATTACCGAAGAAGGGCATATTGTGCCAACTACATCGGTTGGTAACTCAGCCAGTTTTGCTATTTTTGCCAAAGAAGTCATTGTTGAAATTAATATGCTGCATAACCCGAATCTTGAAGGTTTGCACGATATATACATCCCTTCGTATCGTCCTACTCGCCAACCAATGCCGTTAGTTAAAGTGGATGACCGAATTGGTAGCACTGCTATTCCTATCGATCCTGCAAAAATTGTTGGTATTGTTTTTACTAACCAAAGCGATTCGTTTTCTACCGTTACCGACCCTGATGAAGACACCGCCGCTATTGCGCGCCATTTAGTTAACTTTTTTAAAGACGAAGTGGCTCAAAATAAATTGCCAGCTAATTTAGGACCGCTACAAGCAGGCATTGGTAACATTGCAAATGCTGTAATGATGGGATTACTCGACTCTGACTTTAAAGACCTAACAATGTACTCTGAAGTACTACAAGATTCGACGTTTGACCTAATTGACGCAGGTAAGCTTAGTTTTGCATCGGGCAGCTCAATTGTTTTGTCAGAGCGTTGTAACGCGCAAGTATTTAATAATTTAGAACAATACAAAGACAAGCTAGTGTTACGCCCTCAAGAAATTTCGAACCATCCTGAAATAGTGCGCCGTTTAGGAATTATTGCAATAAACACTGCGCTTGAGTTTGATATGTATGGCAATGTAAATTCAACACATGTTTGTGGCACACGGATGATGAATGGTATTGGTGGCTCGGGTGATTTTGCTCGTAATGCTCATTTAGCAATATTTGTGACTAAATCGATTGCTAAAGATGGGGCTATTTCAAGCGTAGTGCCTATGGCGAGCCATGTTGATCATAACGAGCACGATGTTGATATTTTAGTAACCGAGCAAGGATTAGCTGATTTACGCGGTTTAGCGCCGCGTGAGCGAGCGATACAAGTTATTAAGCACTGCGTGCACCCAGATTATCGTGACGATATGTTAGATTACTACAATCGTGCTTGTGAGCGTGGCGGGCACACCCCTCATTTACTTGAAGAAGCGTTTAGCTGGCATATTCGCTTAGAGCAAGAAGGCAGTATGAAAAAAGCATCTGCAGCAGATGCTCCAGTGCAACTGTCAGCATAAGCATTTTAGTTTATTAATATTGAATTAGTTAGTTTTATACTTACTTTTGAACCGCACTAGTGTCAGCTCAATCAGCTTTGATTAGTGCGGTTTAATAAAAACTTTAAGTCCAAAATAATTTTATACCTACTCTTTGCATACCTTTTCCAGCCACCTTTTATTATTTTATTTACTTAGGTTTAAGTGCTATTACCGTTATTAAGTGTGTAATGTGTTTATTAAAAAATAGAGATGCTTAAATGGCTTTTGACAGAGGGTTAGAAGAGCGACTCTATGAGTTGTTTAATGCGCGCCACGATTTAGTAGTAAAGAAAATGTTTGGTGGTTTATGTTTTATAATTTCGGAGTATATGTGCTGCGTAATAATAGGCAACAAGCTGATGGTGCGAGTAGGGCCTGAAAACTACAGCGATTGTTTAGCTAAACCTCATGTAACTGAAATGGACTTTACCGGAAAGCCAGTTAAGGGCTTGGTTTATATTTTGCCTGAAGGTTTTGAGTCTGATTCTGATTTAACATATTGGGTAAATACGTGCGTTAACTTTGTAGAGTCTTTACCGCCCAAACCTTTTAAAAAACGACCCGCACTTAAGTAAATTAGCGAAGTATCACCTTAATTAAAATACGCATTGCAATCAAATTACTGGCGCTATGAGCATGAATACTACATAATTGAGCGACTGCTCACTTATGCGCTTTTTACTTAAGTATGATTCATACTATTTCAAAAGACGCTTTGAACACTAGTTTGTAAAGCTGTTTATTAGCACAGCTTTAAATTTTTTAGTAAATAAAAGAGAGAATGTAATGATTAAAGTAAGCGTATTATACCCAAATAATGAAAGTGCTACTTTCGATATGGACTACTACTGTAAAACACATTTACCACTAGTTGCAGAGTTAGTTGGTAAAGCGCTTATATCAAGTAGTGCAGATGCAGGTTTAGCTGGTGGCGCACCGGGCGAAGCGCCAACTTATATTGCTATGGGGCATTTAGTGTTTGAATCGGTAGAATCTTTTCAGCAAGCCTTTGCACCTCATCAAGAAGTAATAGCGGCTGATTTAGTTAATTTTACTAACGTGTCTCCAGTAATTCAAATTAGCAATATTGCTGGGTAAATTACACGCTAAAACTAATTTAAGAATTACTTAATAACCCCTACTGTATTTAATACAGTAGGGGTTTTATTTTAACTGCAATAAAAGGGCTAGCGCTCTGTTTTGAGTAATATTAGTTCTAATATTTAGATGTATTAAACCCGCTCCTGTGTTGATTATGAAAATGATAAGAGTTATCATTTAGCTTGTTGGCTATCTACACTTCTCCCAGGAATTATCATGTTTAACCCTAATTATTTGGCATTAAGTATTGCTGCGTCTTTATCTGCTTTTTCTAATATGGCATTTGCAGAGCAAAATAACGATATTGAAAAAATAGAAGTAACTGGCCGTGCCCAGCAATTTTACCTAGAAACCGAAAGTAAAATTGGTACTAAAACTAATTTAGATCTTATTAAGCTTCCGCAATCGGCTCAGGTTTTAACAGAGCAACTTATAATTGACCAAGCAGCTCGTGACATTACCGATTTGTACCGTTCTATTGCGGGAGTGAGCGAATATAGCTACTCAGGCGTAACTTTTCGTGGTTTTAGAGATGACGCAAATGTATTTTACGATGGTGTGCGTGGCGACCCATATTCGGGCTTTGGTGTACCGCAGTTATTTAATGTAGAACGTGTTGAAGTATTAAAAGGGCCAGCCTCTGCTTTGTATGGCGGTGGCGAACCTGGTGGGATGATTAATTACGTAACTAAAAAGCCAAGCTACACACAAAAACGCGAATTAAAGCTTACTTTGGGTAATTACAACACCCGTGGTGCATCACTCGATATGACGGGTGGTTTAAACGATACAATGGCTTATAGATTGGGTGGTTATTATGAAGAGCAAGACAGCTTTCGTAACAATGCAGACTCCGCTAATACCGAGCTAACAGGCGGATTGTTATTTGATTTAAGTGATTCAACAACCTTAACCACAAGTGTTGACTACATAAAACAAGACCTGGGCGGTAACCGCTTACGGGGCGTACCGGTAGATGACAACGGCAACTTTTTAGTTGACCCAAGTTATAACGCTAATGAAGCGGTTGATTATCAAGATATGGAAGCGTTGGTGCTTCAAGCCGAGATAAGTCATTACTTTAGTGATGATTTTTCTTTAAGTACTACGTTTCGTTACATGGATAATGAGCGAGACCAAGCCTACCATGAGTCGCAAAGTTGGGTAGATGTAAACAGTGATGGCGTTGCCAATATTGACGATGAAACGATTAAGCGTGAATACCGTAAGCAATTTCGTGCCAATAAAGAGGCAAGTGTAACCACCGACTTTGTTTATAACTTTGGACAAGGACAATTAACCCATCAGTTTTTATTTGGTGGTGATTACCACACCGTTGATACCGAATATGACTACTTACGTGCCCGCTATGAGGCCGATGGCGTCGCTAATTTAAATATTTTTAATTTAAACTACGGTGAAACCGATCCAAGCACTTATAACCTCACCGATTTAAACCGCGATGGCGTTGATACCGACCGATTTGGTGTGTATGCACAAGACGTAATTAGCATAGGCGAGCAGTGGACTATTATTGCAGGCCTGCGTTACGACCATTTTAAAGAGTTTAATCAAGAAACTGGCTTTAGTTACTCAGATAACGACATAACGCCGCGCGTTGCTGTGACCTACCAACCAGTAGAAAACACATCGGTATATATTAACTACTCAGAGAGCTTTAATCCTACATCGTCAGCCGATCAAGAAGATGTAGAAGGCGAAGGTAATTTAGAACCAGAAACCGGTAAGCAAACCGAGCTGGGTATGAAAAACCAATGGCTCGACGGCAAAATAATGAGCACCTTTGCAATTTACCAAATTAATAAAGAAAACGTGGTAATGAGCAACCCTGACGATACGGGAGCGGGAGATGGCATTGCTGCACTTTTAAATATAGGTGAAGTAGAAAGTCGAGGATTTGAAACAACGCTCGTAGGCGATTTATCAGCGCACTGGACCGTAACGGCTAACTACGCTTACAACGATACGCAAGTGGTAGACGGCGTAACGGGTGATACGCTTTCAAATACATTTGGAGACGGTTCGCGCTTTGCTAATGCACCACGCCACCAGGCAGGTTTATGGACTCGCTACGCACTGGATTCGATTGACTCATCAATTGCCTTTGGTGCAAATTACGTAAGTGAGCAACTTAGTACAAGTGGTCAAAAAGTAAAACCATTTACCGTATTTGATATGAGCTGGACGAGTCGCTTTGACGACGTATTACTGAGTGTAAATATTAATAACCTGTTTGATAAAGAATACGCGGTTAGTGGATTTAGTGAGCGAAACGGCCACTTTCCTGGCAGCCCTCGTGAAATTATTGGGCAAATAACCTACAAGTTTTAATACTTATTAGCGCGAGAGTTACTCGCGCTTTGTTTTAAGTATCGCCTTGCACCTTTTTATCACTATTAAATTTAGCGGCTTCTTGAGTAGTGTTAATAGCCGTAATAGGGAAGGGGATTACAATACCTTCTTTTTTATAGCGTTTATGCAGGGCTTTTATAAAAGCAGATTTTACCCAAAAGCGATTAAAGTATTCTTTAGCTCTAAGCATTACCGTAAAGTTAATGCTTGATCTATCAAAGGTATGAAAAACCACAAAGGTATTGTAATCATCAACGCCCCATTCGTGTGAAATAAGTATTTCGCGAGCCACTTCAAGTGTTACTTGCTCAACAAACTCTAAATCTGAATCGTAATGCACGCTTATATCAACAGGCACGCTTAACTCTTTTTCAGGGTAAAAGTAATTAATAATACGCGACTTAGATAATTGGCTATTAGGTATAATAATCATATTGTTAGGTAGCATTTTAACCCATGTAGATCGCCAGCCTATATGATCAACAAAGCCTTGCTCCTTAGATTCAAGCTCAATAAAATCACCCACCCTTATAGGTTTATCTATTACTAGCTGCACGCCAGAAAAAAAGTTTTCGAGGGTAGGTTGCAAAGCAAGAGCAACAGCTAGTGATGTAATACCTAATGAGGCAATAATGGGCGTAATAGAAATACCTAACGTGCCCATTAATACCAGCAAACCCACTGACGATAATGTAACGCGTATCACGCCTTTAATTATGCTTTTTGAATTAAAAACCACGGCTGATTGTTTACCATAGTAATTAATAGTGCCAATAATAAAGCGGTCTAAAAACATAATAAGTGCAAGCAGCGCTAATACAATATTAATGCTATTAAAAGGGATCTGCTGAGAAATAGAAGTACTAATAATGAAGGTGTCGTGCTCTAAAATGGTGAGCAGCACAATAATTGTGCACAGTGTTAGCGGCTTAGATATTGACTCTATT
This sequence comes from Pseudoalteromonas sp. GutCa3, assembly GCF_002836155.1. Lineage (NCBI taxonomy): Bacteria > Pseudomonadati > Pseudomonadota > Gammaproteobacteria > Alteromonadales > Pseudoalteromonadaceae > Pseudoalteromonas > Pseudoalteromonas sp. GutCa3. The sequence goes on along the minus strand of NZ_PJBK01000073.1, from coordinate 104,263 downwards.
AGTAAAGTATCGAATATAAATTTGGTTTTTGAAGTCCATTTTTTTAGCCAGTACATTACAAAAAAACGAATTAAAAACAGTAGTATAGCTATAAGTAAAAGGGAGGACGCTGCGCTTAACCAAGGTGTGCTGTTAGAAAATTCCAGCGCTTTATTTAGCATAACTTAAACCTGTTCAATATAGTTTTATATATATTGCAGCAAGTTATGTACCTTTGTTTGGGTAAAAGTAGCTGCCGAGTTTAGTCGGCAGCAAATATTATACTTTTTTGGCTAACCACATACCGCCTAGCACGGCTGCAAAAAACAATAAAAACTCCATTTTAAGAGATACTAATTGAACCAAGCCCGGGCCTGGGCATATACCACTTAAACCCCAGCCTAAACCAAAAAGTACCGAGCCGATAATTAAGCGCGCATCAATTTTTTTTAAATCACTTAAATTAAACGTTCCTGAAAGAAGTGGCTTCTCTTTTTTTGCAACCCATAACCATGTAAGCATCATTATTAGCATGGCAACAGCCATCACTATAATTAAGCTTGCGTCCCATTGGTTTCCATACGTAAGAAAGTTAATCACTTTAGCAGGGTTTGTCATCCCGCTAATAATAAGTCCTAAGCCAAATATAAAGCCTATAACAACCATCATAATTGCTTTCATTATTTATCCTACAAGGTTTGCTGTAATGAAGGCAACAAGCATAAATGTGCATGTTGCAACCCAAGAGCGAGTAGAAAAGCGCGACATGCCGCACACACCATGGCCACTTGTGCACCCATTAGCTAACGTTGTACCAGCGCCAACTAAAAGCCCTGCAACAACAATAAGCCAAGACGGTAATTGCAATTCGCCTTCTAATAAAGATGGCGCAAATACCCTTACAGCGACTCCTGCCAACAATAGCCCTAAAATAAAGTATAACTGCCAACGAGAGTCTGAATTTGCTTTAGCGAATACAGACTTAACAATGCCTGATATGCCCGCAATTTTTCCGTATAAAACCAGTAATAACGTACACGCAATACCTATTAACGCCCCGCCTATTGCAGCCGATACTGGGGTGAATTCTGTTATCATTTTTTAAATTTCCCAAACAATAGAAACGCCTAAACCGGTTTGTTTCATTTCGATTGATAATTGTTGATTAGGTGCTAAGTAGTTAGCACCCGTTACTTTTTTTGCTGGCGAATAAAAAGCCATAGCGTTTAATTGTACCTTGTTGGTAAAAGAATGGCTAAAGCCAGTAGTAAAATGCCACTCTTGAACACCCGGCGCTAAAATATTTAATATAACTTGAGAAGAAGGAATAGGCTGCTCGGTGTAAGACACCCCAAAACGAATCTTTTGTTGCGATGTACGCTGCCATTGATACCCAAGCTTATAAATAGTCATATCGTTCCAGCCAAACCCAGCTCCTGCATCAACCCCTAAAGGTGCTAACATCAAGTTACTGATTGGATTTGCAATACTTTTTACTTCGCTGTAATTTATTTTTTGCCAATCAAATACAACCTGATTACTTGGGGTAAGCTTGTAGGCTGCGCCAAGTTGAAACGAACTTGGCAGATCAAATCCGCCTTGCTCTGCAAACAAACCTTTATAGCTATCAAACTCTTGCATAGACACTGATGAGCGGTAACTTGCCCCCCAGCTTAATGACGAATTTATATCTTGGCTAATACCTAGTTGAATGCCTAAGCCTGTGCTTGTATCGGTGCCATTATTTGTAAGCGCTTCTGGTGATTGCGAAAAAGGAGCAAAGTTTCCAAGCCCCTGTGCTTCAAACTGTTGCACCACGTAAATAGGGGATACACCAAGGCGTGTTTGTTCATTCAACTCATAGCTTACTGTTGGACTAATAAAGAGTTGTTTTAAATCAACGCCCGTCGTACCAGCGTAAAAAGTCCCCACAGGAGAGGATTCTGCGCCGTACTCGGTATTCATACCGCCGTTGCCATACACTAATAAACCAATATTTACTTTTTCATTTAATTGATGGCCAATAGCAAACTCTGGAATTGCAAATACGGTGTTGTCGCTTTTTTGTGTTTTTGCTTCAAGATAAAATGCACCAGGGTAAAAAGTATCTACTTTTGATGCAGTATATTTTCGTTCAGGTGAAAAAAGCTCTAAGCCCAGTGATAGCTCTGTTCCGTTAGGTAAAAAGGTTGCTGGATTATTAGCGCCAGACATTAACTCTTCTGACAGCGCTACACCTGCGCCAGCCATGCCTTTGTGGGTCATGCCATAGCCGTGAGTAAAATAACCATTAGTAGCAAATGCACTGGACGAACCTAACGCACACGTTAAAGCTAAGCCTGAAATTAACTGTTTTTTCATTTTAGTAAATACATAAAGTTGGAATGGGCGGACAATAGCTAATTTTTGATATTCTAAAAAGGAATTTAAATAGATTAGTTATAATAAAAGGTAATACGGCAATGATTATATGCGCTAACGTATTGAGCTATAGCGATATTTAAGTATGCAATCGGTAGCTATACACTTTGGTATTAAAATTTTGCTGGTAAAAGGAGCGTTTACGTATCAACAGCAGTTTAAAATATATTTATTAATTAACGTTTAGGTTATTTAAACAATCATTATTAAATGGCGCTATTGTATGTAAAAGCAAAGCGGCGATTAATATCACCGCTTTTAAAAATCACATAGATTCGAGCGTTTTACCGCGTGTTTCTTTAATGTATTTAACAACAAAAAATATGCTTATAAGTGCCGATAACGCATAAAAGCCATAAGCGCCTGCAAGTCCAATGTTAGCCAGCATAATAGGGAAGGTCATGGTAATTGCAAAGTTAGCAATCCATTGTGCGCTAGCCGCAACAGCAAGGGCAGCACCACGAATACGGTTATTAAACATTTCGCCTAATAATACCCATACAATTGGGCCCCAACTTAAGCCAAAAAATACCACAAATAAGTTAGCCATAATAAGCGCAAACGTACCCATGTTATCGCTAAGTGCAAGTTTGCCTGCTTCATCAAGGCCTGCACTGCCAAATATATAAGTAAGCGCGCTTAAGCTGATAAACATACCAATACTGCCTACTAATAGCAGTGGTTTACGGCCAACTTTGTCAACTAGGGCAATGGCAATAAAAGTAGATACAATATTAGTAGTGCCCGCTAATACATTTATAAATAGCGATTGCGATTCGTCAAACCCAGCGGCTTGCCACAGCTCAGAGCCGTAATAAAACACCACGTTAATACCCACAAATTGTTGAAACACACTCAGCGCCACACCCACCCAAACAATTGGGTGTACTTTTTTACTGCCATCAATAAATAAATCGCGAATACTTGGCTTTGTATCGCTATGCAATGAGCGTTTAACATCGCTTATTTGCGCATCAACATTGTCGTTCGATATTTTACTAAATACCGATTTTGCATCGTCTACTTTACCTTGCGCCACTAAATAACGAGGCGACTCGGGAATAAACAAAACACCGATTAAAAACAACACAGCAGGCACAAGCTCAGCCCAAAACATCCAGCGCCAAGCGGCTATATCAAGCATTAAAATATTTTGCGCGCTGCCTGCTGCATCAGCAATTAAGTAGTTACTTAAAAAAGCAGCAAATAAACCCAATACAATAGCGAGTTGTTGCAATGTAGCTAAACGACCACGAAGTGCTGGTGGCGCAACTTCAGCAATGTAAGCAGGCGCTAATACCGATGCCGCACCAATACCTAAACCACCAAATAAACGGTAAAAAATAAACTCCGCAGAGCTTTCGCTAATGCCCGAACCAAATGCACTAATGGCAAAAATAATCGCGGTGATGATCATAATTGCACGGCGACCAAACTTATCAGCCAGCGGCCCCGCAGCCAGCGCACCTAGGGCGCACCCTAGTAACACAGACGCTACATTAAAGCCCGTAGCTACACTGCTTGAATTAAATGCATTACCGAGTGCCGACACCGTGCCGTTAATAACGCCCGAGTCAAAACCAAATAAAAAGCCACCAATAGCAGCAACGGCAGAGATAAAAATTACGTAAAAAAGTGAGCACGTGTTTGATGTGTGCGCCGAGCTATTATTCCTCGGCGATAAAGATGATGTCATGATTGTGTGTCCTGATTTTTATTATTGTGTACTGTACTATATTGAAGCGCTTGGATCTGCGTAATTTAAACGAATTTTATCTGGGCTAATTCTTTCATAACTAATATTAAAATTATTATTTAATACTTCTAATAAGCCCTTAACATCGCCTGTTTTAAACATACCAGCGACTTGTACCCTTGTTAAACGCTCATCATCAGAAAGCTCAAAGTCTATATTCGTATATCGACTAATCTCGGCCATGGCATCGGCAAGAGATTCGCCTCTAAAAATAAGGCTTCCTTTACGCCAAGAAAGACTAGCCGCTACATCTATAGGGTCTACTTTTTCAACGTGCTTAGCTATTTTACCTTTGAAACTTAAATCGAGCTTTTCACCTTTAGAAACTGCTGTAGAGTTATTTGATAAATATTTACCAAGCTTATTTGTTCCATTTTTTTGGAGGTTTGATGGTTGCGAACTAGTTTGTTCGGCAACAAGCACTTTGCCATCAGTGACTATTAACTCTATTTGTTTTTTACCCACTTCAACATTAAACGCAGTGCCTACTGCCTGAATAACTTTATCACCAGCAATAACACTCAAAGGCCGTGTCTTATCATGCGCCACATTTATATGTATCTCGCCCCGCAGTAAGTTAATTACTCGAGAGTCTCGGGTATATCTTATTTGTACAAAGCTATTAGTGTTTAATGTGATTTCACTTTTATCTGGCAAAATTATGTCTTTGCTTTCACCTACACCCGTTTGAAAGTTAAGTTGCTTAGCGACAACAGCTGACTGATTAACGGGATAAAAAAATGAAAAATTAAATGCTTCTTGAAAAAAGCTAAGTGCAACAGCCAATAAAACAGAAGCGGCCGTTGCACCTAACCACACAGGGAGGCGTTTTTGTCTAGATTGTGATTGCGGGAATAGATCAGATAAGCGGCTAAGTTCACCCATCTTGTCCCATAGGTGTGCAACTTCAAGCAATACTTCGACGTTTTTATATGACTGAGCTAACCATAGCTGCAATGCGTCTTTTTCGGGTTTAGTTAAACCTCTATCGAGCTTGGCAAGCCATTCACTAGCACAATCAAGGCGTGCGTCTTCGACGGCCTTATTATTTCGTTCGCTTATATGGTGGACATTACTCATGACTACCTCCAGCACTTTTTTGTGAAGAAGAGTTCGGTTTGCCATACACACTTTTTTCAGATTGACGCATAAACTGCGTACAACGTTTTACGCCGGTTGCTATATGTTTTTCCACGGTACTTTCACTAAGGTTTAATTGAGCAGCAATTTCTCGCTGCGAATAACCATACACTTTTTTTAATACAAACACTTTACGGCATTGAACAGGCAAAAGCCTGACAGCTTCACAAAAATTTGAAAATTCGCAATCGGTTAGCGCATTTTCGTACATTTCGTCTTTCTGATGTTCTGCTAAGAGTTGCTCTAATGCTTCCATGTTGTCGATACTATCGACTAGTCGTATATTGGCTTGCTTTTGATAATCGAGCGCTAGGTTACGCGCCGTTTTATAAATAAAAGATTTTGGTGAGCTAATGTTTTCAGTGTTTTTTATTTGACAAATTCGCACGTAAGTTTCTTGCACAATGTCTTCAATTTCATGTGGAGGTACTATGCGTGCCACTACATTTGAGAGACCTTTGCGCGAGGCCAGATAAGCCTTATAAAATAGTGTGTCTTTTGTCATTGAGTGTGTGTCTCGTGTGTGTGTGGTTTTGGCAATTGTTGTTATTGTTTTGCCATTACAGCTTAAGACGATTGGTAATAAAAAATCCGCTACTCAATTTTAAAATAAATTGTTTTTCTATTTGTAAAATTGCAGGCACTATCAATCCTTGTTGTTAAAAGCTTGTAATTTGAATACCAAGTGTACTACAGTTTTTCAAATTATTAACACGTATAGGCTAGCTCTATAATTATACGTGTTCATATAACCAATTAATTAATATAAAAATATATTTAACTTTTTTAGTTGAAACCCCACAACATTTTTTTTGCACACCAAAAAATAATAAAGGTTTAGTAATAATAAGTATGGCTAGTCAAAAAAATAAATTATTTGAAAAAAATAAAAAATATTTATGGAGGAAAATAAAAAGTCACTCGTCTTCATTCTGTGTATGGCCAAAAACTATACGCATGGAATGTATACATTTGCCACTTTGTTTACCGCTATATGTGCTTGTTTTTAGCTTAGTCACCACAGAGGTGAAAGCGAGCTCGGTGGACGAAAAAGCAATGTTTAACATTCCTCGACAAAGGGCCGATTTATCGCTAATAAACTTTGCCGAGCAAGCCGATATTACTTTGCTTTTTCCGTTGGATAAAATTCAACAGTTACAAACAAATACTATTACTGGCGAGTATTCAATAATAAATGCATTACAGATTTTACTCGACAGTACCGGCTTGCAAATGCAAGTTAGCGAAGATGGGCAAATTTCTATTTTAATAGACCCTAGCTTCGAGAGAACTGACAACATGGCTAACTATAAAAAAAATGGCGTGTCGAGTGCTGTACTAGCTGTATTAAGCACAATGGCAACCCTTCCTGCAGTTGCAGAAACAGCAGTACAAGATCCAGAAATAATAGAAGTACGCGGAATTAGAGGCTCGCTTGGTCGAGCCATGGATGCAAAAAGAGAAGCCGGTGGCGTGGTTGACTCCATTTCAGCAGAAGATATTGGTAAATTTCCTGACACAAATTTAGCCGAGTCTTTGCAACGTATTACTGGGGTTTCAATAGACCGTTCAGGCGGCGAAGGGCAGCTTATTACGGTGCGTGGTTTTGGCCCGCAGTTTAATACTGTACTAGTAAACGGACGCCAAATGGCATCAGAGAATCAAAGCCGTGCATTTAGCTTTGATACCATTGCATCAGAATTGGTTAAAAGCCTAGATGTATTTAAAACCTCAACGGCCACTATGCAATCTGGTGGTATTGGCTCAACAGTAAACGTTAATACGGCGCGTCCATTTGCGATTAGTGGCTTTAAAATAGCGGGTAGTGTTAAAGGTATTTACGATGAAAATAGCGAAGAAACCACACCAGAAATTTCAGGGTTAATTAGTAATACATTTAATGATGACACACTGGGTTTGTTGTTTGCCGTTTCTCGCCAAGAGCGCGAAACACGCTTAAACCAAGCTCAAGTAGATGGATGGCTCGAAAACGTCGGTGTTTCAAACCCGCAAACTCAAAGTGGGCAAGCTTACAGTGGTAATATATTTTCGCCACGCAATTATGATCACAAAGTTACTACAGAAACACGCACACGCACTAATGCCAACTTAGTTATTCAGTATGCGCCATCAGATGATTTAGTGATTACTGCTGACGCACTTTACTCCGATTTTGATGTAGAGGCCGATACAACTTCATACGGGCACTGGTTTACAGCACCAAACTTAGAAGGCTTTGGTGATGCAGCGGGGCCAACTGTTGACGAAAATGGCACTGTAGTTGATTTATACCAAGAAGTTGGTCTTGCCACCGATATGCACGCTAAAAAGTTTGACCGTCTAACAAATTCAAGTGCACTTGGTCTTAATTTTGATTGGCATGTAAACGATAACTTAAATATGAAGTTTGATTTGAGCCACTCAAAAGCCGAGCGTGAGGCTAATAATGGCGGTGGCGATCAGCTATCGTTGATTGGCTATGCTAACCGAGTGCGCTTTGAAGTAGACGGTGGCATTTTGCCTTACGCCAGTGAATTTTCCTCAGCTAACCCTAATATTTATAGTGGCCAACAAGAACTGAATGGTGTGGCTTACGATCCAGGGGTAACGCCTGATGGAGTGTCTAATCATTTAGATACAGCAAATAGCCGAGCACATGTAATGCTCCGCCGTGGTTGGGCTGTTGAAGATACTGTTGATCAATTTCGTTGGGATAGTGTATGGAATAACGAAGGTACATCGGGGTTAATCGCGGTTAAATTTGGTGCCATGTATTCAACTGAAACTAAAAACCTTGATCGTTGGGACAACGAAGGCGTAGGTATTCACTGTACCTTTTGTGGTTACCCAGATGACCCAAGTATGGATGGCTTAGCGCAATTTGTATTTGACGCAGGAGATGACTTTTTAGGTGATGTGAGCGGCAGCGGTCGTATGCCAACGTCATGGCTTGCACATGATGGAGAGGCAAACTTTGCGTACCTTGAGCAAATAGCTGCGGCGAATGGTCAGCCTATTAGTTTTGATGCAGTTAAACGCAATAAATCGTTTGAAATAACAGAAGATACATTTTCATTTTACACTGAATTTGACTTTGAGGCCGAGCTAGCTGGCATGCCGTTATATGCATCTGCTGGTTTTAGATACGAAAGTACCGATGTAAAAGTAAAAGGCACAGATGAGCCAGTTAGCGCGCTAACTATTTTAGATAAAACCGAGATGTTGGCTAACTTTGGTGCAGTAAAAAATATTTCATCAAGCTCAGATTACGAAGCTATTTTGCCTAACTTTAGTGTAAAGCTTGAAATTAATGACGATTTGATAGCCCGTGCTGCCGTATCACAAACGATAACGCGCCCAACGCTCGATAGTATGTCGCCAGTGACTGTTATCGAAACTACTCGCCAAGGTGGCAACTTAACATCAAGCTCAGGTAATCCTGCACTTGAACCATTTACCTCCGATAACTTAGATTTATCACTAGAGTGGTACTACGCCGACGCAAGTTACTTATCAGCTGGTTACTTTAGAAAAAACGTTGCTAACTTCATTATAAACACCACTGAAGACTTAACGTTCGAGCTTGCTGGTGGTGGGTTACTTACAGACCCTTCTACAGGCAATGATGTAGATAACTCTGATGCTGCCGACTCTACAGCCGTGTTTACCAATACGTTACCAAATAATAGCGAGTCGGCAATTGTTGACGGCTGGGAGCTGGCTCTACAGCATAGTTTTGATAGTGGCTTTGGTTTTATGGTTAATGCGACATTTGTAGACAGCGATGCAGAACTAGATCCTGCAGATATAACTCAAGTATTTGCATTAACAGGCTTAAGCGACTCTTATAATGTGGTTGGCTTTTATGAGAATGGCCCATTTCAGGCGCGTTTAGCCTATAACTGGCGTGATAGTTTTGTACAGTCGCTTACGCAGTTAAATGGTGATGGTGTCACTATAGTGGAAGACTATGCACAACTCGATGCCAGTGGAAGCTATGATATTACCGAAAATGTATCGGTGTTCTTTGAAGGTATAAACTTAACCGAAGAATACGTACACAAACGTGGTCGCTTTTCTAATCAATTACTAATGGTTGAAGATAGCGGGCGACGTTTTGCGTTAGGTGTTCGTGGAAGTTTCTAACTTAAATAATAAAAGTGGCTTTTACATTTAGTAGTAGCCACTTTTTAAATATGCCTTTATAGGTAACAAGTATGAACCAGAAAAATAAAAAAATAAAAACAGTGGTTGTCATTGGTGGTGGTATAGCAGGCTGGCTAACAGCAGGTCGATTAGCGGCACATCATAAGAGTAATACGCCCGATGGTCTTAACGTTGTGCTAGTTGAATCTCCAAATATACCAATTATAGGTGTTGGCGAAGGCACGTGGCCCACTATGCGCAGTACATTAATAGCGCTTGGTATTAGCGAAACCGATTTTATACGCGAGTGTGAAGCAAGCTTTAAGCAAGGAGCAAAATTTGCCAAATGGGTGGATGGCAGCGATGATGATTTTTACTATCATCCATTAGTTCTGCCGCAGGGCTTTTCAAAAACCGATATGGCAGGGCATTGGTTAAATAACACAGCAGAGTCAACGTCTTTTTCAAACGCAGTGTGTTACCAAGAAGCTATTTGTGAGCAAGGGCTTGCCCCTAAAACAATTTGTACACCAGAATATGCTGCTATAGCCAATTATGCCTACCATTTAGACTCTGTAAAATTTGCTGTTTTTTTACAAAAACACTGTACGCAGCAGCTTGGCGTTAAACATATTTTAGCCGATGTAACGCAGGTCAATAGTGCTAAAAATGGCGATATTGCAAGCGTTACCACAAAACAACAAGGTGAAATTAGCGGTGATTTATTTGTCGATTGCACCGGCTTTTCATCATTGTTATTAGGCGAGCATTACAAGGTTCCCTTTAAGCCCTGCGATGACGTGCTGTTTATTGATACCGCCTTAGCAGTGCAAGTCCCTTATGAGGATGAAGATGAGAGCATTGCGTCTCACACAATTTCAACTGCGCAAGAAGCTGGTTGGATTTGGGATATAGGCTTGCAACACCGTCGTGGTGTTGGTTATGTGTATTCCAGTAAATATAGTACTGAAGCCCAAGCAAGAGAAAAACTCAAAGAGTACGTGGGCGATAAAATCGATTCACTCACCATCAGAAAAATCCCTATTAAAAGTGGCCATCGCTCACACTTTTGGCAGAACAACTGTGTTGCAGTTGGGCTTTCGGCTGGCTTTTTGGAACCGCTTGAAGCTTCTGCATTGGTATTAGTAGAAATGTCAGCGCAGATGATCAGCGAACAACTCCCCCACACCCGCGATATTATGGATATTACCGCCAAGCGCTTTAATGAGACGTTTAGTTATAGGTGGGAAAAAATAATCGACTTTTTAAAGTTACACTATATTTTATCAACCCGTGACGATAACGCATTTTGGAGCGATAACAGAGACCCAAAAACGATTCCTCAAAGCCTACAAGATCTAATGAAATTATGGCAATACCGCGCCCCTGCTGACCACGACTTTACAAGTAACAATGAGGTGTTTCCAGCGGCGAGTTATCAATATGTTTTATATGGTATGGGCTTTAAAAGTGACTACAGCACAACTGCCTATATGCTTAAAGACACTGTTTTTGCTAAAAGTCAGTTTGATAAAAATAAAAGCATGATAAACCAAGCAGTCACTAACTTACCTAGTAACCGAGAATTGTTAAATAAAATTAAGAATCATGGCTTTAGCACTATTTAGCTTAAAAATTTACACATAAAAACAATAAAGAGACACACATGGAAAATTTAGTCGCATTAGAGCAAAGTGCTCATCAGCATATAAAAATAGATACACAAAAAGCACAATCACACGCTGAAAACATTAATATGATCCCTGTTGTTATGGCGGAACTTAATCAAATTGCCGTTCAGCAGCCTATAGTTTTTGCAAAAAACTCAGAAACAGGGGAGTTTACACTCAATGCTTTATTAGGCTTTGAGCAACATGAGAACTTGTTTTATCAGAACTCGCAGTGGCAGGGCGTGTATTTACCGCTTCAATTACAGCGTCAGCCATTTTTTGTTGGTGATACTCATGCGCAGCAAACTCAATACCCTGTGTGTATTAATTTAAATAGCCCAGCAGTCGTTAATAATCGAGCGCAAAGCCAGAATAATTTAGAACCAATTTATACCCAAAGCGCAGAAGAAAGTAGCTATTTCAAACAAATAAAGCAGTGTTTAGGGCATTTACTACAGGGCGAAATAGACAATAAAAAGTTAATTGATACCTTGTTACAGCATGATCTACTGCAGCCATTATCGCTTGAGGTAACGTTTCAGAACAGTCAAAAAACAAAGTTAAACGGCCTATACACTATTAACCAAGAAAGACTCGCACAACTTAATAGTGATCAAATTACGCTTTTACATCAAAGCGCTTTATTACCCGCTATTTATACTGTTATAACCTCACTTGGCCAAATATACCCATTGATAGAGCGTAAAAATGCAGTGCTTAATTTAGCCGATGATTGATTTTAAACTAAACGAAAATACGGCGTTACACATACATACTGTAGGGGAAGAGAAAACCCCAATTATTGTTATTGATGATTTTGTAAATAATGTAGATGCGCTTATTAATTTTGCTGTGTTTTCTCAAAGTGCTAGAGAATCGTTTTGCGCACAAGAAAGTGATTTTTACCCAGGAGTAAGAAAAGCAGCACCGCTTAGTTATATCGAGCGGTTAAAAGCGCTTGCGCCAATTATTAATTCGCACTTTGATATGGCGGATAAAAGCGAGTTTGATGTAATTCTTTCTGCTTTTTCAATTGCATGCACTGAGCCTGATAAGCTCAGGCCAATACAAATGCTCCCTCATTTTGATACACCTAATATGAATCAACTTGCTATGGTGCACTTTTTATGTGATGAAACTCATGGTGGCACTTCATTTTATAAGCATAAATCCTTAGGGTATGAACGTATAACAAAAGAGCGGCTTATGCTTTATAGGCAAGCTATTAAGCAACAAGCCATGGCGCAAAAGCTTCATAAAAATCCACAATATATAAATGGAAGTACAACTTTGTTTGAGCAAGTTTACAGAGTAGAGGCAAAGCTAAATCGCGCAGTTATATACCCAAGTAACTTATTGCATTCCGGTAATATAAACGCGTCTAATGGTTATGCCTGCGACCCAGTTAATGGGCGTTTAACTATTAGTAGCTTTGCTGTTTTACGCTAGCTTTTTTATTACCGACTAAAACTCTCAAAGTACTCTTTTTACAGCTCTATAGTGAGTGCTTTAGGGCGAATGCCTTGTACTAGGTTGTATACCTCTTCTTATGTGTAACCTGTCGAATTTAAAATAAGTGCAGCGACCAACCCTGTGCCGCAGGTGCCACCTTTGCAATGTATGGCAATGGTTTGTTTTTGTTGTATGGCTTGTAATATGTCGCTTTTTACATTTAGTGCTTATTGACTCTACATTATTTTGATATGGCAACTATAAGCATTACCGATTACAAGTTTAAGATTGAATAATAAGCATAAATACTAGATACTGTTTTTATATACAGTTATGGCGATATTATGAAAAAAGAATTACCAGCAAAATACTATTTAGCGCATTTTAGAGAGCTTATTGAGTTTGTAACTAGTAAATGTATGCATTTACTTGAGCCTAAACATAGTGAATTTATTAGTAAAATTAACCAGCTAGATGAACAAAGCCAGTGCATGTTGGCGCGTGTGTACTCGCGAAAGCCTTATTTGGTGCAGGCGCAATCGCTTAATTATGAAGAAATAACATCACCGCATCAGGCTATTTATACGCTTAAAAAAGCCGATATTTTATTTGAGCCAAACGAGCAGCATTATTCGCAGCTTTTAGCGCACTTAACCAAACCTTCTTTGGTTGAGTTGCTAAGTAATTACGACGAGCAAATAAGCTTTAAAAAGAGCGCCGGTAAAGGCGCGCTGGTGGATATTGCGCGTGAGTTTTTTAAAGCATGCCCACAAGAGCTTGCGCCACTTTATAGCCAGTATGTAATTAATAACCGCAGTGATTACTACGAGTATTTTGAGTTTTTATTTGCAGGCAAACTAAGCAGTGGAGATGTGAATCATCAAAATCGTTTTGTAATGCGAGACTTAGGCTTAACCGCTACACGCGAAGGGCACAGTGAGAGCTTGTCACGCTTTGAAACACTTGACGAAGCGCAATCAAACTATTTATTAAACCGTTACCGGTTAGCATTTAAAAATATAACAGATGAGAGCGACTATGTTGCTTTAGCGTCACAGGTTTTAGTGCAAGCTGCACATGGTGCAATAGCTGTTGCATTAAAAAATAAATTATTAGTTAGGCTTTATAGGCAGCTAAAAGCAGTTGATAGCGAACTTGCTTTTAGCTTACTAGAAGGGTGCGCGGATGATAGCGAAGCACAAGAAATTCAAATAAGAGAGCAATACAGGCTTGGCAATAAAGAGTGGGTAAAAGCTCGATTAGAAGCCATTATCGAAAACCCACTTACTGATGATTTACTGTATTTTGCTGACGATTTTTTAATGCGTAAGTTTAATAAAAAAACACGTTCGCGTTTAAGTGCAATGCTTGCCGATACTCAGTGCGTGCTAGAAATAGATGAACTGTACCGAGGTGAAGTAGAGCAGGGCGTAAACGATTATTATACTCGCCAAGGTATGGCTGTATTTAATACCGAAAACATGCTTTGGCAAAGTTTATTTGGTTTAGTATTTTGGCATGAGTTATTTGTGGAGTCGCCTTATCCACCATGCAATGAGTTTGATATTTATCCGCAAGTATTAAGGCTTGGTAATTTTTATGAAGCGCAGCAAACACAGATAAATGAGCGCTTAGCACAGTGTCAAACGCCACAAGCATTACTTAATTTGGTATGCAAAAATGCAGCGCAATACTTTGACCAACCTAACGGCTTGTTTAGATGGCGCAGCAATTTATTAGAGCCACTAGAGGCGCTCATTTTAAACAGCCCACTTGAGGCATTAATTACTCATTTAACAGCCATGAGTAAACATTATTTACAGCTAAAAGACGGCTACCCCGACTTAATGGTAATTAATAATGGCCAAGTACATTTTGAAGAGGTAAAAGCCCCGGGCGATAAGATTAGGCGCAACCAACTTACCACCATAGATAATTTAAAAAATGTGGGCTTTACAGTACATATTGCCGCAGTTAAATGGTTTGTAGATCCAAACCGTGTTTACAGCGTGGTCGATATAGAAACCACGGGCGGCTTAAAAGGCGGTAACCGGATTACCGAAATTGGCGTAGTTAAAGTACAGCACGGTAAAGTAATTGATACCTGGACGAGCTTAGTTAACCCCGAGCGCCATATACCTGGCTTTATTACGTCATTAACCGGTATTAGCGACAGTATGGTTTACAACGCACCTGTATTTTCCGATATAGCCAAGCCGCTATTAGATAAACTCGCAGGCAGTATTTTTGTAGCCCATAACGTTAATTTTGACTACGGCTTTATTAAAAAAGAATGCGAGATGGTAGGGCACTTTTTTAAAATGCCAAAAATGTGCACCGTGGTTGAATCGCGCAAAGCGTTTAAAGGCTTAAAGTCGTATTCGCTTGGTAACCTTAGCGCGCATTTTAATTTAAATTTAACCAGCCATCACCGCGCATTGGCCGACGCAACCGCCACTGCTGAGCTGTTATTGCTGATCCAAAACAGTGAAACGCTAACGCCGTAGGGTATTAGCTTACCTTTAAGTATTTGAAATTTAGTTAATAAGTGGTTTTATTGTAATTTTTTAATTTATTTTGGAATAAAGTGTTTTTGTAAATCGTCTTCTTTATGTCAATCCGACAAACTAGAGGACAAAACAATGACTAAATTAAATAAAATTGTAAGCGTAATGATGTTAAGCGGTGTGTGTACTTTTACAGGTGCAGTGCACGCCGCTGATATTGAAATATCTCAGTCAACGTCGGCGCAGCAACAAACATCTACATCTATTGCGCTTTCACAAAACGGTTTAACAGCCAGTGGTAGCAATGATACAAACGCATCTAGCAATACACAAGTAACGGCTGATGACTCGCAAAATACAGATTCAACGGCAAATAATACACAAACCCCATCGCAAGAAAGCAGCGAGGCCGCAGAGCCTGCAAATTCATTAGTTGCCTCTGCCAGCTCATCTTTAAATAACGCATTAAATGCATCGGCATCGTCTTTAAATACCACAGGCAATACCACAGTCAATACAGCGCTTGATGCAACAGCGCAGTTAACCTCATCGGCGGGTAATTTAACGACTGCAGTGAGCCAGTCGTCATTACTTGGACTTACCTCTGATCAAGCCGCTCAGCCTGATACTACCGATACACCAACAAGTGCCTCTTTACTTTCAAACGTGGGCAGCGCTACCGATTCAGTAACTCAAGCTGATGCAGCGAGTGCGCTTACAAACCAATTAGCAATTACTAATACGGCTGCAAACTCAGTGAGCTCTGCACTGCAAGTAGGTGATGCAATTAATACCAGTAATGAAGTTGTAAGCAGTGTTCAGCAATCTTTAATTGCCAGCGTGCAAGATAGTACGGTTAGCAGTTTACAAAGTACGGTACAGCAAAGTGTTAGCGGGCAGGTGAGTGCAGCGGTCACTGATCAAATTAGTAACGATGTAGCACTTAGCACCGCAAGTGAAGTAGTTACCAACATTACTAACGATTTAGACTTAGGTCTTTAATACGCCCTAAGCGTGTTTGCACAAATGCCGAATAGGGAAACCTATTCGGCCTGTTGGAGAATAAATATGAAAGCAGTTATAACCGCCACATTGTGTGTTTTTAGTGCCCAAGCGGTGCTTGCACAAACCAACCACGTTAAAACACCTGAGCAAAATAAACCCTTTAAAAGTAGCTTTGAGCTAAATGCAGATGCAGAAGTTGGGGTATTAAGCAATTCAGCGCTCTCTGTTCAGGAGCTTGACGATATTTCGTCGCAAAGCGACAGCGGCATAAAAACCGCAGCCGGTGTTAATGCAAAATGGCAATTAACCAAAGGCGCTAAATTAACTTCAAGCTACCGGTTTGAACAGCAAGACTACGATGAATTTGATCAATACGATTTAGACCTTCATCAATATGGTTTAGATGGCAGCTACAGCTTTAATAGCCATGAGGTAGGGGTTCGTTACGATGGCACAAAAGCAAATGTAGATGGCGAACCATTTTTACATTTTAATCAAGCCAGCGCTTACTATGGCCATTTTTTAAACCCGCATACGTATTTACGTATGAGCATAAAAAACAAAGCTAAACGTTTTGCTACTGCAAAAGCACGTAATGCTGATGGCGTAGGTGCCGATGTAGCGCTTTATCATTTTATAAATAATGGGCAAACCATGCTAATGGCAGCGCTAAGTGCCGATAAAGAAAACGCCGACGACAACCAGTACGACTTTAACGGCTACGGTTTTACGACTAAAGTTACGCACAAATTTACGGCCTTTAATGTGGCTAACAAAGTAGGGGCTGGCTGGCGTTATCAAAATAAAGATTACGACGAGCAAACAACGGATGACTTTTTTGAGCAAATACCGTCGCGAGATGAGCACCGAAATGTAGTTAATGCGTTTTATAACGTAGCTGTGTTTGAGCACGTAACACTAATAGCCGAGGCTGAATATGGCGATTACCAATCAAAGCTTAGTAGCAATACCTATACTCAGTCGGTTTTATCGGCGTCAGTTAAAGTGCACTTTTAGGTGGGTAAATGGCGCCATAACCAAAGGTGGTGTCTTTGCCTTGCTCGCCTAAATCGACGGCCAGCGATGTAAGCTCGTTAAGTGCTTTGGTTTTATTATTACCATGCTTTAATAATAAACAACTTAATGCCGCGCTTACATGCGGTGCCGCCATTGACGTACCCGACTCCCTACCAAATTTTCCATTGCCTTGGCTTGTAACAACATTTACACCAAGGGCTGTAAAGTCTATGTAATCGCCTTTATTTGACCATCTATAAATGTGGTTTTTTGAATCGATAGCACTTACCGCTATCACGCTTTTATACGCACCTGGGTATAACGGCTGCGACGCCGGCCCTTGATTACCCGCAGCAGCTACAATTAATACGTTTTGTTTTATTGCTGCAGTAATACTTGCTTCTAAAATTGCGTTATTTGGCCCCGTTAGGCTCATATTTATTACGGGTATTTTATTACTAACTAGCCAGTTAAGTGCTTCTACTATGGCAAATAAAGTAGCCCCTTGTGCATATTCAGATTGCCTATAAAACACCTCGGCACTGTAAAGCTTGGCACTGCCTAAAAGCGGGTTAAGTTTTGCGCCTTTACCTGTAATTAGCCCTGCAATGGCGGTGCCGTGTAAATTTGGCGAGCTTAACCCTTTAGGTAAAAAGCTTTGCGTGGTGATATTGGCGCCTCTAAAAGCACTGTGTTTGGTATTAATAGCGCTGTCGATCATGCCAATTTTTACGCTTTGTGTGCAGTAAGGAGCAACAGGCTTATTTTGTGTTACTTTCACGCTAGGCTCGCCTGTTTGCGCTTGGTAAATGTGGTTTCGGTCAAGTATTGCAGACTCATCTAAGTTAAGCGCTTTTAATAACTCACTTTTAGAATTAACACCTTGGGGTACGTTAAAGCGCACTAAGCTCATGTTAAGTGCGTTGTAATTTTTTACCGATACAATGGTTACATTTTGCTGCTTTAGGGTATTAAGTTGTTGGCTATTTGCCATTAATAACCATTGGCGCTCTATTGCTCTAAAGCCGTTTTCAAGCTCTACTTCAACAAATGCAGTGTTTTGGCTATTTATATTAATGTTAAGCACATTAGGTAAGCTGCTAATTGGCTCACTTATTTGAGCTTTTAGTTCATCAATCGATATTTGTGGTACAGGCACTGGAAGCGGCAGGCGTTGTGCTCGCTCTATAGTTTGTTCAATACGCTGCTCTATTGGGCTTAGCTGCCCAAGCACCTGATCGACTCTTACTATGTTGGCTGAACTCGTTGCGCTAAATATGCAAAGCGAGGCGGCTATTATGTGTTTAACGCGTGTGTTTTTAATATTCATAGTGGGTTACTTCTATTAAATTTATCATGCTGGTTAGTTAACGTTTAACACATAGAAATATTTCATTATTTTAAATTATTTTGATTATTTGGGAATAAATGTTTTTTTGAATCGTCTTCTTTATAAAAGGGGTAAAAATCAATGAACGAAACTCTAAAAACCTTATTGCCCATGCTTAGGCGTTTTGCCTATTCGCTAACGGGTAGTAAAGCAGATGCAGACGATGTAGTGCAAATAACAATTGAAAAACTATTAGTAAAAGGCATTCCGGATGACGTTGAGCCTGCTAAATGGGCATTTAAAATTTGCCGTAATGTGTGGATAGACGAATACCGCTCACGCAAGGTAAGGCAAAATACGGCTCAGGCCGATATTTTACCAGAGCCAATAACAAGCAATGAACACGACACACTCGAAAACAAACAAATGCTTAAACATGTAAATACAGCACTTGGGCAGTTACCTGAAGAACAACGCGCCATAGTATCGCTGGTGGCAGTGCAGGGCATGGCCTATAAAGAAGTAGCACATACGCTAGATATACCTATAGGCAGTGTAATGAGTAAATTATCGCGCGCACGCAGTACACTTTATAACTTAATAAAACCCGACTTTAAAAAGGAGCAAGTATGAACATTAACGACGAAACTCTTAGCGCCTTTTTAGACTCAGAGCTAAGCGAGCACGAAATGGAGCAAGTGCGTAAAGCCCTTGAAACCGATGATGCGCTAGTAATGCGACTTGCAGAATTTAGCGAAGTAGACATGCTAGCAAAGGAGCACGCAATAAGTATTGACGACGCACCACTTAGTGACTCATTAGCTAAAACGGTTGCAAAGCTTGATGCAGCTACTACAAAAAACACGTTAAACAGCAATGTAGTGACGTTAACGCCTTGGCAAAAGGTTAAGCAATCGGCTAATAAAAGTTTAGCAATAGCAGCAAGCGTTGCTGTGGTATTTGGTATTGCAATGACGAGCTATTTACAACCCAGTGAGGCGCAAAACTTAGTAGCCAGCAATACCGCATCAGCCCTTAACACACAACTAAGTAGTGGTGTGTTTGAGCAAAGTGATGGCTCAGTATTTAGTGCGCAGCTTAGTTTTAAAAATCAGCAAGGTGAGCTTTGTAGGCAGTATGCACTAAGCTCAAATAATACAACGCAAACAAGCATTGCTTGTAAAACGCAAAGCGGTTGGCAAATTAAAGCGCAAACAGCCGCGCAGCAAAGTGATAATAGCGCGCAATATCAAACGGCGTCTAACAACAGTGAGTTAGATGCTGTTATAGATAGCATGATCAGCGGCGCACCACTAGATAGAGCGCAAGAGCAGCAAGCAATTAGCGCAAAGTGGCAGTTAAACAAATAATAATGTGTATAAAACGAGGTGAATTATGAAAACATCTATTTTAATTATCAGTATTTTACTTATGGCGGGCTGTGCATCTAAACCTGATTACCGCGCCGCGAATAATGGCTCACAAGGTTACAGCGAGCAAAAAATTAGCGACGATCAATACCGAGTAGAATTTAAAAGTGTGTCAAACAACGTAGCCGATGCCGGTGACTATGCATTATTGCGCGCGGCTGAGCTTACACAAGCGCAAGGCTACGACTGGTTTGTTGTAACTAATAAAGAAACCTTTGTTGAGTCTAAATCGCAAGCCCCCACGTCATCTATTAGTGCATCACAAAGCCAGCAATATGAGCGAAGCTGTGGTTTATTAACTTCCGAAACACGCGCTAGCCCAACAAGCAGCGTAGGCGTACAAGTGAGCAATAATGATAAACGCAAAGAAGTGCACACCCTGATTGATATTAAAATGGGCAAAGGTATAAAGCCAAGCGAGAACAGCTTTAGCGCCCAAGACTTAATTGAAAACTTAAGCAAAAAGGCGCAAAAGTAAGCGTTTGGTAAAAGCGCTTGATATAAGTACTTAGCTTGTTTTAGCTAAGTGCTTTTTTCGTGGTAAGAAACCAGTAACCAGCATAGTGCCTACAATTACAAATAGTGCGCCTAGTAATGTATTTGGCCCTATTTGCTCATCTAAAAATAAATGCCCCCAAAATATGCCAAATAATGGAATTAAAAACGTGACTGTTAACGCTGAGGTTGGGCCAATATCGTCGATTAATTTAAAAAATAAAATATAAGCAAGGGCGGTACATACTACGCCCAGTACTAATACACCTAGCATAATGTTGGTGCTTGGTATTTCTCGTATTGGCATAAATAAGATAAGCGGTAATACCATAAAGCTCGAAGCCCACATTGAGCCATGGGCATTATCGAATGGGGCCAGTTTAGGCGCGTTTTTAGTGTAATGCGATGCAATGGCATAGCAAAGTGAAGCACTCAATGCTGCTATTATAGCCATTATTGATTGGCTATTTAATACAAAATGATTTTGCCCAACGAGTATTGCAACGCCTATTAAGCCAAGTAGTAAACCAAGCACCATACTTTTATTGGGCTTTGTTTTCGTCCATAAAATTCCAACGACAACACCCCATATTGGTGTTGTCGAATTTAAAATTGAGAGTGTGGATGCGCTAATAGTTTGGGCTGCGTAAGCAAAAAATAAAAACGGAAGGGCAGAATTAAACGCGCCTATAATAAAAAAGTGTTTTTTGTGTTCAGTAAAGGCTAAGCGGCGTTTTAAATACAAAGCAACAATAAATAAAGTAACTGCAGCAAAGCCTACTCTAAACTCAATTAATACCGCAGGCCCCAAGCTGTTAGCTGCCATTCGCATAAATAAAAAAGAAGCGCCCCATATAGCGGCCAGAAAAAATAATCGCAGTAAACTTGCTAAGCTCATGATAGTATTTTAATTAAGCTGATTGGTTTTTAGAATAACAGGGTTTATAAAAAGTGTAAGCCATATTCGGAACTGGCATATAAAAATAATAAATTAAGGATAAGAATGAAAACGTTCTCAGTAGTTTCTATGGTATTTATCACTTTTTTGGGTGGATGTAATTCAAGCTCAATCAACCTTTACAGTGATACCACCATGAAAAAGAATGAATACAATGGTATTAAAGCGTATCGAAAAGGACAGTTTGAGGCCGCTTTCAATTATTTAAAAGAGCCTGCTGGGCTAGGCTATAAAAGCGCACAATACACGTTGGCGTTTATGTTTTTGAAAGGCCAATACTTGGAGCAATCTACTAAACTAGGGATGGGCTGGCTAGGCGTTGCAAAAGAAGCGGGGGTTGAAAATTGGTCTGCGCAATACGATGTATTTTACAGTGCAGCGACTACGCAGCAAAAACAACAAATAGACGAAACAGTTGCGTTGTATATAACGCAATTTGGCGTTAAAGCACAAAATATGACCTGTCGGCGTTCAACTTCGCCTAGGCGTACATTTGGTGAAGTTAAAATTGATTGCACTAAGCATGAAGGTAGCGTTACCGAGCACGACATACAAATAATAGAATAGAGTTATGACTTTTCTAGCTTCTTTTCAAAGTCGCTTTTAACAATATCGAGTGCTTTTAAGACCTCTTCTGGAGCAACATCGTGTTGCTCTAGTATCATAATTAAATCTACTGCAAGTTTAATATGTGTAGGGGCTTGATCAAGTGGGCTTGTCATTTAACTCTTTCTTTTTTGATATCTGGCTAATGGCAACATTTATTGCTGTTTGCACACGTTGTTCCATATGTATGCGTTCTGATTGCGGTAAATAAAACGCCATATCTACATCATAGCGAATATATCGTGGCGGGAGCTGATTTAGTACCGTACAACAAAAGTCAGCCATTACATCTTCATCATATTTTTCATCAAGTTTAAGTTTGATGATTTCTTCAACTACAATCTTTTCGTAATAGTTGTGTATGTCTTCGTGTAATCGCATATTCCCACCGCTTTAAAATAATCCGTTTAACTGAGTCTATACTAAGGCTTACTATAAATCGATAGCGGCTTTAAATAGTTGTTTATGAACATTAATTAGTGAACTCAAATTACGCTGATAACCGCCGCCTAAAGCGCACATTAGTGGGATTTGATGTTGCTTACAGAAGTTGAGAACAAACAAGTCGCGCTCATATACGCCATTGAGCGATATATTAAACAAGCCTAACTCGTCTTTAGTGTAAATATCAACGCCTGCATTATACAAAATAATATCAGGGTTATGTATGCGCACGCAAAAATCGAGTGCTTGCTTTAATGTAGCAAGGTACTCATCGTCGGCTGTTTTAGCGGGCAATGCAAAATCGTAAGTGGACTCTTGCTTATTACGAGGAAAATTTTGTTCACAATGAATTGAGCAGGTAATAATTTGGTTATGGTTTTGAGTGATTTTTGCTGTGCCATCGCCTTGGTGTACGTCGCAATCAAAAATTAAAACAGTGTCGGCTTGCTCTGTATTTATTAAATGTGCTGCTGCAATAGCTAAATCATTAAAAATACAAAAGCCACTGCCAAAATCACTATGAGAATGATGATAACCACCGCTTAAATTGAAGGTTAGATCGTGACTAAAAGCCGCTTCAGCAGCTTGAATACTCCCGCCAATAGATAAAAGAGTAAGCTCTACAAGTTGTTGCGAATAGGGAAATCCCATCTTTTTTATTGCTTTATCGCTTAGTGTTCCATTTAAAAAGTCATCTATATAACGTTGGCTATGACATAGCGCAAGTTGAGATACGGTTACTTTTTTAGGCTCTTGAAAGTGAATAGCCGAAACACCTAGATTTTCTATTTCGGTTTTAAGTAACTTATACTTTTGAATAGGGAATCGATGACGTTCTGCAAGGATAAGGTCTGAATACAATGGATGATAATAAAGCTGCATAGTAAAGTGCGGCTTAACGCAGCTGCTGTTTTTCTACTTGTTGTATTTTATCCTCAGTGGCAGAAATTGCTTTTCTGCAGCGGCCTAATCGAGCGTGTGTGCTTAATATTTCAAGGTTAAGCTTTTGTGCTTTAGCTGGCGAGGCTTTATCCATTTGCATTTTACGCTCTTCAATCATGAGCACTAAACGGCGTTCAAACTCATGGTTTTGTTTTAATTCGTCGTAAAGCTCGTGTGATGATTGCATTATTTTTTGTACCGCTTGCTTATAAACGGTTTGCTTAGGGCGTGGTTTATAATGGCTTTTGTTTTCTTTAACCCAAATAGGCGTTGATTTAATAACGTTGAATACAGCTTGTACCTGAGCTCCTATACGTTCAAGCGCGTAGGTATAAGCATGGCGATGCTCACTTGGCGGTAATCTTGATACTTCGTCTTCTATTTCTATTACGTAATCGACTAGATTCATGCTTTTTGTACTAAAAACTGCGCGGTCAAACAAGCTAGGTTGCGCCTGCATGTAGCGATTTTTAGAAAAAAGTTTAGCTTTATCAAATTGCTCAGCTTGTTGTTTTAGCGTAACAACTTGTTGACGTAGTTTATCTAAAGCCATTGAATGCATATTAAAAGTAAGCCTCGTAAATTAGTTTTAAAGCTAAAAGTATAACCATAGTATTAAATACAGGGCGAATAAATTTACTACCAAAACGTATCGCCGAATGTGCTCCAAACCATGCGCCTAGCATAATAAAAAAGCCCATTGTTATGCCAAGTAAAAAGTTTACATGGCCGAGTGCTACAAAGGTAATGAGCGATATAAAGTTAGAAACAAAGTTCATTGAACGCGCTAAACCACAATTGAGTAGCAAGTTCATTTTATAAAGCATGCCATTAGAAGCGGTCCAAAATGTCCCCGTACCTGGGCCTGCTAAACCATCAAAAAAGCCTAATGCTAAACCCTGTAGCCATTGTTTTATTTTCATCGCTTTGTTTAGTTTAGGGAGCTCATCGCCTTCTGTGGTACTTAAATTACCAAATAAGCTATAAGCGGCAACTAAAATAATAATAATGGGTAGTAGTTTGTTTAAAAAATCGATACTTAAATGATCAACAATAACAGTACCTATCAATGCACCTATTGCAGTAGCAACTATGGAGGCAGCCCAAAACTTTGGACTAAATAAGTTCTTTTTATAGTATGTATAGCTTGCTGTTAAGGAGCCAAAACTTGCTGCTAGTTTATTGGTGCCTAATGTTAAATGTGGAGGTAAGCCTGCAGTTAATAAAGCGGGCACAGTTAACATACCACCGCCACCGGCGATAGCGTCTATAAAACCTGCGGCAAGTGCAACAGCACATAAAACAGCCCAAGTTGTTGGATCGAGTGCGAGTTCAAACATTAATAATCTATTTGTCTTTTAAAAGGTGGTAGGGTGTCGAGCATGGCTTTACCGTATCGCTTAGTAATTAAGCGCCTATCGAGAATAGTAATACAGCCTTCATCACTCTCTTTTCGCAGCAGTCTACCACAGCTTTGTACCAATTTCTTTGCGGCGTCTGGCACGGTAATCGTTAAAAACGGGTTACCGCCTTTGCTTTGTACAAATTCTGCTTGCGCTTCTTCTATCGGCGAAGTAGGTACAGCAAACGGAATTTTAGTAATTATTAAGTTCTCTAAATATTTTCCTGGTAAATCAAGGCCTTCTGAAAGGCTTTGTGTTCCAAATAAAATACTGCCTTTGCCTTCGTCTACATTTTTAGTGTGCAATTTAAGCAACGCTTCTCGCGACATCTCACCTTGTACTAATAAGTTAAAACCTTTTGTTCTAAGAAACTTTGTTACGTGGTCCATTTGCCAGTAAGAAGCGAATAGTACAAGGTTCGCTTTTTTATCATTTAGGTACTCTGGTAAAGTTTTAGCTAGGTGATCACTAAAGTCTTTATCGGTAGGTTCTACTTTAGATACCGGAATACGTAAAGTGGCTTGTTTTGGGTAGTCAAAAGGAGAAGGTACTTTAATAAATTTAACGCCTTCTTCTTTAGCAAGTCCTGTTTCGTAAGCAAAGTGATCGAACGAGCCCAGTGCACTTAATGTAGCAGAGCACAAAACAGCGCCCGCGCATTCTCGCCACAATTTATCTTTTAAGTAATAACCGACCTCGATAGGGCAGTCGCTTAATAAGTGGTCGTGATGGCTTTTGTATTCAAGGCGTTTTATCCACCGTGCATGAGGAGCACCTTCGCCTTTTTTTGCGTAACTAAACCATAGTTTGTTTAGTTGTTCTAACCGGTTTATGTATTGACCGCTTTCGCCTAGTATTGGGTCGGCAACGTAAGGTTTTATGTCGCCATCACTTACATCTTGGGTAAGGGTGTCGTGCATTTTGTTTAAACAGCGCAGCGCATCTTGCGTGGCTTCGCTTATATCTTTTGCTTTACTGTGCAGCGATTGTGGAATTTCACCGTGTTCAAAGCGATAAGTATCGTCTTTTGAGTATTCAAAGTCGGCATTATCAAGAATATCGCGAACTACTTTTAAATCTTTATTCGCGTCATTAATGCTGTCGCAAAGTTTAAAGTTTTGCCCAATAGCTCTTTGCCCCACTAAAACCTTCGCCATTTTCCCGCTAAACTTGGTGAGCTTATCAAGCCATTCTATCGTGCCTTTAATTGTGGCAGCAGCTGATGAAAAATCGCGTGTTATATGTGCTAAATGATGCGCTTCATCAATAACGTAAATGGTGTTGTCGGGCTCTGGTAAAATTTTACCACCGCCTAGGTCTAAATCGGCAAGTAATAAAGAGTGGTTAATTACCAGCACATCCATTTGCATTAATTGATTACGAGCAAGCTGAAACGGACACGTTTGATGGGCCTTCATTTGGCGCTGGCACGAATGTTTGTCGCACGCTATTAAGTTCCACACTCTATCGGGAACAGTATCGGCCCAGCTGTCTCTATCGCCTTGCCATTTTTTATTCACATAGGCGTTATATAGCTCATTCAAACACTTGGTTTCCATTGCGCTCAATGGTGAAGTAAGCGTTGGCATAAAGTCCATTTGTGTTTGGCTATCGCCGTTTACAGCATTATGTAATTTGTGGGCACAAATATAACGATGGCGACCTTTTACCAAATCAAATTTAAAGTCGAGGCCTGAATGTTTTTTAAAAAATGGGAGTTCTTTTGCTATTAATTGTTCTTGCAGTGCAACGGTTGCGGTAGAAATAACTAGCTTCTTTTTTTGCGCTAAGGCAAGCGGTAATGCGCCTAAACAATAGGCAAGAGACTTACCGGTACCGGTGCCTGCTTCAATTACGCAAATGCGCTGCTTTTTATGGTATTCGCCAGCAAGCGTTTTTGCTATTTCGGCTACAAGGTAGTTTTGACTGCTACGAGGGCGATAATCGTTTAGGTTGCTAGCCACATGCTGGTGTACTTGCCTAATTGTTTTTTTTAGTGAGTCAGAAAGCATGGGATGATTTACCTAAAGTATGTATATAATTACAGTGCTATGGATTTTAGAGTTATAAGAGTGTAACTACAAGCAGCTTGTTTACTAATTTAGCCTATTAAGCAGTGGCGTTAGATGATTTGCATATTTTTTCCAGTCAGTCAGCGCTTCTTTGTAAATTGGCTTACGTACTTGTTCTGAACTGGGAGTTAAAACAGGGCGTTGGTTATTATAAAACTCATAACACGCTTGCTCTACTACTAAATTGCAATGTTCAAATAAATCATCAACCGTTTCAGTGAAGTTGTTTATTAAGCTTTCATAATTAATTGTATATATTTCGTCAGGATATACGCTATGCCAATGTGTCATCAGCTTATAATATTCATTCATGTAGTGAGCTAAATCTTCCTGATCATAGCTATAACTATGGCCTTGTGAAAATGAGTGCTTATAAAGGCTCCATGCAGTCGCTTTTTTATCTCGTTCTACATCGATTATTTTTGCATTAGGGAATAAAGTTTTGATAAGAGCAATATGTTGAAAGTTGACTGGTTGTTTATCAATAAAGTAAGGCTTGTTATTGCGAAAAGGTTCAATGAATTTTAAGTAGCGTTTGGCTAATGTTGCCAAGTGATCTTGAGTCAAACTATTTAGCTTATAAGGTACGTTGCTTTTTATCTGAAGGTTTTCTAACTCTACTGCAATAGAATTGATTTCTGATAATTCATAGCTAGCGTCAACATGGCTATGCGATGCCAGTATTTGCTCAATAAGTGTAGAGCCACTTCTAGGCAAGCTTACAATAAATATTAGCTGGACTTCATTTTCGGTTGAGGTATGTACTGTATTGGCTACTTTTTTGGTTAGGTATTTTTTACAGCGCTCATTAAAGTCATTAGTAATGTAAGGGGTAAGTGACTTTTGTAAATCGTTACTTATTCTTAGCTGCAAAAAGGCATCTTCATACCTGCTATGTTGTTCATATGCTTTAGCTAAAGCAAAGTGAAGTTGTGCTTTATTTAATTTATTTGAGTCTATTGTTATCTGCTGTTCTAAATTAGCTATATTGAGCTGAGTGAAAGTATATGTTTTTAAGTTTGCTAAGTTCCAATAGGCTTCGCCGATATGGGGAGCTAGTTTTATTGTTTTGCAATAGTACGCAATAGCACTTTGGTTATTGCCAATTATCTTTTCTATGTTTCCAAGTCTTAAATTGCAATATGCGGGGTAATAATTTTTATTTAACAAAGATTGGTAATTTAGAGATGCATTTTTGAAGTCCATCATTTTTACATAGGCAGCAGCGAGTAGACTTTGGGATTGTGGTAGTAAAGTAACTAATTTGGTCGACCTATTATAAAAAGAGATTAGTTCTAAATATTGCTTTGTATTAAATAATGCTTCAATGTGCGCATCATAAGCGGCTGATTTTGTGCTGTTTATATTTATATTATGAGAAGTAATAGCCAAATACGTTTTTAAGTCGTTTGCCTGAAAAGCTATTTTACTTAATAACACTAAAACACGGTATTCATTCGCTACAAGCTTGAGCAACTCATGGGCAATGTTTTCTGCTGGTTTTAATTCTTTGTTTAATAGATGCTGATTCGCTTTATCTAAACGTTGGTTAAACCAAGCAATCATCTCATATTGTTTATTGGCTTTTTGGTATTGCTCTTGCTCTTTTAACTGTCGATGTACTTGGGTTAATACTTGCCAAGCTTGATGGTGCTCTGGTGCAGTTTGAATTAAAGATAATATTATTTTTTTGGCTTGTTGAAGCTTGTTTTGTTGAAGTAGATTATTAGCGTGTTGGATAATTTCAGAAGGGCTCATTGAATGCTCATATTATTTTTTCTTAAGACTAACTTAGAAAGAAATAAAATATAACCTGCTTTACAAATTTTATTTTTGTCGTTTTTTATTACAAGGCTTATTTCATTAATGCACTTAGACTCGGGGTTTATTCTCTCTACAGAAACAGTTGATTCACCTTTGGGCGTAAGTTTTGTTATTTGGCTTTTAACTGATAAAGGGCCATTAAAAGCAATTAGCTTACCAGAGTCAGTTGTTTTTTTTATCAAGTTAAAGGATAAAGCGACGGTAGAAAAAGTACTGCGGCTCTCAGATGTTTCTTTTGAAATTGTCCCTGTAGAATTAAAAGATTTTCAGCAGGGGACTGTGGCTGGTTGCTACTTTAAATCACTTAAACATTACTACAATGCGTTAAAAGCTCTAAGCGCAGAGGGCATTGTGACATACGAAGATGACATACGGCCTATAGATCGCTTTTTAATGGAGCGATTTATTAAAGGCTCCACATGGGTGAGAGGAGATATTACACATAAAGACGGATATAGGCTGTTAACCAATTGCCAATTTAAAAATAACCCAGATGTAAATCCTAAGTTTAAAACAGTTTCTTTAGACATCGAATGCAATGGAGAAGGGGTATTATTCTCCATTGGTTTGGTCGGTCATGGCATTGATTGTGTATTAATGATTGGCAGTCCGATTAAATATGGAGATGCAATTGAAGTAATATGGTGTGTTGATGAAATCGATCTTTTACAAAAATTACAGCACTTTATAGCAAAAACAGATCCAGATCTTATTATTGGTTGGAACGTCATTGAGTTTGATTTTTCTGTTCTTCACTCCAGAGCTGAAACTCTAGGTATAGAATTGCGTCTTGGACGTAATAACGAAAAAATAAAATTACGAGTAGGCCATTATACTCGATTAACTATACCAGGAAGAGTTGTTATAGACGGTATAGACACGTTAAAAAATGCGACCTACCACTATGATAGCTTCAGCCTGTCAAATGTAGCTGCTAAGGAGCTTGGTGAGAAAAAGTTCATCAGTTCAAGTGACCAGCTAGCAGAAATTGAACGCCAATTTAATGATGATAAGTTATCCCTTGCGAAATACAATAGACAAGATTGCGTACTGGTGCTACGTATTTTTAACAAATTAAATTTACTTGATTTTGCTGTTGTTAGGAGTCAATTAACGGGGCTTGAACTTCATAGAATGGGAGGTTCAGTCGCTTCATTTGTTAACCTTTATCTGCCCTTACTTCACCGAAGTGGTTATGTAGCACCTAATTTAGGAGATCATGGCTTAAATTTTGATAGTCCAGGAGGGTATGTAATGTCTTCAAAACCGGGATTTTATAAAAATGTACTTGTGCTCGACTTTAAAAGCTTATATCCATCAATTATGCGTACTTTTTGTATAGATCCTCTTGGGTTAATTGAAGGGTTGCTCAATCCAAAAGATGCAATCCCAGGATATAATAATGCACTTTTTTCAAGACATAAAAATCATTTACCAGCCCTTATAAAAACTTTATCAATAACAAGGCAAGAAGCAAAAGATAGCCAAAAACCTATGTTATCGCAGGCTATAAAAATTATTATGAATAGCTTATATGGAGTGCTTGGTTCTCGGGGATGTCGTTTTTACGATCCACGTCTTTCAAGTTCAATCACACTACGTGGGCACGATATAATGCAAACCACAAAAAAATGGATAGAGGAGTGTGGGTACAATGTAATTTATGGCGATACAGATTCAATATTCATTACTTTGGATGACGGTTTGAATACGCTTCAATGCGATGAAATTGGTAAACAATTAGCTATTAATATCAATCAACAGTGGGTACAAGAAATTAGTCAGAAGCACGACTTAGAGAGCTTTTTGGAGATTGAATTTGAAACCTTATACAGTCCTTTTTTTATGCCTACAATTAGGGGGAAAACGATGGGCTCTAAAAAACGATATGTAGGTCAAAAAATTAATAAAAATCACAATGAGCTAGTATTTAAAGGTGTTGAAGCAGTTCGAAGTGATTGGACTGAGTTCGCTCAAGAGTTTCAAGTAGAGTTGTTTGAAGCTTTGTTCAGTAGTGACTATAAAATAAGCCTTTTAGAGGAGTTAGTTAATTCTTACTCTAGGCGTTTACAAAATGGAGAATTTGACGATAAATTAATTTATAGGAAAAAATTAGGACAAAATTTAACTGAATATAAAAAGAATATTCCACCACATGTCCAAGCAGTTAAAAAATATAAAGCTCTGAACCCAAACTTTGAGGTGAAACGAGGGCAAGTTATAGAATATGTTTACACCTTTGATGGACCAGAGCTCAGTGATACAAATAAAAGACTGAATTATCCTTTGTATATAAAAAAACAATTAGACCCAATAGCCGAAATGATTTTTAGTGCTATGGAAGTGACGTTATCAAAGAGCATTCAAACCTCTCTCTTTTAAGTTACTGTAAGCTAAAAGTTAACCTTTGTGAATTTAATCCCTCCTTTTTATAATTTCCCCTAATGCAGTAATGGCGCTATTTAATAATGGCAATGTAAATTTTTTGACTCTAAATTGTAATTCTTTAGCTGTAAAAGTATTGCTAATTAACATTAGGTTAATTTTATGTTGACCACGTTGTGTTGCTGGTATTATCATAGCGTATGATTACTATTTATTAACAAATGGTAATCAAGCAAAAAAATATAAAAAATATAAAGTATTCTGGGAGAATCAAATGTTAAATAATAAAGTTTCAAAGGCGGTTCGCTTAGCGATAGCTTTCGGTACAGCTTCAACAGCTGCGTTTTCAGCAAGTTCTTTTGCTGCTGATGAAGAAAAAGTTGATAAAGTTGAACGAATTGAAGTTACTGGTTCACGTATCAAACGAACAGATATGGAAACAGCTAGCCCGGTACAAGTAACAACTGCAGAAGAAATTGCTGTTGCAGGTTTTACTCGTGTTGAAGACATGATGAATAGTTTGCCGCAACTAGAAGCGTCTAACACTTCTTTCCAATCAAATGGCGCTTCGGGCACTGCAACGCTTGATTTGCGTGGTATGGGCGCTCAGCGTACTCTTGTTCTTGTAAACGGTCGTCGTATGCAAGCTGGTGGTATCTACACACAATCAGCTGATATTAACCAAATTCCTGCTGCGCTAATTAAACGCGTAGATGTAATGACTGGTGGTGGTTCATCTACTTACGGTGCAGACGCTGTTGCTGGTGTTGTAAACTTTGTAATGAACGATCAGTTTGAAGGTTTTGAAGTTAATGTAGGTACAACCGCTTACCAACATAATAACGATAATGAATACATGCAAGGCCTAATGGATGATGCTGGCTTTGAGTATGAAGAAGGTAATACGGGTCTTGATGGCGCGTCGTTTGATTTTGCAGCGACTCTAGGTGGTGCATTTGATAGTGGTAAGGGCCATGCAGTAGCTTACTTTACTTACAACAGACAAAACGAATTACGCCAAGGTGCACGTGATTACTCATCTTGTGCTCTAAATGCAGCTGGTACTGCTTGTGGCGGTTCAGGTAATGCTGTTAACCCTAACTTCTATATCTCAGCTCCTAACGCTGACGGTGTTGTAGATTTTGGTGAAGGCCAGTATGAATACTGGACTCTAGGTCAAGATAGCAGCTTTATTCCTTCAGTTGGTAATACATATAACTACGCGCCAATTAACCACTTTATGCGTCCTGATGAACGTCATACATTAGGCATGTTTGCTAACTACGAAATCAATGATAGCTTCCGTCCGTTCATGGAAGCAATGTTTATGCGTAACCGCACTACAGCGCAGATTGCTGAGTCTGGTACGTTCTTTAATGATAATTACTCAATTGATTTTGATAGCCCATTATTAAATGATACACAACGTGCACAACTAACTGAGCGCTTTGGGTTGACTTCTGGTGATCAGTTTGCAACTTATATTGGTAAGCGTAACGTTGAAGGTGGTGCTCGTGCAGACAGCCTTGAACATAACTCTTTCCGTTTAGTATTAGGTAGTAAAGGCGAAATTAACGACCTTTGGTCTTACGAAGCATTTGCTCAATACGGTTCAACTTCATCTTCTTCAGCATATGAAAATGACTTCTTTGGTCCGCGTATAATCACTGCTTTATCAGCAAATGGTGAAGATTGTAGCGCGACTTCTGGTTGTATCCCATATGATGTTTTTCAGTTTGATGGTGTAACTGAAGAAGCTGCAAAGTCATTAACAGGTACAGCAATTCTTAACGGTGTTACTGAGCAATTGATTGTAAGTGGTTTTGTTACTGGCGAATTCGATTTCTCACTTCCATCTTCAGAGTACCCTGTTGCTGCAGTATTTGGTGCAGAGTATCGTGAAGAAACATTCAGTAGAACAGCTGACGAAGTATACGCACAAGGTCTATTACTTGGCCAAGGTGGTACTACTAAGAGTTTAAATGGTGGTTATCAAGTACGTGAAGTGTTTGGTGAGCTTAGCCTACCAATCGTTGAAGATTTACCGTTAGTTGAAAGTTTACTTGTTGAATTAGGCTACCGTTGGTCAGACTATAGCACTTCAGGTGCTGAGCCGACTTATAAAGTGGCAATGAACTGGGATGTAACTAGCGATTGGAAAATTCGTTCAAGCTACAACCGTGCAGTTCGTGCAGCAAACAATGGTGAGTTATTTGCTCAACAAAGCACTGGTTTATGGGCAGGTACAGATCCATGTGCTGGTACACCAACTTTATCAGCAGCTGAGTGTGCAAATACAGGTGTTTCTGCAAGCCAGTACGGCAATGTAGGTAAGAGCCCTGCGGATCAATATAATGCTCTGTTTGGTGGTAACCCAGATTTATCTCCAGAAATCGCTGATACTATTACTTTAGGTGTTGTTGGTAACCCATTTGAAAACTTCAACTTCTCAATCGATTACTGGGATATTGAACTTGAAGACGCGATTGGTAATATTGACCCAGAAATTCTTGTTACACAATGTGGTAAAAGCGGCGCGGCTGTATTTTGTGATAACGTAGACCGTACACCTGGTAGTGGTAGCCTTTGGATAGGTTCTGGCCAAGTTGTTGCTACAAATACTAACTTAGGTAATATCCATTACGAAGGTATCGATTTAAGCGCAAACTACGATATGGAAATTGCTGAAGGTACATTAAAAACTAGTATCATTGGTACCTACATGCTAACTAAGGAATTTGATAATATTCCTGGTGTAAGTGAAGTATATGACTGTGTTGACTCATTAGATAACGGTTGTTTCCCTCAACCAGAATGGCGTCATGTTGTATCTGCTAGCTACGACACGGGCAGCTGGTGGAGAGCTACTGCTAAATGGCGTTTCTTCAGCGGTGTAAACGATTACACTGGTGCTGATACATTAGTACAAGACGACGGTATTAGCTCACAAAGCTATATTGACCTTAAAGGTACATTTACTATTAATGATTACACGTCTTTATTAGTAGGTGTTAACAACGTTATGGATAGAGAGGCACCTCTAGTTGGTGGTTCATTATCAACAAACGCAAATGCTATTGCTGGTTACTACGATTCGTTAGGTCGTTACTTCCATGCGAGCCTTTCATTAAAATTCTAATTTGAATTAATTAATGTATATTAAGCGAGCTTAGGCTCGCTTTTTTTATGGGGAAAAAATGAAATCGGTAAAAGAAAGTTTACTGTTTGCAATACAGCAATTGAATCGTGGAAATATTGTAGCAGGAAAAGCCACCCTAGAAGGTTTATGCGACAACCCTGAGGTTAATGAGCAAGCTTTAGCTGTATTGTTTAAAGTAGCTATGAATGAAGGAGATTTAGTAAAAAGTAAGGAAGTTTGTAAAAGACTCATTTCAATAGCCCCCAAAAAATTCGATTATGTAAATACTCTTTGTCAATTATATGCCGCCAGTAATGAATTCTCTTTAGCAATAGACTTACTTAAAAAATACACTGAAATAGTACCGGATAGCACAATGTCGTATTTTCAATTGGGTGAAATGGCAAAAAAAGATGGCGATGGTATTCTTGCAAGTACATCTTTCTTAGCAGCTATCGAGCTTGGTTACCACGACATATATACCGCTTATGTGGAGTTAGCATCCGTCTACTCTGAGCTTTTAATTGATTATGGGACTGCGACTAATTATTTACAGCAGGCAATTACAATTGAACCAAATAAAATTAATGCCTATTTTAATCTTGCTAATATATATGAGCAGCTTGGTGATAAGCAAAACTGTTTAAAGAGCTTTAATCAGGTATTAAAGATAAATCCTTTATATGGCCTGGCGCATGCGAGAATTGCTGATATACAAACATTTAATAAAAAAGAAGCATTAGAATACGAACTAAAAAGCCTATCTATTTTAGAAGCTACAGAAGACGATGTGTTAAAAGCTGATATGTATTATGCGCTTGGGAAAGCTTTTGACGATAGCAAAGATTATGAAAAATCATGGTCTTATTATACTAAAGCCAATAGTTTTAATCGAAAATATATCCCGCAATACAGCAGAGTTGATATTGAACATCAAGTAAGTAGCACACTAGCAAGAGAGCTTAGTAACGTAAAAAGTAAGACTGGCGATATTGTTCCAATTATTATTTGTGGCATGTTTAGGTCTGGTTCAACCTTAATAGAACAAATAATTTGTACTTCTGAGATGATTAGCAATGGAGGAGAGATTGATTACTTGCATAAGCAACTATTCAATCTAATTGATAAGCCTAAAGTGCTGTTAAGCACGGTTAACTCACAATTATTTCAGCAAGGTTATGAGAAAGAATTAAAGTTAAGAGCGGGAAAGAGTAGTCTTGTTACTGATAAACGGCCTGAGAACTACTTATACATTGATATAATCAAAACGATGTACCCTGAAGCAAAAGTTATTTGGACACAGCGCGATATTAGAGATAACAGTTTATCAGCTTACTTTCAACATTTAGGCCCAAGTTTGAATTATGCGACAGCACTGAATGATACAGTGCACTACCATAAAGCGCAGCAGCATGTTAAAACACATTGGCTAAAAAAGTATCCTAATGATATTTTTACAGTCAATTATGATGAACTTGTTTCACAGCCCGAGGGGGTATTATTGCCTCTGTTCGAATTTTTAGGCGTAAAATATCAAGGTGAAAGCGGTTTATTTCATCAACAAAAAAATATTGTAAGTACTGCTAGTGTTTGGCAGGTGAGAAAGCCTCTTTATACATCTTCATCGGGAAGATATAAAAATTTCAGTAGGTATATTAAAGAAAGCTTATCTATTTCTGATTTTGAAGAGTTTAATAATGTATTAGATTAATCACTGAGAGTATTCAGCACTCAATAGAGCGCTGAATACAATTTAATTATTTAGTGGGTAAGTCTTTTATTTTAACACTACTACTATTGATTTTTTTCTTGAGACGAAGCTTATTAATTTTGTCTAATACTGCAGGTGAAAAGCGAGATTGAGAGCTAACTTTAGAGGATAACATATCGTCTAGGAAGCTAAGGTTCATAGCGCCTGCACCAGGCACGCTACTATTGGCTGCTACGGCATTGAGTAAGGCCGCTTTGTTGGTGGCATTACCCTCACCAAATGAGCGCTCAGTGCCGTATATGTCGGTTACATTCCAGTCCTCAATAGCTAGAATTAATTCTTCCGAATCTTCTACTTGTGAGTTAATAGAAGAATCAGAATAGTTTAAAATATGCTTTAGTAGATCGTTCTCAAAGTCAGGAAATAAAATTTTTGCTTGATCATAAAAAATAGAAACATTTAGACGATTTCTTTTAACTTGAACGCCTCGGTTGGAGTTTACAAACTCTTCAGCATTACCTGAAAGTTGTTGATATACCTTATCAGCTGTGTAAGCTTCGTTACGTAAATTCGGACTTCCAATTATCCCTTGATAGAAGCCATACATTACTATTTTCTTATTCCCAAATTTCTTAAAAACGATATTATGTTGAATATTATTAAGTGACAAGGTATGGCCTGAAACATTTATAAATTTATCGTTTAGTATTGAGTTTTCACCTTCGAGTAATTTTTTTGCATTCCGAACTGGGTAATGTTCAATTAACTTTTCAATAATGGCTGTATTATATAAGTTTAGCCAATAAGCTAATTGCTCATCTAAGGTTAATGCATTTAAAGGGACTTCTTCAGGTACTTTTTCTAGGCTTTGGCGAATTATTTTAAAACCTAGCTTAATATCCGATTTTACAACTTCTTCGAAGTAAAAGCGGTTAGCCTCTAAAGCCGTATCTCTGTCTCTATTAGATCGTAACCTTGTGCCATTACCTACTATTGGTTTTAGGATAGTCCTATCAGATAAACCCATGTCAGTAACGGTTAACTCTAGGAGTTGGTCTAGGTCTTCATAAGATATGCTTATATCCCTATTTAAGCCAAAATCTGAAAACTCTTCGGGTAAAGAGAATTCTTCAGCTTTCACTGGGATAAAAACAATAGCGATTATAAGTAGCAAGCATTTTATCATGATCAATCCTTTGTTTATTTTTATTTGTATAGCACTAGTTTAAATTTCAATCAACTAGATTAACCAATTGGCATAATATCGCTAGGTATTGTTAAGCGAGGTCTATCACTTTTGAGCTCATTTGTACCATGCCAAATATAGCTAGGAAAAATGATAATTTGTCCACTTTCAGGGCATATCTCGCGATCTATTGATTCTCTTTTTCCTAGATCAAGACATGTTTCTCCTAGCTTTAACCAGCCATTTTTAAGTGGATCATTTTTACTCATTTCATCAGGTATAGAAATATAGCTGGGTGCTGACAACCAACCGTGAGGATGAATATGATTGGCATGATATCCTCCATTTTCGAGTTTTACTGACCAGCTGCCTTTGGCAGTAAAGTTTAGGCTATTTCTTACCGTTAATGGGTGCATACTATCTGCTGGTAAATCATTTAAGTAAGTAGATATACATGACTCCATTGACTGCTTAAATAATGAGAGTAACGTATTTGAGCGATAGAGTAAGTGTCCTTCAGTTTGGCTTCCTCTTCGAACACTTTGATCAAGCGGGTCTTGTTCTTTAGTGTGTAAAGTAAGTAAGAGTTCCTTGAGATCCTTACCAAAAGAGTCAAACGACTTGTAGCCTTTAGGCGTAGGTAGAGCCATTGTTTTAACAAACATATCGTAATTAGTTAACCAATGATATTTATCGTCTTTAGCTAAGCGCCAAGCTGTGGATAAATAAGCCCAGATTTCTTGATTAAAAGGGTTGTGTTTAACTGCAGTGTTTAAGTGCAGTATTGCTTTTTTATATTCAAAATTTTCAATACAGTAGTTTGCCAAATCTACACTATATCTTGCTGATTGGGGAGCCTGTGATACAAGCTCATCTAATATAATGAATGCTTTATCACTTTGCCCATGCTTACCTAAAATGATGCCATGAGCATGTTTTATGTCTAAGTTATCAGGGAAGAGCCTAATTGCTTGTGAAGATACATCAAGGGCTTGATTAAAATCTTTAAAATGTAAAAGCTGAGCTAGTTGTGATTGAACTAGTTGTGGGTTTTTAGCATGATTTAAGAATGTACTATCGTAGGAGCTCATAAGGGCTGATTTGTTTGCACGATCCCAGTATAATTTATTTAAACACTCATGCGCAGGTATATAGTTAGGAGCCTGTTCAAGACATCGTTTTAAATACTGCTCACAGAGCTCAAACTTTAGTAAATCATAATAAGTACAGCCAATCAAAAAGTTAACCTCGGGGCTATACTTGTTCTGCTTATCGCTTAGCATTAAAAATATATCTAAAGCATTGTCGAATTTACCCATATTGCGAAAATTACAAGCACGTTTATATTTAAATAAAAATTGATTTTTTAAATCGGCAGGTAAAGACAGGTAATAGCTTTCAACTAACTCTAAGTCACCCAAACGTTCTAGTAATTCAAGCTTTAACCAGTGATATCTCTCTTTTAAGGTTTCATCAGATAAGGTTTTAGAAAGTTCCTTTTTTGCTTGTAACAACTGGTTGGTTTTGATCAAGCTTTCTATAAAATTCAGAGATACCTTTTCGCTTTGTGCCAAATACCTTGTGTTTTTTAAAAAGTTTAAACATAACGAATGTTTAGCAGTTCTGCATAGCAAGTTTGTATAGTTTTCAATTAGAGTGAGGGATGAAGGAAACTTATTTACTGCGTAAGAATATGTTTGTTCGGCATTTTCATTTTGGTTAAGTGCGCTATATGTAGCGGCAAGTAAAATATACCAATCAACAGTTTTAATATCACATTTGTTTAAAAAAAGAATAGCTTGGTTATATTGACGTGAATTATAAGCAGTGAGCGCAGAGTTAAGAAAGTTAGACATAAAACACCCTATTTTTCGTACTATGTTAACAGGGTGTTTTTTAAAGTTAAATAATAAAATTTATTAAAGGTCTTTTATTTTTACTGAGCCACTATTATCAGTTTCTTTTAGCTTGAGAGCTCTAATTTTTTCGAGCATTTCTGGAGAGAAGCGGCCAAAGTCCATCGTTTTCTCCGAAATAGAATTAGATAAAAAGCTTATGTTAACAGCACCTAATCCTGAACCTGCGCCATCAGCTCCTATTGGTTTTGATGAGTTATTTGCAACAGCATTGAGCATGGCGGCAGGATTTGTTGACGCTGCGCCACCAAACTTTCGCTCTGTGCCATAAATATCAGTGATTCTCCAATCTTCAATACCTATTTTAAAGCTCTTAGCATATTTTATATCAGAGCTCATTGGCGGGTTTGCATAGTCTTTTAGGTGCTCTCGTAAATCTTTCTCGAAGTTTTCGAATAATGGTTTAACTTGCTCATAGTACTTAGAGGCATAAAGGCGATTTTTTCGCTTGATACTAGTTCCTCTATTTGAATTGACAAATTCTTCAGCGTTTTCAACTAATTGATGATAAACCTTGTTTCCTTTATATGCTTCGGCACGAATGTTAGGACTTCCTATATTTCCTTGATAAAACCCATACATAACTATTGGCTTTTTTATACCAAACTTTTTAAAAACAATATTTTGTTGTATATCGTTTAAAGAAAGTTTATGGCCAGCAACATTTAAAAACTCATCCTCTAAAATTGAATTGCTGCCAAAGAGTAAATCTTCTGTATCGCGAATAGGATAGTGTGTGATTAGTTTTTCTAACATGGCTGTATTGTAAAGGTTTAACCAATAAGCAAGTTGCTCATCAAGGCTGAGTTCGTTAAGTGAGATTTCATTTGGCAGACTTTCTAGGCTAACTCTAATCTTATAAAAACCATCTTTAATCTCTGATTTTGTTACTTCTTCAAAGAAGAAACGATTTGCTTCTAATGCTGTGTCGTTATTTTTATGCGACTTCATTCTTGTACCGATAGAGGCTTGAGAATTTAGTTTGGAACGATCTGATGCTCCAGTATCAATTACAGTAAAACTTAGAAGAGTATCTAAGTCATCATATGAGACAGAAATATCTCTATTTAAACTAAAATCTGAAAATTCTTCCGGAAGTTCTTTTAAATCAGCGAAAGCTGAACAAGAGACAAGAAGTATAAAAATAAATGCGGAGTAGGTTTTCATAGCAATTCCTTTGTTTGTTAGGAACACCATCATCTACAAATGTTAATTCACTTTCAAGGTTTGTTTACATTTAATTTCATTTCATTAGCATGACTCCAAAAAGTGAAATATTGCTCTTTGGTTAATGGTGATTATATGGCAACGTGTTGATTTTTTGTTTCTTTAAGTTATTGTAAATTAATGTATTTTTTCGTTGTCAAAGTGTTGACCTTTTGCTTGAGTTGGGACTACTATTCAAATCGAAATAGGTACTGTGATGAATTGCAGACCGTTTTGAAAACAAAATAATTAAAAAATATTCTAGGGGTAATCCAATGTTAAATAATAAAATCTCGAAAGCTGTTCGCTTAGCGATAACTTTTGGTGCGGTATCTACCGCTGCTTTTTCTGCAAGCTCTATGGCCGCGGAAAAAGAAAAAGTTGAACGTATAGAAGTAACTGGATCTCGCATTAAACAAGTTGATATGGAAACATCATCACCAGTAACTGTTATTACCGCTGCAGATCTACAATTATCAGGTGAAGCATCAGTTGCTGATGTTTTAAATAATACTTCTGTAAATAGCTTTGGTTCATGGCGTGGTATGTCTGGCTACGGTAACGGCGCAGCAGCAACAAGTAATATTAACATGCGTGGCCTTGGGGCTGAGTACACATTAGTGCTACTTGACGGTCGCCGTATGCCTGGTACAAGTTCGTCTTCAGGCGCTGCCGCAGATACTTCTCGTATTCCAATGGCAATAGTAGAAAGAATTGAGATTCTTCGTGAAGGTGCTTCTGCTGTATATGGCTCAGATGCTGTTGCAGGTGTTATTAACATTATTACAAAAAAAGACTTTAACGGTTTAAGTTTTTCATATGATACTGAGCTACCTAGTGCCGAAGGTGGTGATACAAATCGTTTTAACGTAAGTACAGGTTACTCTGGTGAGAAGGGTAATATTACATTAACTTATGAATATTATGATGCTGAATCAGTATACGATAGAGATATTTGGAAATTAAATGATGAGACTTATGCTGATTATTCGTCATTTAGCTCAGTTCCAAATGGTAATGGTGCTAGTGGTTGGGTTACAAGCCCTACTATGTGTGCAGAATCAAATAACACGGTTGATGGTGGCACTCGCTGTTTATATAACTATGGTGCAGTAACTAAGTTATTTGGTGATACTACTCAGAACTCAATGCTTTCAAATTTCAATTATGAATTCACTGATAACTTAAAGTTCCGCGGTCGCGCAAGTGCATCACTTTCTGAAACTGATTCTCGCTATGCAGGTACACCTGTATCTACAAACCAACCAACTATGTTGGCTGATAATCCTTTAAACCCTGTAGGCGAAGATTTAACTCTATACATGCGCTCAGCTAACATTGGTGAGCGAGATACTCGTACTGAAATTAATAGTATTGATTTCTTAGGTGGTTTAGTCGGCTTTGTAGATGTTGCAAATGGTATTGACTGGGAATTTAATGTACAACACAGCCGTTCTACAACTAACTCATTCAATACAAACCTGATAAATGATGATGTTGTTCAGAAATTAATTGATAGCGGCGAATATGATATCTTTAATACATCAGGAATGAGCTTTGCTAACTGGGATAGCAGCATGAAAGACTTGTATGGGCAAGCTGCTCACACAGGTGTGTATCAAGCTCGTTTTACAAGTACTCAATTTGATACGGTAGCATCTACATTATTGTTTGATAATGGTGATGTTTCGATTGCTGGCGTAGTTGGTGCTGAATTTGAGCAAGTAGAATTTGAACAAATGAGTGACCCTCAATCGGCTTCAGGTCGTGTGTCAGGTGGCTCAGGTGGTGACGATGTTAATGCAGAACGTGATAGAACATCTGTATATTCAGAGCTTCAAGTAAACCTACCATACAATGTTGATATTAAAGCAGCTGTTCGATACGACAAGTACGAGCAAGAAGGTGACGTTGGTTCACAATTTGTATCAGGAACATTCGATAATGTTGCCCCTCAAATTGGTGTTGCATGGCGTCCTTCTGATGCGCTATTAGTGCGAGCTAGCTGGGGTGAATCGTTCCGTGCACCTAACATGGGCGAAATGTTCTCTAGTCAGGCACTAAGCTTCGAAAAAGCTTACGATACAATTTGGTGTGATACGCAAGGCAATGCAGGTTCTGATGCTATTTACTGTAACCCAAATGCTTCACAGCAACATAAAACTTGGTTTGGTGGCAATCCAGATCTTGAGCCAGAAGAAGGTGAATCATTTACAACAGGTTTTGTTTGGAATGTAACAGATGACTTATCTGTAGAGCTTTCTTACTATAATATTAAGTTAGAAAACAGAATTGCAGCAGTAAGTGTTGAACGTCTATTAAAAGACGAGCAAGACAATGGTTCTAACCCTGCAGTAGTTCGCGATCCAAATACAGGTCGTATTGATGTAATGTACAGCTTTGACCAAAATATGGCGAGTTTAGAAACATCAGGTTTTGATTTTAAAACAGCTTACATGTTTGAATCTAGCATTGGTAACTTCGCTCTTAAAGGTGAGTTAAGTTATGTAAGTGACTTTGAAGAAGTAACAGAAGAGGGTGCTGACGCATTCGATTACGCTGGTTTACAAGAGTACCCAGAGCTTCGTGGTAATGTTACTTTTGATTGGACTAATGATGCATTTGGTGCAGCATGGACTACATACTACATAGGCGACCAAGACTCAGGTAATGAAGAGTATGGTGTAACATATTTAGCTGATATTCCAAGCTATATTAAACACAATATCCAAGTATCATATAACCATGAGTGGAATGGTAAGTTTGTACTAGGTGTGAACAATGTGTTTGATAAAGAAGCACCACAGCTAAACGATGGCACTAGAGGTTATCGCGATGCTTCAACATCATTATATGATGTTTTAGGCCGAGCTGTATTTTTAAAAGTTGAACAAAACTTCTAAAAATCGTTTATAGATTATGTTTCGTCTTCAATACGTTGACGATTATAAAAAAAGGTCAGTTGCTTATGCTTCTGACCTTTTTACATTTGGTTTGCAATTTTATCTTTAAAATTTTAATTATGGTTTGTATGTACTTACTGGCCCACTTTATTTTTAAGTTTGTTACCTTGTGATTTTCCGATTATATTCACCTGACACGAAAAATAGATAATGTGGTTTTTAATTGAGTCGAAGTAATGATATTTGCAAATTACATATAAGTTTTTAGCTGCTTTATTGTACTGAAAGCTGGCATTTATTATTCAACGGATTAGTAGTGTTTTTTATCGACTATATATTTTATAAAATGAAGTTCCCTTATACATCGACAATTTATATTAAATTACTCCTAATTTAATAAGGTAGGACTAATAGCGTATATTTAACAGAGGGATTATTTAGTTTATATCTTGTAATAGTCATTCCTGAAAAATACCCTTATACTAAAAAAGAATAATTAAATAAATCCAATCACACAATTTAGCGAGATATAAATGAAAGAAGTCCGATCTTTTATTAAAACAGCATCATTAACGGATCTTGAAAAAGC
Organism: Pseudoalteromonas sp. GutCa3; assembly: GCF_002836155.1. Lineage (NCBI taxonomy): Bacteria > Pseudomonadati > Pseudomonadota > Gammaproteobacteria > Alteromonadales > Pseudoalteromonadaceae > Pseudoalteromonas > Pseudoalteromonas sp. GutCa3. The sequence continues at coordinate 60,631 of NZ_PJBK01000073.1, read as the reverse complement.
TCAACAGCTTATCAATGATGCAATTTCAAAATATACCCAGCAGCAAAAAGCGAAACAGGAAGTTTTGGATCTTTTAAAAGAAAAAGGACTTACGCTAGAAGATTTACAAGATGGAGCATCTGACAAACGTACTAAAGTTAAGCCTAAGTACCGCATGGAACTTAATGGTGAGACTATTGAATGGACAGGCCGTGGCCGTCGTCCTAAAGCGTTTGAAGGTGTTGAGCTTGAGAAATTTTTAGCTTAAAGCTAAATATAAGAGAAGCTTCGGCTTCTCTTTTTTGTTTACCCCTCAATAAAATATAATTAAAGTTTAAAACTCCCAGCTATTATTTGCTAAAATCTCTTCACTCAAACTTATTTGTTTTCCCATGAGCTATAAACTAAGACCTTACCAGCAAGAAGCCGTAGAACGAACCGTTTTACACTTTAGAAAGAGTAATGATCCTGCCGTTATTGTGCTACCGACCGGTGCAGGTAAAAGCCTTGTTATAGCTGAACTTGCCCGTATTGCTAAGCAAAAAATATTAGTACTTGCTCATGTAAAAGAGTTGGTAGAGCAAAACTCGCAAAAGTATAAAAGTTTTGGTTTAGAGGCGAGTATATTTTCAGCCGGTTTAAAAGAAAAGTCATTAAACCATCAAGTAACCTTTGCTAGTGTGCAATCACTTTCTCGTAATTTAAATAAATTAAATGAGCATTATTCGTTACTTATTATTGATGAATGCCACAGGGTAAATGGGGATAAAAAAAGCCAGTACGGAAAAGTAATAAGCAGTTTAAAAGAATATAACCCTCAGTTAAAAGTATTGGGTTTAACAGCAACACCTTATCGGCTAGGAACGGGGTGGATATACCATCATCATTATCATGGCTTTGTTAAAGGGACTAAAGAAAGCCCGTTTAAAAGTTGTATTTTTGAATTGCCGCTCAGGTATATGATCAAACATAATTATTTAACGCCGCCAAACGAAGTTGATGCAGCGATTAGCCATTATGATTTTTCATCTTTAGATAGTAATGCATTTGGGCAATATACGACTGATGATATGAATGCGCTTTTAAAAAACAGTGAGCGCGCAACGAAAGCTATATTACAGCAAGTAATTCAATACAGTGAAGAGCGTGAAGGTGTTATGGTTTTTGCCGCCACGGTAATGCATGCTCAGGAAATATTAAGCTACCTACCAGCTCATCAAAGTGCACTTATAACAGGTGATACGCCAAACACTGAGCGCGATAAAATCATTAAGCAATTTAAAACTAAGCAATTAAAGTATCTAGTTAATATATCGGTACTAACAACCGGCTTTGATGCGCCACATGTCGACTTTATAGCTATTTTAAGACCTACAGAATCAGTTAGTTTATATCAACAAATTGTGGGGCGAGGCTTGAGGCTATCTGAATCAAAAACGGATTGCTTAGTAATAGATTATGCTGGCAATGGTTTTAATTTATTTCACCCAGAAGTAGGCGATAAAAAAGGCGATAGTGATAATGAACCTGTGCAGGTACTTTGTCCTGGCTGTGGTTTTGCGAATATATTTTGGGGTAAAACTGATTCCGCAGGAAAAGTAATAGAGCACTTTGGCAGGCGCTGTAAAGGGCTGTTAGAAGATGATGATGGGCATAAAGAGCAGTGCGATTATCGTTTTAGGTTTAAAGAGTGTGAGCAGTGCGGTGCCCAAAATGATATTGCTGCACGTAAATGTCATGATTGCGGCTCAGTAATGGCCGACCCTGATGATAAGTTACGTAATGCATTAAACTTAAAAGACGCACTTGTGCTTCGATGTAGTGGGTTGTCGGTAACTCAAATTAAAGATGAACTTATTAAAATAACGTATTTTGATGAAGATGGTGCAAGTTGCGATGAAGTATATAACCTCGCAAATAAAGGCGGGCAATTTATATTTAATAAGCAATTTGGTCTACGAGTAGGACTTGGACAAACACCTATTAATTTTAAAACTGCAGAGCAAGTAGTAAAAGCACAATTTGAATTAGTACCACCGGATTTTGTTATTGCACGAAAAAGCAAAAAGTATGGTTGGAAAGTGGCTGATAAACTATTTGACTATAAAGGGGGTTTTAGAAAGGCAAATCAGTTAAGCCGCTAAGCTTAACTGATAGAGTACATTGAACTAAAAGGCGATTAAGCCTCGTCACCGTCCATTAATCCCCAGCCATCACCGTATCCATTAAAGCTATTAGCAATACTTTCAATGTATTGCTCTGCTTGTCCTAGAAGGGTGTGCTCTGGCACCATTTGTACTTGAGTGATTACTTCCCAAACGCCAGTGTCTTTACATTTTTCAAGCTCAGCATTTTGAACTAATGCATCAGAGACTATTTCTTTAGCAAATTTTTCAGCATCGGCTTCTTGTTCAAATAAAATAAAAAAATCGACTTGGTGCATTTTATTTAAATCAATGCCAGCAGCGGCTATTTCGGCTAAAAGTTGGCCGTTATCATCATCAGGGAATTGCATTAAAAACTCATTTAAAATTAATTTTTTATTCGTAGGCACTATTGTAACTAAAATATTGTCTTAACGCGTACTAATTTTAATTATGCTGATATTTATTCAAAGTTAAATTTACGCGTTAGATTGTTATTAAGTTAATGTGTTGCTCATTATGGCTATGCTAATATGCGGGTAATTAACCAGTTTTTTGTAAGATATTAAAAGTAAGGATATTTACTTGTTTATTAAGTTTTTACGTTGCATGTGTGTTGTGAGCGCTTTAATTGCGACAAATAGCTATGCGGCAGAAAAAGTCATAGAAGATTACGAAATTGAAGGGTTAAGTGGCGATTTAGAAAATAACGTAGCTCTTTACCTCAAGCAGTTAATTGGCGAGAAGCCAACCCGTACACTTCGCCGTTATGCTCAAAAACAAGTACAAAATAGCATCAAAGCACTTGGCTATTATAGCCCGACCGTCGAGGTTATTTATGATAAAGACGACAGCGAGCTAATTGTTAAAGTTGAACGGGGGCCTGCAACTCGCATAGAAGCAATTAATATTACGCTAAACGGTGATGGTCAAAGTGATACTCAATTACAGGCATTGATTAAAAGCAATCACTTAAAGCAAGGTGATGTTTTAAATCATGGTAAATATGACTCTGCTCATAAAAAAATAGAATCTATGTTGCTGGAGCTTGGTTATTTTGATGCTAAGTGGCCAGCGCGCAAATTAGAAGTGTCGCTTAAAAAAAATAGTGCTGTTATTACTTTCATAATTGATACCGGAGTTAGGTATCAATTTGGCGATATACAAATTGCCAGTAGTACACCCGCTGAAAAATACATACGCTCTATAGCGCCTTTCTCGCAGGGCCAACCTTATAAATCAACACATATTGCTGACTATAACTTGGATTTATCAAGTACCCCTTATTTTGCCAGTGTACGTGTTTATGCTGACATTGCAGCGCGCAAAAACAGCCAAGTACCGATTAAAGTTGAAGTATTACCCAAGCCAGCTAACAGCTATGAAATTGGCGGTGGTTTTAGTACTGACTTAGGGCCCAAGGTGCGTTTTAAATGGAGTAAACCGTGGATCACAGAAGACGGCCATTACCTCGAAACTAATTTAAATGTGGCACAAAAGCAGCAAGATATTTCCATGGCTTATACAATTCCGGTTGATGATCCTAATGATGATTTATGGCGATTCTCTGTCGGTTATAAATTAGAAGATGAGCTTACAAACGACACTTACAGTGAAATATTAACAGGGCAAGTTCAGCGCCAATGGTTGACCGAAAATAAGTGGGTGCGTACTGCATTTTTACGCCGCGACCAAGAAACCTACCGTATTGGTGATGAAGACGAAGAAAGTACCGAAATGTTAATGCCGGGCATTAGCTACGCGCGCAAAAAATCAAAAGGCGGCACGACTCCTTATTGGGGAGAGCAGTGGCTTATATCTGCTGAGTTTGGCTTAGATGATGTGCTTTCGAGTACTAATCTGATTAGGGTGCAAATGCAACATGCATGGCTACGCACTTATTTTGACCGCCACTTGGTGTTTTTAAAAGCGAATGTGGGGGCAATGCTTGTTGATGATATTAACAACGTGCCATTTTCACTTCGGTTTTACGCAGGTGGCGATCAAAGCGTTCGTGGTTTTGCGTACCAATCAATTTCGCCTGAGAACGATGACGGCGAGCTAATAGGTGGTAAGTATTTACTATCGGGCACGATGGAATATAACTACCAGTTTGCTAAAAATTGGCGAGCAGCTTTATTTGTTGATGGTGGTACTGCGACTAATGATTTTTCTGATGATTTTGAAGTAGGTGCTGGTTTTGGTTTTCGCTATTTAACACCCGTTGGCCCCGTGCGTATAGACCACGCTTGGGGATTAACAAAAGAAAGTAAAAGCACACGTTTAAGTATTACCATAGGGCCAGAAATTTAATGTCAGTATTAAAAAAGATAACAGCCGCCGTAAGTGCTATTTTTGTCACGTTAGTTGTTGCACTATTTTGTTTGTTATTTACCGCACCCGGTAATCAATTTATTGCTTATAGTGCAAACAAAGCGGTAGATGGACTACATATTGAAATTAAAGATGGCCGTTTTATTTATAATGATGCCTTTAATGTACGCTTTGCTAGCAACGGATTGGACTTTAATGCACAACAATTGAAAATTGATTTGTTTTGGTGGCAGTGCGATGGAATTTGTATAGATAACTTAAGTGCTAAATCTATAAATTTAACATTACCAAAAACTGCAGAGTCACAAGAAGAAGCCGCGGCAGAGCCGCTTGAAAAAATCAGCTTACCTTTTAATATTGCTGTAAAAAACATTGCGATCAATAAATTTACTCTAGAGCATCCAAGTGCAAACGTAAGCGTTAATAACTTTAAACTCTCAGCAAAAGCAGAGGGTTCAAAGCTGACGGTTAAAAGCCTGAATATTCCCATCATACTTGTTGCCTTAAAAGAGCAAGAACAAGATGCGAAAACACAAACGGCGCAAAATACTCAAGCGCCTTTAACGCACCTACCCGCATTGCCTAATATAGAATTTACTTCGCCACTTGATTTAGTTGTTGAAGACTTTGAAATAGCTAAAATTACGATTGAGCAAAACGAAGCCCAACATGTTATTGAAAACATCTCGCTGCAATTAAGTGTGGAAGATGCGGTTATTAATTTAGAGTCATTCTCAGCAAAGTATGAACAGTGGCAGCTTAATACGCATCTTAATGCTGAGCTTGCAGGGAATTTGCCCGTGAAAGGGGATGTTGTTTTACAAAGTGACGAGCACCAAGCCAATTTGCAGTTGAATGGCGACTTATCAAATCTAAACTTAAATTTAGAAACACAGGGGCAATATCCGCTTAGTTTAACGGCAACGGCAAATTTAAAGCAAAAAAACTATCCATTTGAGTTAAATGGAAAAATTAAGCTGTGGCTTATTGATGCACAAAGTAATGAACTTAAAGTACGAAATGTTAGCCTTAACGCACAAGGTAATGCTGACGACTATCAGCTTAGCCTACAGGCGAATAGCCAACTAGGCGCGTACCCAGCTGTTGACTTAAATACCCAATTAAAAGGCAGTCTTACCAAAGCAACTTTACAAGCGCTAAGCATTAAAGCAAACGAAAGCAGTGCAACTATAAAAGCCAATGTTGATTGGCAAAAAGGCATACAGGCTAACTTTAATGGCACGGTTGCTAACTTAAAAGCGCAGTACTTAACTGATGCCGCTACCAGTGATATTTCGGGACAGTTTAAAGGCTCGTTTAATGCAGCTGACGATAAGTGGCAGCTACAAATGAATAATACAAAGTTAAGCGGATTACTTAACGACGTGCCACTAGAATTTGCCTCAAACTTTAAGCTAGACAACACGTTAAAAGCTAATATTGATAGCTTTTATTTAAGTAGCGGCACCAATAAATTAGCACTAAGCGGGCAAGTTGATGATACTTGGCAGGTTGATGGCAAAGTAACGCTAAAAAGTGATGAAAAAGCTAATATTCCATTTACTGCCGACGGCAACGCAAATTTAAAAGTGAGAGGGGAAAGATTAACGCCCTCTGTTGATTTAGCACTAATACTAGATCGCTTTATTTTTGATGAAATAAACATTAATAAATTATCAGTAAAAGGGCAGTTAGATACCGCAGCCGATTGGCAAACCGATGTTTCGGTAAGTGTTGGTTCGGCGCTGGTGGCCGAACAGCAAATTAATAGCGTTAAAATTGATATTAGCGGCGACAAAACAGATCATCAACTTACGGCATCTGTAGATGCCGAGCAAGGCAGTATAGAGCTTGAAGTTAATGGCAAAATTAATAATACCACTTGGAATGGCGAGCTTAGTAATGTAACGCTTAGCGATAAAAAGCTTAGTTTTAGTAATACTAGAAATATTGCCATTATGGTTAATACGCAAAGTGGCGACTTTGATGTAAGTGCACATTGTTGGGCATCTGAGCAAAGTGAATTATGTATAGACACCTTAGCGCAGTCAAAAAATCTCGGTCAGCTAAATGCTAAACTAAGCAATTTAGCACTTGAGGAGCTTAAGCACTTTTTACCTAATAGCATTCGTACTCGCGGTAATATAGCTGGCGATGTAGCACTTAATTGGCAAAGCGGCGCGCTTAAAACATTACGCGCAAATATCGATTCTAGCGACTTAGAAGCAGTGCTAACCTCGGAAGAAGATCGTTTTAAATTACCAATCGAAACATTAAGTATTAGTGCGTTTTCGGATTCTCAAATTGGCAAGCTTGAAGCTAATTTAGAATCAAGTGTATTAGGCAAAATTAATACACAAATTAATATCGACGATATACAAAATACGCAAGCGCTTAATGGCACCATTAATATTGATAAAATACTCCTTTCAGACTTACAACCTTTTCTTGAAACCCTCGAGCAGTTAAAAGGTGATATTAGCGGTAAAGTGGCGTTAGCAGGTACGTTAAAAGATCCTTTATTAAATGGGGAGCTTAATGTTAGCGATATTAGTTTAGAGGGCGAGCAATTACCTATAGCGCTGCAAAACTCAAATATAAACGTATTGTTTGATAAAACAACAGCCACAATAAAAGGCAACTTAAACGACAATCAAGGCGGTAAAATAAATCTAACCGGTGACGTTGATTGGCAAGGTGCGCAGCCTGCTGTAAATGTTGCGGTAGTTGGCGAGCAGTTTTATGTACGTGCGCAGCAAGGGGTCACTTTTAAAGTATCGCCGGATTTAAAAATAGGCTTGGCTAATAATGCACTCAAGCTTGCTGGTGAGGTAGTTGTGCCTTACGGTCGTATAATGATTGAAGAGCTTCCTGAGGGCGCGGTGCAAGTTAGCGATGATGAAATTATTGTTGATCAAAAAACTGAGGCCACAGAAACAGTTCCGTTTGATTACGACATAGATTTAAAAGTGATTGTTAAAAACGATGTAAAAGTAGAGTCGTTTGGCTTGGAATCAAAAGTTGCGGGTGATTTAGCGATAAAAATGAGTCAAGGTGCGCCAATCATAGCCACAGGTGAGCTTAACTTAATTGAAGGTACTTACTTAGCCTTTGGACAAGATTTAATAATCAGCACCGGGCAAGTAGGTTTTAGCGGTTCAATTGAACAACCATTTTTAAATATTAAAGCAATACGTAATCCCGATACGACTGCAAATGGTGTCATTGCAGGGGTTACGCTCACGGGTAATGTTGAACAACCAACGCTTAAAATATTTTCTGAGCCTGCGATGGATCAAGCACAAGCACTTGCATATTTACTTAATGGCCAACCTTTAGGTGATGGAGAAAGTTCGTCAAGCGATGCTATGCTTACGCAGTTATTACTTTCTCAAGGGGTTAGCCGCAGCGAAGGGGTTGTTTCTAAGGTAGGTGAAACCTTTGGGTTGTCAGATGTAAGTTTAAGCTCATCAGGTAGTGGTGATAGTACCAAAGTAGAAATATCAGGATACGTAGCACCCAGTTTGCAAGTTAAATATAGCGTGGGTGTATTTGATTCGCTCAGTGAAGTGGCTGTGCGTTATCAGTTACTTTCACAGTTATACATAGAAATAACGAGCGGCCTATATCAAAATGTTGATGTGCTATATAAGTTTGATTGGGAATAACCAAAGCTATAATAATTATAAGGATATGAGCGATGAAAAAAATTATATTGCCGGCTCTGCTTAGTGTTTTATTAAGCGGTTGTGCTCAACAACTAGGTGAGGATTTTGCTAAACAAGAGCTACCTTTATTGAGCGCGAGTGAGGTAATTGCTAGTGCAACAGATAATGACTGGCGAGTAGTGGATGCTCAAAATATTTTAAAGGTAACGCTGCCAACGGGCGATGCGTATATTGAACTTAATGAACTGCTTGCCCCAAAGCACGCTCAAAACATTAAAAAGTTAGCGCGAGAAGGGTTTTATAAAAATACCAGCGTTTATCGGTTTGTTGAGGGTTTTGTGGCGCAAGGTGGCGACAGCTCGGGTAAAAAGTTAATTAAAACTGCGGATAAAACAGTCCCCGCTGAGTTTTATTTAAAAACAAACAAACCACTTTTAATTACTGAGCTAAATGGCGACGGGTATGCACCAGTTACCGGCTTTTTAAACGGCTTTGCAGTAGCTCAAAATTCAGCCCATACGCAAACATGGCAAGTGCATTGTAGTGGCGTGTTTGCCATGGCGCGCGACAACGATATAAATAGTGCGAGCACGGAGTTTTTTGTAACGATAGGGCAAAGCCCGCGCTACCTTGATAAAAACATTACGGTGTTTGGTCGAGTGCTAGAAGGTATAGAGCATTTTAACCGTTTAGCGCGTACACCAACTGAAGGAAAAGCATTTAACCCAATTACCAATATACAAGTACTTGGTGATGTACAAAGCGATAAAAGTATATTTAAAGTGATGAAAACAAACTCACCGGTGTTTAAAAACTTGATCAGTGCTCGTAAAAGCCGTATTGAACCATGGTTTGTTAAATCACATAACTACGTTGATGTGTGTGGTATGCCTATACCCACTAAGCGCGAAGTTAATTAAAGAATGTAAAAAGGAGCCTAGGCTCCTTTTTTAATACCCATATTCCAGCTTAAAATAACCTACTGACGATTAATTTTAACTGCAAATGGCGTATCGTTATAATGCGTAGAGCGATACGGGTTTATATCAAGCCCACCGCGACGAGTGTAACGCGCGTAAACCTCTAACTCTTTAATATTAAGTTGTGTTGTTAAATCGCTATAAATACGTTCAACACACTGCTCATGAAATTCGTTATGCGTTCTGAACGAAATTAAATAACGCAGTAACGACTCGCGGCATATTTGCTCGCCTGTGTATCGTATAATTACACTTGCCCAGTCAGGCTGGGAGGTAATTAAACAGTTTGATTTAAGTAAATGGCTGTAGAGCGTTTCTGTTACTACGTTATCATTCTTTGCTTTAAGTGAATTAGCATCAATATCGTAATTATTAATTTCAATATCTAAGTCATCAATACATTCACCTGGCAACGCCGTACACGGTAAGCAATTGTAATCATCAGGATTATATAAAGTCACTTTGACAGGGCTGTTAACCGCGTTTGATAAGTCATCAATTAAGTGCTGTTTTACTACATCAATGCTTTCAAATCGGGTTTGGTTAAAGCTATTTAAATAAAGTTTAAACGACTTTGACTCAATAATATGGCTGCTTTGGCATTCAAAGGTAAATAAGGCTACGGCAACTTGCGGTTTACCTTTATTGTTTAGCCATGAAAGCTCGTAACCTGTCCAAATGTCTTGGCCTTTAAATGGAAGCTCTGCTTCGTCAATATTTAAAGCATCACGATTTAGTTTGCGCGCAATAGGGAAAAGCAAGCTTGGCGTGTACACATCTACATACTCAGTAGATTGGCCTAATACGCTACCTTTAAGGTCTGGAGAATTGCTGTAATCTGTCATGTTTGCTCTTAAATAGTTACAATAGGGACATTATATCTAATTTAAATGAGTTTCACAGTATGTCTGTTGTATTGCTTATAGAACAACTTCATCAAACATTTAGCGAAAATACCCTGAAAAATACCGCAAAGTACCCACTTATTGTGCACGACGAGCAATGGCCAAGCCCGTGTGAAGTTGGCGAGGTGGACGAGCAAGGAAACATTCAATGGCAGGGGGCGCGTCAGCAACCTGCAGGTTCGCTTAATGATTTAGCCAGTGCACTAGAACTTGAGTTTCCAAAAGCGCTTAGCGAGCTATACGGACATATGTACGGTGGAAGTATTTTAGCAAGTATTGATGGGCATCAGGTTGAATTACTACAAGCATGGAACGAAGAAGACTTTAATTTGCTACAGCAAAATATAACGGGCCACGTTTTAATGAAACGCAAGCTCAAGCAGCCAGAAACAGTATTTATTGGTTTAACAGAACAAGATGATTTACTAGTAAGTGTATTGGTGCACACTGGTGAAGTATGTTTAGAGTTTGTCGGCAAAAAAACACACCATGTACTTGCACCTAACATTAATGCTTTTTTAAAGGCATTAGAGGTTTAAAACGTGTTTAATAAATCAGCTTAGCGTTATCACTAAGCTGATTATAAGCGCTCACTAAAGTTGTTACTGAAAATCCCACGATATATTAGACACTAAGCCACACGGCTCACATCTAAAATCGAATAACCCAAACCACGACTCAGGTAATTTCCAATCGCCATTGCAGCTAGGGCATTTTCGTTCAAGTTCAGACGCTTTATCTACGCCGCCTACACGGTATAAATAATAATAGGTTGGCTTTTTAGTTAAAAAACTAATTCGCTTTGTTATGTCTTTTCCGCGTCTGTATAAGTCGCTTTGGATACTCGATATTTCTTCAAGCGCCGGAAACTCACAACGGGTTGCGCCATTAATTTGAATTTGATCGCAGGCTTGCCAATCTTCTTGCCATTTTATAAGCGTTTTATAGTCACCATTAGCAATTGCCGGAATACGAAATAACGGCACAGGCAAAAAGTCATCACCACAATAAAGCGGGCTACACGTATGCACATAGGTTGTGTATAAAATATAACTTGATGGTTCTTTACAGCAGTCAGCACCATTGGAGTGAATATCTTGTCCAATCACTTTTACTTTTGGCGCAAGTAGCCCCGCACTATGTAACTTTTCGATACTGTGCTTAACAAACGGGCTGTTATTTAGCGGGTGCATTGCATCTTCAGTAGGGCACATTACACGGGTAATAAAAAATCCATCTTTTAAAACGGTTGGAAATTCTTCCCCCATTATTTGACCATTAAAACGCAGTGCATTTACTAAGCGATTTATTGCTTGTTCGGCTTGTTCTAGGGTGGTGTCTTGGTAGCAATCAAAAGTTAAATCAACAACGAACATTTATAGTCTCAAATTATTTTTGTTCTAGCAGTGCAAGAAGTTTATCGAGTTTTTGCTCAATTCTATCTAATTGACTTGTTTTAAGCTCAGTACTATCTGACTGCTGTGGGTTTCTCATGAAGTTATTTATTGAATCAGGATTGTTTTTATATTGGCTTACTGCTGCAATAATCATCGGCATAGGAACCGGTTGCGCCAAACGGCTTTTAGTTAGTGCTACAGTAGGGGTTTTGCCTTCATCAAGAAGGGCTTTAATTGCATCAAATACAACTGAATTCATTAGATATATAACTCTTTAATAAAATAAATACGCAGCATATAAATGCTGCGCAGATGCTATGTTAGCAATAAATAAGGGAGGGTACATTAAATAAAATTACTTACTTTGACGAATGCGTACATCTAACTCGTCAATTACTTCACTCCAATCACCGTCTTGTGCAAGCGATTCAGCTAAAAAGTGCTGTTGTGCCTCATCCCAAAAAGAAGCTTCTTGGAGTAGCGTTGTGTCTTCTAATTCATGTGAGGCAATAAATGCATCTATTTGTTCATCAGAATTAGGTAATCCAAGTTGTGCAAATAGTGTATTGATGTCGTGTTTAGTCGTATCCATGATATTGCTCCTTTAAACGAATGAAAACTTATTCTAAGGATTAACTCTACTCCTAGCTAGTTAAACTCTCGCTGAATTTACGGTTAATAATTTTAGGTATATAGTTAGGTATAAAGTTAAACAGTCTACAGCTAAAATAATAAAGGAAATACAATGAGTGTAACCACGCCAGCTGATACGTTCAGCGTACAGTATTTAGCCGCAGAAGATATTAGCACTGCAGCAAGCCTAATTTATCAGGCTTATCATGACGATCCTGTATTACAAAACATGCTTAGCTACAATGACGAAAATAAATCAGTATACGAAAAAAAATTACGATCATTAATTCGCGAAGAGCTCAGTAGTTTTTGGCAAGAAAAGCAGCCATTAATTGGTTTATACCGCAACGATAAATTAAAAGCAGTAGCGTGTGTATTTGAATCTAATAGCCAATTACAAGCGCAGCGTTATTGGCACTGGCGTTTAAAATTAATGCTGAGTGCGGGCTACTTACAAACAAATCAATTAATAGATAAAGAACAAACAATTAGAGATGCCCTTAAAGAGAAAGGCAATTACTACTTTTTAGCTTTTATTGCCGTAGATCCACATTTTCATGGGCAAGGGTTTGGTCGTTACTTACTACGAGGGCTTGATGATTTAGTTAAATGTAACGCTGAGTCAACGGGGATGGCTGTATTTGTAACGCGTAAAGAGCACACTGAATTTTTTAAAACCGAAAAGTTTGAAGCATTTAAACACCTTACTTTTAACCAAGTAGAGGGCGAGTTACTGTTTAAATCAATAATTGAGCCAACTATTTAAAATTATGATGTAAGCCAATGCGCCCAAACGGACATAAGGCCGTGAGATATATCTCACATTATCGTGAGCATTGTCAGTTAAAGGCTATTAATAAGTAGCCTTTTTCCATTCAAGCTATTGTTATTTAAAGTTTATTTTTATTTTTCATTTTTGTGACGTTTATTTATTTAATGTTAAGTCCTATTTCTCCCCCCTGATTGCTTTAAACTTGTCTTCGTCAAGACGACATAGCTCAATGATTGAGTTACTGCCAAGGATACGGAATAGGCAACATAGCGGACGCTAGCAGGAAGCATAAAGGACAAGCTAAAACGGATACAAGGAAGAATAAGGAAGTGCATGAAGCACTTAGTAGCTAGGAGTTACTTTAGGATAATCACGGATGACGCTACAGGAAGTAGCAGGAGCGTTAGTTTACGCAGGACGGCCAAGATGGCAAGTGGACATTGCAGGATGCAAAAGTGGCAGGAGCTACTTTAAAGGATTACCAGGGATGATGCTACGGGATGCAGCTAAACGATAGATTTCGTGGGTTTGCCAAGATGGCTATGGATATTGCAGGATGCAAAAAGTGGCAGGAGCTACTTAAAAGGATTACCAGGGATGATGCTACAGTATGTAGCCAAACGATAGATTTCGTGGGTTTGCCAAGGTGGCTATGGATATTGCAGGATGCAATGTGAGGGTAAACAAGGTTGTTTACTCGTTCAGGGGATGATAATACGGATTTAAGATAATGGATATCTAGCAGGATGCAGTCCAATTGGGGCGTAACTTTAGTTACGCCTTAGTTTTTTGTGTTGAATTAAATTTATTAATTTAAGACAATTACTCCTAAAGTATATTAAGTTTTATATTTTATGCGGTGGAACAACCACACTTTTCAAAAACTCATTTTCCATAATTAACACACCTTGATAAGCATTTTCACCATCGCTTGAAAACTCAAATATAAATTCACTTTTGATGCCTGGCTTGCCGCTCTTTAAAAAACCAAAGCGGCGTTTTGTGCATGCAACACTCATCAACTGCACCTGCAATTGCTCACTTTGACGTTTAGCATGAACGTTCGCCGCTTCAGCAACCTTTCGGTTAAGCCAAAATAAGTAAATTACACTACCAATAAGTATGAACGTCCATAAACTTGCCATTTAAGAGAATAACCTTCCAATTGCACGCGCGAGGGTTTCGCTACGATTTTCTTTACGTAATAAGCCTAATAAATGCGGGCGAATAGTCGGTATTGCAACTAAGTCAGCAAAAATACTAGGAAACAACTCATCAATTTTTTGATGATGTGCGCAATTATCCATAAATACATGTAAGCGTTCAGGGTTTTCTAATTGCTTAAAACACCGCCCAGCTATTGTTAGTAACACGTCAGAGTCGTGTCTTACCTGTGAGCTTAGTACAGTATCAACTAATTGAGCGCATAACCCTTGAGCTTGACCTTTCGATGCAGACCTTAGTGCTGCGGTTATAGCTAATGTATCGTTACTACTAATTGCGGCCTGCGTGTAATCAACAAGTAACTCACTCATTGATGTTGGTATTTCAACGTGTTCAAGCATGGCACTGAGTGGTTGCAGTACTTCAATCGGTAAATGCGCCCATGCTTTTTGCAAATTACTTAAGTTTGTATCGCTGTCTAAGCGTAGTGCAAAATCGGCAATACCCTGCAGTGCAACACCTTGCCAATTATCAAAACCAATTTTACCGCTAAAGTATAACTGTGCATGCTCGTAATACTGCGACGCAGGCTGTTTTAATAGTACTTTTACTTGGGCGTTAAATGCCGCTAATTTATTTGCGTTTGGTGTAAAAACATAAGGGTTATTATCAAGTTTTCCATCGGCTTGCTCACCTGTAATTTCAGTGCCTAGCGCTTGAATAACCATATCAGCAAAGTGATCGCGGCTAGCACTTACAAGCATACTTTGCTCATCAAGTGAAAACTTTAAAAACCATACATAAGGTTCTTTACTGGCTTTAGTATCCCAAAATTGGATAGCGAGCCAAGCATGACCAGCAAGAGGATAAGGGTAAGGCACTTGAGCTTGTTCAATAGCTAAAAATTGTTTTTTATCAAGCTTAGTAATGTGCCTGCCAATATCAAAAGCACGCCACTGAGTACCCGCACCATCTAAAAGCTGACCTAATGTAGCTATTTGATCACTCATTGTTTTCTCAACTGTTTTTACTGCAAAATTACATTAATTATACGTCATAGCCGCCTATGAGGGAACAGGGTATAATTGCATTACATATATAAAAGAGGGTGGTTATGTACCAGCAAACCCAAACTTATTTAGTGCAGCTAACGGCACTTTTACAAATACACGCGCTTTGGCAAAGTGAGCCAATAGACGCTGATGCACTGCTTTCAAATACTCCTTTTTGTCACGATACAATGGCGTTTGAGCAGTGGTTACAATTTGTATTTATTGATAAAATACAGCAATTAATAACGCACAAGCAACCACTGCCACGTAACTTTGCTATTGCCCCTATGGCGCAAATGACACTTGTGAATAAAGCAGGGAGCGATGAAATAATTGAATTACTAACAGCCCTTGATACCTTTTTAGGAGAACCAAATGAGTGAGCGTCCAGCGCCTATTGAATATGGCGAGCTGACTATTTTGTATCAAGATGAAAACTATGTGGCTATAAATAAGCCTTCAGGTTTATTAGTGCATCGCTCGTTTTTAGATAAACACGAAACCCAGTTTGCTATGCAAATGTTGCGCGACCAGCTAGGGCAACATGTATTTCCAGTACATAGGCTCGATAGACCTACGTCCGGCGTATTACTGTTTGCATTGAGCTCTGAAGCTGCTCGCGATATGAACCAGCTATTTATTGAGGGCACCATTGCTAAGCGCTATTTGGCCTTAGTGCGCGGTTTTGCACCAGAGTCGGTATTTTTAGATAAACCGCTTAAAGAAGAACTTGATAAAATAGCCGATAAGTTTGCAGATCAAGATAAAGCACCGCAAGAAGCGCAAACCCAGTTTAATTGCTTGCACCAAGCTGCATTGCCTATTCCTATAGGTAAGTATCCAACAGTGCGTTACTCGTTAGTTGAGTGTTTTCCAAAAACCGGGCGCAAGCATCAAATTCGCAGACACTTAAAGCACTTATCACTGCCTATCATTGGTGATGTAAATCACGGTGATAACCAGCATAATCAATTTTTTAGGGAGCATTTTGAGCTAAGACGCCTAATGTTATTTGCAACAGAGCTTAGTTTTGTGCACCCTTATAGTAATGAATCAATAACAATTAAAGCGCCACTAGGTGAAGACATGCTTGAAATATGTCAGCAGCTAGGTTGGCCAGAGCAAGAAAAGGATTATTAATGGCACATATTAGTATTTTTGTAGGCAGCGTTAATGGCGGTGCAGAGCGTTTAAGCGATGAAGTTGCAGCTACAATAGAGCAAGCGGGTCATACTGCAACAGTAATTACTGAAGCATCACTTGATGATATAAAAAATGCATCGCATATTTTAATTGTTACCTCCACAACAGGCCAAGGTGATGTACCGAGTAATTTGGCAGGATTGTACTTTGCAATGAATAGCACTTTCCCAATGCTTACCGATAAACCGTTTGGTGTAATTGCAATGGGTGACAGATGCTACGGCGATACATTTTGTGGCGCAGGGCGTAGCTTTGACGAGTTACTACGCGATTTACAAGCAAAGCCTGTGGGCAACCGCCTAGAAATAGATGCATGTGAAGATTTTGAACCATGGCCAGTAACCGAGCCTTGGTTAAAAGTATGGCTAGAAAAACTACCTGCTTAATCCTTAACTTTAAGGTATTAAAAAAGGAGCGCATGCGCTCCTTTTTGCTTTTATAGCTTTATAAATTAACTACTTCTGACATCTACTTTAAGTTTTAGCTTTTGGCCAGGTTGTAAGTATTTTTGACCGGCTAAATTATTCCACTTAATAATTTCGTTAACGCTGAGATTAAATTTAGACGCAATACGTGCAAGTGAATCACCTCGGCGTACTTTGTATGTAATAGTACGGTTGGTGCTTGCCGTTGCTTGTGGTTTATTAGCTGACTTATACACAGTTAGTTTTTGATTTAGGCGCAACACAGAGTTTTTCTTTAGCTTATTCCATTTAGTCAACTCATCCATAGTTACGTCATATTCGCGGCTAATATCCCATAACGTGTCGCCACTTTTAACTGTGTGCGAAAGCTTTGTGCGAGTTGCTTTATTAGCAGCTAAACGCATCTGCTTTGGTAAATGCTCGCTATTTATAGCGCCATCAGTAAGCGGGACTAATAATTCTTGGCCTACTTTAATCGTATTTGATTTGAGTTTATTAAGCGATCGGATTGCGCTTGAGCTTGTTGTAAACTTTTTGGCAATTACCGATAAGCTGTCGCCTCGAGCCACAATATAACGCTGCCAGCGTAATCTGTTTTTAACATCAGTGTTTGCTAGTTTTTGGCTAAATTCCTCTGCTTTATCAACAGGCAATAATAAAGAATGCGGGCCATTAGGATCAGTTGCCCAGCGGTTAAAACCAGGGTTTAATCTGTATAGCTCAGTAAGCGTCATATCAGCCATATCAGCAGCAAGCGCTAAATCTATTTGCGAGCCAACATCAACCACTTCAACCACTTGTGCATTAATTACTGGTTGCCATGTAACGTTAAAATCATCTGAGCGTTTTAATAAATCGGCAAGTGCTAATAACTTTGGTACGTAGGCTGTTGTTTCGCTTGGTAAATCAAGAGACCAAAAATCGGTAGGTAAATGCTTTTTACGATTCTTTTTAATAGCGCGCATCAAGCGCCCTTCACCCGAGTTGTAAGCAGCAATCGCATTTAGCCAATCGCCTTCAAGTGTTTTATGTAAATACGATAAGTAGTCAAGTGCTGCGCGAGTCGATTGCACTATGTCGCGACGACCGTCGTACCACCAGTTTTGTTTTAAATCGAATCGCTCACCGGTTGCAGGCATAAACTGCCAAATGCCCGATGCGCTGCGATTAGAATAACCAAACGGGTCAAATGCACTTTCTACAATAGGCAGGAGTGCAATTTCGATTGGCATTTCGCGCTTTTCTACTTCTTCAACTATAAAGTGTAAGTAAGGTTCTGCACGTTTAGAAATACGATCTAAATAGGCTTGGTGGCGAGCGTAATAATTACGTTCAGTAACAACAGGGCGGTTTTGCGGTATTTCGATAGAAAGTTGGTAGCGAATTCGCTCCCACACATCATCAAACACGGGAGCTTCTTGCTCATCAGGGTCAACTTGCTGATATTGTGCGTTTACCATCAATGCATTGTTAATGTCGTTAGGAGTTGCGCCTTCGAGTTGTTGGTTTGCTTGCGTGGCGACTTGAGAATCTGAGTCTAGAGTTGTCACAGTTTGACAACCACTTAGCGCTAACGCCAAGGCTACTAATAGGGGAGATTTATTCATAAATACCAATACATCGGGTAAAAAATTCGGCGAATACTACCTGTTATGAGTTAACATTGCCACTTAATGACTTTTTAAAACGCAGAAATAGAATCATCACTATATCTTAAGTTAATGATTCTAATAAAATAAATATTAAAGTATTAGTTTGTGCATTAAAAATTGTCTTTGAACTGTCTCAGACTAGCAAAGTTTCCCCAAGGTTCATTGTTTTTTGTAACCGAGATGAATTTTTCTGGCACTAACTCTGTAATGGTTGGCAAATCGCTACGCATAAATGGATTTATTTTTAGCTCCTGTCCAATAGAAGTGGGTAGGGAGATTTGGTTATTACTGCGTAATTCATCTACTTTTTTACTGTACGCAAGGAGTTCTGGGTTACGTGGTTCAACCGCTTTGGCAAAGGCAAGATTAGCTTGCGTGTATTCGTGCGTGCAATACACACTGCAGCTTGCAGGCAGCTCTCTTAGTTTATTAAACGATTCCCACATTTGCTTTGGCGTGCCTTCAAATAAGCGTCCACATCCACCGCTAAACAATGTATCGCCTGTAAAAGCAAGTTCATCATTTGTATAGCAAATATGATCAAGCGTGTGCCCAGGAGTTGCCAAAATATTAAAGTTAATATTAAGCACACTGATGCTTTGACCATCAGTGAGTGCGTGAGTGACGCCTTTAAATGGACTATTTGCGGGGCCATAAACCGATATATCTGGATAGGCGTCAACTAATGCAGCTACGCCATCAGTGTGGTCGTAGTGATGATGCGTAATTAAAATACCACCAAGCGTTAGTTTGTGCTCAGCTAGATACGCTAATACGCTCTGTGCTTGGCCTGGATCGACTACCCATGCTTGGTTACTGTTATCGGTAGTTAAACACCAAATGTAATTATCAGAAAAGGCTTTAATTGCTTTGACTTGCACCATGGTAAATTGCTCTATAAAGTGACACTTATCGCATAGTATAACGAGCTCAAAAAATGAAACCAGCCCTTAGTTTTCAAGAAGGACCCAAACCACTGTCGTGGCAACAGTTTCCTCATGGGGATTATTTGCGCAAAGATATTGAACGCAAAATGGAGCAATGGCTGCCGCGTATGTTTGGCTATCATATGCTTAAGCTAGGTAATTTAAGTGGCGAATTAAATACAAGTATAAGTACGATTAAACACCAAGTGTGTGTTGCAGAGCCTGGGCCTTACACCGGAGTAGTTGCTGACATAGATGAACTGCCATTTTACGAGCACAGTATTGATGCTTGCATACTAAGTCACTGCTTAGAGTATCATTCAGACCCACATCACATTTTACGAGAAGCACATCGCACACTTATTCCGGGCGGCTATATAGTAATTACGGGATTTAACCCGTTTAGTTTGTGCGGACTTGCACAAATGCTGCCTTTTAGTGGTCAGAAATTACCATGGACGGGGCGCT
Organism: Pseudoalteromonas sp. GutCa3; assembly: GCF_002836155.1. Taxonomy (NCBI): domain Bacteria; kingdom Pseudomonadati; phylum Pseudomonadota; class Gammaproteobacteria; order Alteromonadales; family Pseudoalteromonadaceae; genus Pseudoalteromonas; species Pseudoalteromonas sp. GutCa3. Next base: position 40,929 of record NZ_PJBK01000073.1, on the reverse strand, counting down.
TTTTTACACCTGCGAGGGTTAAAGATTGGCTAAACTTACTTGGTTTTGAAATTGTAAGTGACGAACGTTTTATTTATTCATCACTGGCAAGAGGTAATAGGCTATCAAGGTTTGAGTTTTGGCGGACTTTTGCAAAACAGTATTTAAAACCGATGGGCAGTGTTTATATGCTGGTGGCACGAAAAAGAGTTGCGCCACTTACGCCAATAAAACCTAAGTGGCATGCAAGGCCGCAGTTTGCGCCAGTAAAAGGGGCAGGGCTTAGACAAACGTCAAAGCAACACTTTAAATCGTGCGAGCAAGAAAATAATACCAATTGCATTAAATAAGTGATCTATTATAGCGCTAAGAAAATAGCACATTAACAAGGCGAAAATTGTGACATATAGTTGTTCTATATGAATAATTTTTAACGCAGTTAGTGAGTTATTTAATGCGATAGAATGAACATGTTTTTAATAAAATTGGTATAACAACTAGCTCAGAATAAATTAAGGCTGGTAGCCTACATCTTCTAGTAAATCTTTACTGCCAGCGGCATCGCGCGCTAAATCATCAACTATTTCGTTGTACTTATGGCCGCTATGCCCCTTAACCCATTTCCAAGTTACATTGTGCTCGCTACAGGCTTTATCTAGGCGTTTCCATAAGTCGACGTTTTTAACCGGCTTTTTAGCTGATGTTAACCAGCCACGTTTTTTCCAGTTAGTGATCCACGATTCAATACCTTGCTTAACATATTGGCTATCGGTTGTTAGATTTACTTCGCATTCTCGAGTGAGTGATTCTAGGGCTACAATAGCCGCGAGCATTTCCATTCGGTTATTCGTTGTGAGTTTATAACCTTGGCTCATTTCTTTTTCGTGGCCGTTATAAATCATAAAAATACCATAACCGCCGGGGCCTGGATTACCTAAACATGAGCCATCGGTGTAAATCTCTACGGTTTTTTGCACTGTTTTACCTTGATCTTATGTACAATAAAGTGATTATAGAAAGATACCAGAATCAGGCTAAATTCGATATGGCACGTAGACAAATAGTTTTAGATACAGAAACCACTGGCATAGACCCTAAACAAGGGCACCGTATTATAGAAATTGGGTGTGTGGAGTTAGTAAATCGCCGTTTAACAGGCAATAATTTTCACGTTTATATAAACCCACAACGCCCAAGCGAAGAAGAAGCAATCGACGTTCACGGTATCACTAACGAATTTTTACGTGATAAACCGTTGTTTCATCAAATTGCCCAAGAGTTTTTCGACTATATTGAAGGGGCAGAGTTAGTTATTCATAACGCCCCGTTCGATGTTGGTCATATGGATAACGAATTTGCGCTGCTTAATCAGGGCTACCCTAAAACAGATACTTTTTGTCAAGTTCTCGACACGCTTAAAATGGCGCGTGACTTGCATCCAGGTCAAAAGAACAACCTTGATGCATTATGTCGTCGTTACGATGTAGATAACGGTAAACGAACGCTTCACGGCGCGCTTCTGGATTCTGAGATTTTAGCCGATGTTTACCTTGCCATGACGGGCGGTCAAACAAAGCTGAATTTGAATCAAAACAAAGATGATGGCAGCGAGCAACAGAAGGGCGGTATAAAGCGTTTAAATAGTGATAGAGCCCCATTAGTTGTATTACGAGCAAGCGACGCTGAGCAAAGCGCACACGAAGCACGATTAGATCTTGTAAACAAAGAAGGCGGCCAATGTATATGGCGCGCTGAATAAGGCGATTTGATGAAAACGATGTATTTTGTAACAGCGTTATGTGCAGCTAGTTTATTTACTGGCAATGCATATGGCGTAAAACAAGTAGAAGTGCTCAAGCGCGATGGGCATCAAAATGAGATCCCTTTACTTGATAATCGTTTTCGCATAGATAGCAAAATAGATGAAATAACACTGCTTTTTTTTAGAAAATCAGGTGCACCTGCTGTTATTTTAGTGAGGCCCGATGGCAGTAAGTACTTTGCTACTGACTCAGTTAAAAACCCTAACTTAGATTGGTTTGACGAACTCAGCTACGATTTAGTAACCATAAAAAAACCTATGGCAGGTCCTTGGCAAGTAATAGGCAGTATTTTACCCGACAGCAGAATAGTTGTATTAGGCGAAATATCTCTTGAGGCAGAGCCTCTTCCTTCAATGTTGTTTAGGGGGGAGACAATAAAAATCACCGGGAAAATACTAAATGACGGTGAGCCAATTAACACAAACCTATTTAGAGATGTTGTTAGCCTTAATGTTGACTTTGTAAGTACCAACAATGAAAACTTTGCTAACTTTGGCGCAGGCATTCAAGAAGTAGCTGAATTTAAAGACGATGGGCGTGGATTTGATGAGCGCCCTAAAGATGGTGTATTTACCGGCGAGTTTACTTTAGATTTCCCAGCGGGTGAATGGACACCAGAGCTTTACGTGGCAACACCTCTGCTGCAGCGTCGCATTGTGCAAAATACAATAGAAGTGCACGAGCCACCTTTTGTAACCGAAGTCGCGTTAGCAGAGCAAGACACAGACGAGCATCTGTTAACTATAAATATAGACCCAAGTATTGTTAAGCCAGAAACAGTCATCATCCAGGGAAAAATCTACTATCCCAATAACGAAGAGCAAATGTTTACCATAGATGCTGCAGCTAAAGACTCACGTCAGCTTAGTGTAAAAAATTATGATTGGGGTAGATATAGTGTTGAGCTGTCTGTTTTTGGCACTAATATTAATGGCCGTGAATTTATGGCAACGCTACCAACGTATAAATTTGAGATAGAACGACCCATAGAAGCGGTGCCCGAAATTGATCCTGCAACGATTATTACACCAGATAAAATGATTGAGAGTGAACCTGTTGAAGAAAAAATGGGCACATCGACAATTATTAGTTTAATTGTAGGCTGCAATACGCTTATTTTATTACTCGGATGGTTGTTAATTCGTATATTTGTTCAGAAAAAACCGATTAAATTTAAAGTGAAGCTACCTTTTTTAAAGAAAAAGAAAACAAGCGAAGGTGATGTTGCCGACACAGAAAAAAATCAAGTCGGTAAAAATGGCTCAAAAAATGACAGATCAGGTGAAATTTTAAACCTTTCGATGACAGATGACTAAAAAACCTATAAAAAAACAAAAAAGCCCTTGACGAAATAGGGGTTGGTTCGTATTATTCACGCCGCTGTCAGGGAGACCTAAACAGCAACGGAAATATGGAGTGGTAGTTCAGTTGGTTAGAATACCGGCCTGTCACGCCGGGGGTCGCGGGTTCGAGTCCCGTCCACTCCGCCATTTTCGTAAAACTTGTAAGTAAAAGCTGGAGTGGTAGTTCAGTTGGTTAGAATACCGGCCTGTCACGCCGGGGGTCGCGGGTTCGAGTCCCGTCCACTCCGCCAACACTTACACAACGTATGGTTGTAAAACATATTCTTATTATGGAGTGGTAGTTCAGTTGGTTAGAATACCGGCCTGTCACGCCGGGGGTCGCGGGTTCGAGTCCCGTCCACTCCGCCAATAAGAAAAAATAACAGTTTAAATGTGCGCTGGAGTGGTAGTTCAGTTGGTTAGAATACCGGCCTGTCACGCCGGGGGTCGCGGGTTCGAGTCCCGTCCACTCCGCCAACTATTTAAACAATGTTATATTACAAAATTTGTATGCTGGAGTGGTAGTTCAGTTGGTTAGAATACCGGCCTGTCACGCCGGGGGTCGCGGGTTCGAGTCCCGTCCACTCCGCCAACAAATTAAGTAATAACAAGTATAATGATATCTCTGCGGAGTGGTAGTTCAGTTGGTTAGAATACCGGCCTGTCACGCCGGGGGTCGCGGGTTCGAGTCCCGTCCACTCCGCCATTTGATATCATGATTAAAATTAGTAAGTGCATTACCCCATGCACATACCACTGCGGAGTGGTAGTTCAGTTGGTTAGAATACCGGCCTGTCACGCCGGGGGTCGCGGGTTCGAGTCCCGTCCACTCCGCCACTTGTTATTTCCTCAATAACAAGTTTATAAAATCCTTGATTAAATAATTTAGTAAAACATTCTTTGGCTATCAGCTAAAAAATCGACTTTTTAATATTCCTCTTATTCCTAAATATTCATCTTCTTCTATCTCCATGAATAGTTAAACACTTAGCACTGAATACCGCTCCAGTCTTAAATTGCCCCATGGTGTCACACATGACGTAATTAGCTCTTATCGGGTATAACGGCTAGTTAAAGTATTTACTCGTGCCAGAAGCTATTTCAGCGATTTTAATAACCTTAATTTTTTCATGGGTGGTATGCAGTGTGAGCTACAGCACCACTCCAATCATTATACCAATCCGCAATAATACTTAATCATTTTGCGGGGCTAAACGTGTCGCTACCTGTGTTAAAAAATTCTCATTTAGAAAAACTAAATAGCGAATTTTTTGCCTAGCTATCAACACGTTTCTCCATCCTCAAAATAGATCACTTAATTAAGCGAATTGGTATTAGTTGTTTCTCATAACAGAATTCTTATAATGAATAGTCAGTTTAGAGGGATATTTTATGATTGAAGTCATAAGCTTAAATAAGCAATTTTCAGGCAATGTTGTTTTTAAGGATTACAACAAAGTTTTTTCAGATCAAAAGGGGTGTATTGAAGCGCCTAACGGCCAAGGAAAAACGACATTACTGATGATGCTAGCAGGACTTGAAAAGCCGCAAAGTGGTTCACTTTTATTTGCTGGTAGCCGATTGAACACTCCAACAAAAACCGTAGCAATTGCCAGTGACCGTATTGCGTTACCAGATTTTTTAACTGCAAATCAAATTATTGATTTATCTGTTAACACATTAGGTTGCGATTGGCCCCATTCGCTGGTTAACGGGTTTAACTTTAATGCATTTTTAAATACGCGATTCGAAGCACTGTCGTCGGGCAATCAAAAAAAATGCCAGCTAATTTTAGCATTAATGCGTAAATCACCTTATTTATTATTAGATGAGCCAAGTGCTGCGCTCGATCAAACCAGTATTCATTATCTTTTAAGCCAACTCGATGCTTATTTGGCTGACAAACCCAATGGGCAAATTATCATTACTTGCCATGAGCCCGCTGTGTTTATTGAGCATGGTTTTAAGTGTGTCTCGCTATGAGTATCATAAGCATAAAAAGCAAACTTAATCAGTATCTCGCGTTTATAGGTTACCGGTATTTAGCGTACACGTTTGAGCTTAAGCAATTGCTTCAACAGCTAAAAAACTTTGGTTTGTTATTTTTAGTGGTGTTGGGATCATCCGCTCTTGGTTTTGTATTATTGCTTTTTTTAGGCTTAGGGAAAATTATAGATAGTGCGGATACGCCTTTATATGGCGCGCAAATGGCACTATTTTACTTGTTATTGCAAAGCGTGATGATAAGCGCAATGAAACTGGCGATTAAAAATAGTAACCAACGGCTGTTTCAACTTACGATCGCTCACCCTAGCTGGCTTCACCTTGCCGATATTAAATTGTTATTTATCAGCAATGGCTGGCTTATCGCTAGTTTGTTGATAGCGCTTGATCTTACCTTTGAACAGTGGTTAAAGGTGCCGCATTTTATAGTATTTATGTTTATTCAGTTAGGATTAGGCATTGTGTGTTTATACAAACCTAGCGCACTAGTTTATGGTTTTATGTTAAGCGGCCTTTTTTTATTCACTCCCATCAACATACCGCCGCTTATTTATCATATTGTTTTTTCAATCATCTTTAGCATTAGCTTGCTTATACCTAGAGTTAATATAAATGGGCGTGTTAGTGTTCGGTCACTGTTTGGTTTTTGGTTTTGCTACTTTATAAATCACAGCTGGACACTGGTATGGCGTATGTCGTTACTTTTATGTGTGTTTATGGCCTCGACTACGTTAGTCGCTGAGCGTGCTGATCTCGTTAATATACTTGATGCTGTGGCGATGGCTTTTATTGTATTATTTTGCAGCTCATTACAATTTGATTGCGCTAAAATTTATGCACAATATCGCTTGTTTTTTAATACATGCCAAAAAGCACGGACGTTTTATATTAGCCAGTTTATACCTAGTATGCTGTTGTTTTTAGCGACCTTTGTAACTTACAGCATTACGTTTGAGAGATTAAACATTATTTTGTTGAGTTTAGGTCTACCATGGTGTTTGTTGCAGGTTAATTTTGCACAAAAAAAACCAGCGCATTATGCGCTGGTTTGGATTTTTTTTACAGCTGGGGTGCTTGCTTTACTAAATTAGTTAAGCAGCATCAGCTTCTTTTTTAACGCTATTACGCGCGGCTTTGCCTGCAAGTAAGTCAGCAGGGTCGAAGTCATCAACGTTAATAACATCTAAACGAGATTGCTCAACAGCAGCTAGTTTATCAGCCTCTGCTTGGCTTAAAATACCTGCTTCAAGCCCCATTTGCGCTACTTTATCAAGCTGGAAGAATGGCAGTTTAAGACCTTTTTCTTTGCATACACGGTCAAATAATGGCTCAACAGCAAGTACGTCTTTAAGCGTTTGCTCTTGACGACCTACAAGGTTAAGCGGCTCATTTGTTAGGTATACATAGCTTGCTAAACGGTTACGCGTTTCACTAGGTACTTGTAGTAGTTGCGCAAGTTTATGCTCAAGTTGGTCAGTTGGTTTACGAACCGGGCGACCAAACGGGAATAACAATACTTTTAACACGGCACGTAGTGGAGCCGAAGGCATGTTATTAATTAAATCAGCAAGTGCACGTTGGCAATGGTAAAGGTGATCTTGGCAACTCCATTTTACTAGAGCAAAATCTTCTTTTTTACGGCCTTCATCGTTGTAACGCTTAAGCGTTGCAGACACTAAGTATAAGTAACTAAGTAAGTCACCTAAACGTGCTGAAATACGTTCTTTACGTTTTAGTGAACCACCAAATACTGCCATGCTAATGTCTGACATAAGAGCAAGTGATGCACTAAAGCGTGACGCTATACGGTAAAACTCAGCGGTTTCGTCGTTGTACGGCACACTTGTAAAACGAGCGCCGGTAAGAGCAAGCCACTTAGTACGTACAAGGTTCGACATAGTAAAACCAATGTGACCCATTAGCGCTTTATCAAATACGTTAAGCGCTTCTTCACGGTCTTCAATTTCGCACGCACCTAGCTCGGTAAGTACAAATGGATGACAGCGAATAGCACCTTGACCATAAATAATCATATTACGGGTCAAGATGTTTGCACCTTCAACGGTAATGGCAATAGGTGCACCTTGATAGCCACGACCTAAATAGTTATTTGGCCCAAGCATGATGCCCTTACCGCCAAGTACATCCATTGCATGAATAGTTGCATCACGCATTTGCTCTGTCAGGTGGTATTTAATAATGGCAGAAACAACAGATGGCTTTTCGCCTAAATCAACAGCACCCGTAGACATACTAACCGCAGCATCAGAGCTGTAAGCGTAACCAGCTAATTTAGCTAGTGACTCTTCAACACCTTCCATTTTACCTATAGGTAAACGGAACTGACGACGAATGCGGCTATAAGCACCTGTCGCAATAGCAATCATTTTAATGCCACCGGCAGAGTTTGACGGCAATGTAATTGCACGACCAACCGATAAACATTCAACCAACATGCGCCAGCCTTGACCAGCCATATCTGGACCACCAATAATATAATCAAGTGGTACGAAAATGTCTTTACCGCGAGTAGGACCATTTTGAAATGGAACGTTTAGCGGGAAATGTCGACGACCAATTTCAACTCCGGGAGTATCCGTTGGAATAAGTGCACAGGTGATGCCTGGCTCTTTATTGTCGCCAATTAGGCCGTCTGGATCTTGTAATTTAAACGCAAGTCCAAGTACGGTAGCCACTGGGGCTAGTGTAATGTAACGCTTATTCCACGTTAAACTAACACCCACAACCTCTTCACCATTCCATTGCCCTTTACATACCACACCGTAGTCTGGAATTGAGCTTGCATCAGAACCCGCTTCTGGCGAAGTTAACGCAAAACATGGAATTTCTTGACCGCTCGCTAGGCGGGGTAAGTAATGATCTTTTTGCTCTTTTGTACCATAGTGTTGTAATAATTCACCTGGGCCTAAAGAGTTCGGTACACCAACAATTGACGAAAGTAATGTTGATTTACTTGTTAGTTTTTGAAGTACACATGATTGTGCAAATGCAGAAAACTCTAAACCGCCGTATTCTTTTTTGATGATCATGGCAAAGAATTTATTATCTTTTAGATATTGCCATACATCTTGAGGAAGGTCGGTTAGTTCGTGCGTTGCTTCCCAATCGTCCAACATGCTACATACTACTTCAACAGGGCCATCAACAAAGGCTTGCTCTTCAATAGTAAGTTTAGGAACTGGGTATTGGTGAAGTTTTTTCCAATCTGGGTTACCGCAAAATAAGTCAGCTTCCCACCACGTCGTACCGGCATCAATAGCTGATTTTTCAGTATCAGACATGCTTGGCGTTACTTTTTTAAACGTAGCAAAAATAGGCTTGATGATATATTGCTGACGAAGGCCAGTAACAGAAAGAGGAACCGCGATGATCAAAAAGATCAACCAGCTAATTAAACCAAAAGCACCTGCAAAGGTACCAATTAATAAAGTTATAGCCGAAACACCAAGTGCTGTGTTCCAACTTGCTCTGTGGTAAACCGCAGTGCAAAGCAACGCGATTAGAACCAGTGTAAATATGAGTGTCATTTTTATTCCTTAATAGAGGTCAGACCACCTCACTTAGAGTAGCGCTAGTAACAGTAATTTTCAAGTACATAACGATGTTAAATTGTAGTAGAAAGTAACTTAAATACGATATTTAATTACCCGACAGAGGAACGCACAATAACTATCGTATAGTCAAAGCATTAACCGTAAGTAGTGTTAACGTAAAAATAAATAAATCTAATAGCAAAATGACACTTTTTAAGTAAGTATAGCCGTTATAGCAGGTTGCAAATTAGTGTACGCTTAATACACAAATATAACGCTATTTATTTTAATGTATGGTTTTTAAGGGTTATTTTATTAATGTGTGAATTACTTGGCATGTCAGCCAATGTGCCTACCGATATTTGTTTTAGTTTTTCAGGCCTTTTAGAGCGTGGCGGAAACACGGGACCACATAAAGATGGTTGGGGTATTACATTTTACGAAGGTAAAGGCTGTAGAACCTTTAAAGATCCTGAGCCGAGTTATCAATCTGAAATTGCAAAGCTCGTCAAAGCATACCCCATTAAAAGTGTCTCGGTTATTAGCCATATTCGCCAAGGTAACCGCGGGAGAGTATGCCTTGAAAATACTCATCCTTTTACGCGAGAGTTATGGGGGCGCGAGCTTACTTACGCTCATAACGGGCAGCTATCTAATTATCATGATTTAAAACCGCAGTACTATCGCCCAGTAGGTAACACCGATAGCGAACTCGCTTTTTGTTGGTTACTTGATAAAATTCGTGAAAAATACCCAAAGCGTCCAAGTAATATGGCGTCGGTTTTTAGATACGCCGCTAAGCTTTCGCATACCCTTCGTGAAAAAGGGGTGTTTAATATGTTATTGACCGATGGGGTGTTTGTTTTAGCGTATTGCACTAATAACTTACATTACATAACGCGCCGTGCGCCATTTGGTAAAGCAACGTTGATTGACGCCGACATGGTGGTTGATTTTCAACAAGAGACCACACCAAACGATGTAGTAACAGTTATAGCTACAAGGCCTTTGACGAATGATGAGCGTTGGCAAAAAATGGAGCCTGGGGAATTTGCATTGTTTAAAATGGGTGAGCTAATTTAGCCCACCTATTTTAAATATTAGCTTAATTTTGGTTTAATTAAATTTAGTTAGCTTCTTGAGGTTGTTGTGCTGTAGCAGGCGCAACAGCTGTAGGCGCAGTAACAGTAAATGAATTCATTTGAACTTCAAACTGCTCCATACCTTTTTCGCCTTTCCACATACGTACCAGCATGTAATCCATTTCTGGCGCAAACCATGCAATTGCTTGGCGTTTATCGTTATCGTATAAACGTTTAACTTTAATGGCTTCTACATTACCGATAGGTAGGGAGATCATCTCTTTTTCAACAACTTCAAAGTTGTAGTCGCGGCGGTTACCTTTTTTGTCTATAAGCGGGAATGAAAAGCTCGTTTCGCCTTTTTTCAATCCTTCGCGCACTTGCACTTGGTATGAAATAGCATCCTGAAATTCATCAGTCCATTCGCATTTAAGTGGGTATTCGCTAGCGCTGCTAGTCACTACTTTGTTTGTTGTATCAAAATCAATTTTATAATCTTTATCTGGGCCTGTACCGGTGCGGATCATATTGTAATGATGCGGGGTAACCTTGCCATCTTTAAAGGTAAACTTTGATGTTTCTTCACGAGAATCAGAGAAAATCATCCACTCAATATTGCTGTGGTATGTTAGTTCATAAGTATCGTCGCCCATTTTTTTGAGCTCACGAACAGCCTCACCATGATTTTTACCTTTGCGTAAAATATCGTAGTTAGCTTGATATTGGGTCAATTCGCCTGCAATTAGGCTAGTTGGAAGTAAAGCGCCCGCACATAACAACAGGGCACTTATTTTTTTATTGTGAGTAGTGCGCGCCGTGTGCAGGAAGTTGTTTTTTGTCAAGAACTGCATAATCTGCTTCCATAGTAAGTCTGTGTTCACTGAACCACTTGACCACCAAAGGATAAATTATATGCTCTTGCTCATGCACGCGTTTTGCTAATGTTTCTGCTGTATCATCCTTGAGTACAGGTATTTGCGCCTGAAGAATAACGGGACCGCCGTCTAATTCTTCAGTAACAAAGTGAACACTTACGCCATGAACATCGTCTTTTGCATCAATTGCTCTTTGGTGGGTATTCAGCCCCTGATACTTAGGCAACAAAGATGGATGAATGTTCAACATTTTTCCAACATATTTTTGCACTAAGCCAGGAGTAAGAATACGCATAAACCCAGCTAATACAACTAGATTTGGCATAAAAGAGTCGATAACGTTCATTAATTGCGCATCGTACGCTTCGCGCGAGTCAAAATCTTTATGACTGAGCACTTTTGTAGCAATACCTGCTTTTTTTGCACGCTCTAGGCCATAAGCGTCTGCTTTGTTACTAATAACAGCCGCTATATGTCCGTTTATCTCGCCACGTTCGCAGGCATTTATGATGGCTTGTAAATTAGAGCCACTACCTGAGATTAAAACTACTAGACGAGTCGGTGCCATTACTTAGCACCACCTACAATTTCAACTTGCTCTTCGCCAGCTGCTGCATCTTGAATTTCACCAAGGTGCCATGTATTTTCGCCCAAGTCTTTTAGCATTGTTAAGCTTTGCTCAAGTTTGTCTGCAGGAACTACTAAAACCATACCTACACCACAGTTAAATGTACGGTACATTTCGTGCGTAGTAATATTACCGTTTTCTTGTAACCAGTTAAAAATAGGTGGCCACTGCCAGCTATCACCTTTAACTACAGCTTTTGCTGAAGCGGGTAATACGCGTGGAATGTTTTCCCAAAAACCGCCGCCAGTAATATGCGAAAGCGCATGTACGTCAACGTTTTTGAATAACTCAAGTAAAGGTTTTACGTAAATACGAGTAGGCTCAAGTAAAGTTTCGCCTAAAGTTTTACCTTCAAAGTCAGCGCTGGTATCAGCTTTTGACACTTCAAGTACTTTACGAATTAAAGAGAAGCCATTTGAATGAGGGCCGCTTGATGCAAGTGCAATAAGCTGATCGCCTGCAGCTACTTTTGTGCCATCAATAATTTTAGATTTTTCTACAACGCCTGTACAAAAGCCTGCCATGTCGTAGTCTTCACCATCATACATACCTGGCATTTCAGCTGTTTCGCCACCAATTAGGGCACAACCTGAAATTTCACAACCTTTGCCAATACCTGTAACTACGTCAGCTGCTGTGTCTACATCTAGTTTACCAGTTGCATAGTAATCTAGAAAAAACAGGGGTTCAGCACCTTGAACAATTAAGTCGTTTACACACATTGCAACTAAATCAATACCAACAGTATCGTGTTTTTTTAAGTCGATTGCTAAACGTAGTTTAGTACCAACGCCATCTGTGCCTGCAACTAATACTGGTTGCTTGTAGCCTTCAGGAATTTCGCAAAGTGCGCCAAAACCACCAATTCCGCCCATTACTTCAGGACGACGAGTTTTTTTAACTACGCCTTTAATACGCTCAACAAGTGCATTACCAGCGTCGATATCTACGCCCGCGTCTTTATAGCTTAGAGACTGTTTTTGTTCGCTCACAGGTTTTCCTCAAAATAGTTGTTTTGGGTTGCTTAGAAACGCGCGTATTTTACAACAATTGCAAGGTCGCGGCTAGCTCAAATGTAATTTTGAAATAATTAACAAGGACACTTGTCCGCTGTCTGTTGTTTAAATAAACAAAAAAACGCCCGTAGGCGTTTTTTTAGTATTAAAGGCGTTAAATTAACAGCTATGCTTTTGCAGTTAATATGGCTCGAAGTGGAGCTGGGTAGCCTTCAATTGTTTTACTTGTATCGTTTGGATCTAAAAAGTCGATTAACGATTCATTTTCCATCCAATCGGTTTTGCGTTGTTCTTCAAGCGTGGTAATAGCGCAATCTTTTATTTGCACATCTTTAAAGCCAACGCGTTCCATCCACAGTTTTAATGCTGCAGTACTTGGAATAAACCAAACGTTGCGCATTTTAGCGTAGCGGTCGGTAGGGACTAATACTGTGTTTTCATCACCTTCAATTACTAGCGTTTCAAGTACGAGTTCGCCGCCGGGGCGAAGCTGGGCTTTTAACTGTGCTAAAAAGTCGATAGGTGAGCGACGATGATAAAGTACGCCCATCGAAAAAACCGTATCAAACGCTTTAAGCTCAGGTAATGCTTCAACGCCTAGTGGTAGTAAATGCACGTTTTCGTCTGGATTGTAGTGTTTAATTGCTTGAAACTGACATAAAAATAAATCAGACGGATCAATACCCACTACAAACTCTGCGCCTTCACCGCGCATACGCCATAAATGATAACCTGAACCACAACCAATATCTAAAACAGTGCGACCTTTTAATGGCTCAATATGAGGCAGGAGTCTGTCCCACTTCCAATCACTGCGCCACTCTGTGTCTATTTCAATTCCGTGCACACTAAATGGGCCTTTGCGCCATGGCATCATGCGTTTTAATAAATGCATGGCTTGCTTTTGCTCGCCATCACTCATCTCCCCTGGGGCGCCAATTTCTACCTTAGTAGAAATATCAACGTGTGTTGTAGCCACCTCTGGTAAGTTTTTAAGTACTTTTTGCCATTTAGGTAAATCACCGTGGCTTGCCTCTAACTGCCAATGTTTTAATTGTGCAGGAAGGGTTTCTAGCCAGTGACTAAGTGGGCTTTGTGCGATAGATGCGTAAAATTGGTTAAACCATTGAGACATGGATGACTCTCTTTATTTAATTGCTACCATTGAGCAAAAATTAAAACATTGATACCACACTTGAGTTTGGCTAAAACCAATATCTTGTAAGCGAGTAAAGTGAGCGCTTAGTGTATCTGGGCGCATAACGTTTTCGATGGCGGTACGCTTTTGGCTTATTTCAAGCTCAGAGTAACCATTGTGTCGTTTAAAGTCGTGGTGCAAATCAATCAATAAATTGTCGCATTGCTCGTTTTCAGCTTTAATTTTTTCGCTTAACAGTAATACGCCGCCAGGTTTTAAATTAGCGTATATTTTTTCAAGCACGGCTTGGCGCTGCGCGTGTGGAATAAACTGCAACGTAAAGTTCATTGCCACTACTGAGGCGTTTTGAATCTCAAGCTCGTTAATATCGCCCAAAGTAACAGTAACAGGCACATCTGATTTAAAACCTTGTAAATGTACCTTACAACGCTCAACCATAGCTTGAGAATTATCTACCGCTATTATATGGCAGTTATCGGTGCGAATATTTCGTCGCATGCTAAGCGTTACTGCACCCAGTGAGCAGCCTAAATCATAAAGATTTGAGTTACTTTGTGCGTATTCACCCGCAAGTTTACCCATTGTACTGACAATCGTTGCGTAGCCCGGTACAGAGCGCTGGATCATATCTGGAAAAACTTCGACTACATTTTGGTCAAAGCTAAAATCTTTTACTTGTTGCTCAGAGGCATAAATACTGTCTTTTATGGTCACGAAGGCAGTCTCTTTGTAAATAATGGCGTTATTTTAACATTTTATACTGGATAGTCAGTGATAAATTCAGTAGCTTGACTAGAATTATGAATAATAAGTATAAAAGAGAAGATTAAATGAGCAAAAGTAAGGTCATCAGCACAGACGATATATTAGCAACCCTTTGTCATTCAGTGACAGGTGTACTCACATCAGCCAGCGGTAATGGTATTAGCTACTCAGCCATGGTGCAAAAAATAACACGTACATGTATGCGACCAGATATTGGCTGCTTTGTTTTATTTGACGGCGGTTTTACAGGGCTTGTAATTACCAACTTTACTTCGCAAGCGGCGATGGAAATTTATGGCGATTACATGCGAAACATGGGAATGCCAGAAGATGAAATAGCGCATAGCCATTTATCAGACGACGTATCAAACGTACTAGGCGAGTTGATGAATCAAATTGTTGGCGACTTTACGTCTAAAGTGCGCGAGCAGTTACATACTTCAATTACGCAAAACCAGCCAAAAATGATGGCAATAAACAAGCAAGTGCAAATATCGGTAGATACCACCATGGATCGCCCGCAAGCCCGCCGCGTAACATTCACTACAAGTAAACAAAATATCTTTTACTTGGAATTAGCGATGGATAAAACAGAGTTTATTAAATTACACGACTTTGATATTGCAGAAGCACTAGACCCTGATGACATAATTGAAAACGAAGCACGTAAAAAAGCGGACAAAGAAAAAGCATCTACAGCAGTAGAGCAAGACGATGCCGATGATGATTTTATGGCAGGCTTAGGGCTTTAAACCTATTTACGTAGGTTGGGTTGAGTGAAACGAAACCCAACATGCTTTTTCGCTGCTTGGAGAAAGAAAGTTCATAAGGTAGGTATGAGCAGATATCAGGTCTACCTTATATCTAAATTAATTTTTTATTAATATGAACATTTTAATTTATAGCTTTGTGCGCCTAAAAGGTACAATACAAATCTATTGAGTTTGGTCTATTTAAGATTTAGGAAGGGTATGGATATAAGCGGGCTGTTTACGAAAGTGAAGAAGTACTCTGAGGATAATAAATATTTACCTATTAAAGTTGAGTCAGTTGAAAGTTTAAGATATGTCATTGGATTACTCGCAAATAGGAGTAATAACACACTAAAAGCATTTATCAAATTTGATCATAATGGAAATAATACCTTTTTTGACGCATTTACTCATTTAGAAGTTAAAAAAAACTTAAAAGATTTTTTAAGTGAAGATGACACTAGCATCTCTATTGTTACTAATTGTACTAACAAATTCTCCAGATTATCTGAAGGCTTAGAAATCAATTCCAGTGATAAACTTTTCTTATACGAGTTCCCACAGGAGAAGCTAGAAGCAATGGAAGCTAAATTGTCGCAACCGATGCATAGCTTTATACTTGGGGATAAACAATCACTTATGATTGGACACTTTGATTTTAATAACGATAAGAAACACACTTTCGTCAATTTCTCCGATTCTGAGAGCGCGAAAAAGATGCTCTCATTTTTTAATAAGGCAAAAAGCTTGAGCCCCCGTGCAGGGGAGAATAAAAAATGAGCGAGGTCAGTACACCTATTGTTTATTTGTTGAGTGATTTTGCATCTTTGTTTGAAGTCGCTGTGGGACTCAACCTAGTTTTTGCTGTTTGGGATGGCCTTAGGAATCAAGCTGTTGAACGTTTTCGCGAAATATCAAATGACGTAGACAAAGCTTTAGAACTAAACTTAGGCAAAGATTACAGAACGGGGCGCTGTGCTTCGAAGTATTCATCTTTACAAAGCTCTTATTTAAGTACACTAGAAGGTATATCTAAATATGCTAAGGTCTTAGGTTTATTAGTTACTGCCTTACTTTTGGGGGTCTTAGCATATATAGGTTACAGTCCTTTAGAGAAAGTTACTTTCATTCCGATTACGATTTTAGTTGTTATTTCGACTTTAGTAACACCTTTGTTTTTAGTTTCGGGGCACCTATTTGTGATAAGGGGTAAAAAAAAGCTTCTGGAGTTTCAACAACATCAAAACAATGCATTTACAGACTTGCAGCAGTTTTCTAATGAAGTAATTAAGCGAAACGATGTTTGATAGCTGTGATTGAATTTTAGGCGGCAGGGAGGTAGGGAAATGTCTATTGTGAGGTTTTCATTATTTAACATACGGATTCTCTCCCATCGCCACTACCACACAAAATATCCTTAAATCTAATTCCAATTAGTGATACTGCTGTTCCTTATGGCAGCAACGTTTATAAAAGCCTTTGTTGTGGTCTTTTTCTTTAAAGTTAGCAAGCTCATGTGCTACTAACGTTTTTAGTTATAGCTCAGGTGCGCCGAAGGAGATCATTGTGTATCGACCAATTAATGCGTTGGGAACCGTACTTCCCTCGTTTTTAATGCTGTTATTTTAAGCGGCTAAACCTACTCTTTAAACTTATAACCCACACTATAAACCGCAGCTATTGGGTTTAGTCCTGCTTGAATGTCGTTAATCTTTTTTCGTATATTTTTAATGTGTGTATCTATGTTGCGATCGGATATGTCGGTTGTGTCGCTGTATACGTTATTAATAATATCTTCGCGGGTAAAAACACGCCCTACGTGGCTTATAAATAATAAAAATATTTTAAACTCGACGGCGGTAAAGCCAATGCTTTTGCCGTTTAGGCGGGCTTCGTAATCGTCTTTGTGTAATTGAAAATTATTATGATTGATGATGTTGGTTTTAGGCTGGCTGGTCCTTCTTAGTACGGCTTTTATGCGTGCTATAACTTCTTTGGGGCTGAAGGGTTTGCATATGTAGTCATCGGCGCCGACCTCTAAACCCAGTAAGCGGTCTATTTCTTCACTTTTTGCGGTAAGCATAATAATAGGCACACTTGAAAAGGCTCTAATTTGCTTACATAGCTCTATGCCATCAACATCTGGCAACATTAAATCAAGAAGTATTAAATCTACTGCGTTTTGTTTTACAAAACTAACTACACCCTTGCCGCTATTAAAGTGCTCAGTTTCGTAATCTTGTTGCTTAGCGTAGGCAATAAGTACCTCTGCAATGTTTTCTTCGTCTTCAACGATAAGTATTTTTTGTGATGCCATTATTTTAACCTAAAAGTGCCAGCGTTATTTTAACTTCTAGTCCACCAAGTGGTGAGTTGTGCAACGATATTTGACCACCATGTGCTTCTATTATTTGTTTGCAAAGTGCAAGCCCTAAGCCCGAGCCGCCGTGCTCTCGGCTTCGAGATTTTTCAACGCGATAAAAACGCTCAAACAATTTTTGTAAGTCGTTTGGTAAAACACTTGGTGCTGAGTCTTGTAAAATAAGCTCAATATTATTGTGTGTTTTGTTGGCAAGTATTATTACTTGCCCACCTTTATGCGTGTATCTGCAGGTGTTTTCTAACAGGTTTGAAAATAATTGTACAAGGCGTTCTTTATCGCCATTTATTATACATTTGCCGGCTTTGGTTAAGCTTTTGCTGTCTACATTTAATTCACGCTCTTTAAAGCGAGCGGTGTAGTTTTCAATTGATTGCTCAAAAATAGTGATTAAATCAATGCGCGCATTGTTATAGGTTAAATTAACGCTATCTGTTTTTGTTAGTTGAGCTAGGTCGTCAACAATGTGACTTAAGTTATCTACTTGGTTTATGAGTAAATCAATGCGCTTTGTGTCAGCTGTAAATACGCCATCTTGCACGGCTAGTAAATGCGAGCGTAGTACAGTAAGTGGGGTTCTTAATTCGTGGGATGTGTCTGACACCCATTGGAATCGCATTTGTTGGTTTTGCTCAAGCGTGTGGGCTAAGGCGTTAAAGTTGTTGGATAGGGTACCTAGCTCATCTTTACTAGAGGGGATGACTCTGCTGGCAAAATTTCCTTTTGTTAACTCATCGGTGCCAGTTACTATTTGCTTTATCGGTTTGATTAAATGGCGTGATAACACAATAGCCATAATAAATGCGAGCACAATAACGAGTAATGTGATCATAAAATAGTTATGAAATTGCGCTGCTAAAAATGCTTTTGCTGGGCTACTTTGCACAAGTTTTGAAGGGACTAAACCTATCCAGCCTATAACGTTATTGTTTAATAAAATAGGTTCTATATGTGGGTTGTCGTTTAAATTAGCCCTACCAACAACAACCTTTTTATTTTGATCATATAAACTTATACGTTGCCCTGTTTTAAGTGAACCTGCAGGTAAATGTACCCACAATAAAGAAGGCGTTACATTGCTGTTATTTGGTTTGGGTGGGGTGCTTGTGTGTTTATTCGCTTTGGGCTCGCCTGGCTTTTTTTGCGGCTCTACAATAGAGCGCCATAATTGCGTGCTTTGTGTAATGGGTTGCCAACTGCCTAATCCGCTATAAAACTCAATAAGTTGATGCTTAACCATTGCTACATGTTTTGTTTCTTCTTGTTCAACAAAGTCGTTAAAACCTGACGAAAAGGTCATGTATATAAACACAAACATAAGCCCAACAAGGGCGATATTAGTGATAAAAAAAGCTAAAAAGAATTTATGTATTAATTTCACTGATTGGCAAATAGTAAAGATCATGACGTTAACGTACCAAGCAGTATTGCATATTGATTATGTGCCTACAATTAGCGTATTTAGGGAGTTGCTTACTAAAATCCTTTTTAAGTAAGCTTTTAGGTATGTTGATTCTTGGGCTAGAACTTTATTTTTGCGGTATCGCCAGCACCCAGTAACTTATATTGTGGTTTTACAAAGCTTGCGTGTACTGCACCTAAACTTTTAGGGAACGATATGGCAAGCTCATCTACTGTTGTAAATGAGTGCTTCGCTTGAAAAACAATTTCTAGGTCGTGCGCTTCGTTGTTGCTGGTGGTAAAAACGACGCGTTCAAACACGATAACTTGCTGATTTACACGTAAGCTCGTTTTTTGTTTAAGTGCATTTTTTACAAACTCTTCTTGTTGCTCTGCACTTAAGTTTGTAGGCATAAGCTTATCAATATCGCCCATAAGCCATGCTTGCTCGCTTTGCAGCGCTGAGATTAAATGCTCAGCATTAGTTAATACTTTTACTTCAACTTGCCCATCTCTTAAAATTACTTGGGCTGTTGTGTTTTTTAATACATGTGCGCTCACTTGAGCGCACATACTTGTTAAAATACACGCTAGCATTAGCCATTTTAATTTTTTTAAAAAATACATAATTACTACCTTTTATTGAAGCGGAGACCTTTTTGTTTATTGAGGTTGCTCAATAGTTACTTTACAAATAAGGGTGTTGTCGGTTTCTAAGTCTTCGCCCCACATGAATTTTGCGTTTTCATCCCAGTTAATATCGTCGTAACCGTCTTTTGGTCCTACATCGGCAAAGTTGTGCTCTACTGCATTAGCCCAATTCGTATCGTCAAAGTTACTTTGCAGCCAGTCAGTTGGTGCTTCTTTTGACATAAACGTACAAGCGCCTTCGCCCGCTACAGGGTTTGTTTCGCTTTCGCATAATTTGTTAAGCGGCGCTTTGTGAAGTATTTCGCATTTAAAGCTTTTATTGCTTACCGCAATTACTTTATTTGTATCGGTGTCGGTAAGTTGCATAATAAAACCGCCATCACCCATTTGCTGATTTTTAGCACCGATGTATTCAAGCCCAGTGTCGTTTTGCTTAAAGTCTTTAATTATTAAATTAAGCTCAATAGGGTAGTTTGCAGAAAACGTAATACTTTCGGCATTAAATGAGCGCTCTGTGGTTATTGGCACAGAATCTTCAACAAGTAACTGCTCGCCTATGTAGGCTGTAAACCAGTTATCAGCCCATGCTTCTAGCTTTAAGTTATGCTTGCCTGTAATGGCAGGATTTGTATTTTGCTTAGTGACTGTTGGAGTAAGGTGATTTGGCTGCGGGCCTCTACAAAATGTACCTGTTTGAACTTTGCCACCATTACTGATGGTTTTTTGTTTAAAGCTATAGCAGTCTTTTCCCTGTGATGCAGGGCTGTAGGTAGTAAAGTAGTTTTCACCTTTGTATGAATAGCTCATTGTACGGCTGCCATTTTCAGAGATTGCGTGCGTTAGGTTTTCAACGCCTCCTTGTGGCGGGCGCAAGTCGGCTCTTATACCTTGAGTATCGCCACTCAGTGGTGACACTCTTGGTAATTTAGCTGTATCTACTTCACCTACTAAGCACTGAATAATATACGGCGGTGTAGCTGATGTTTGGTAGCGATAGCCAAATGTGTCGTCGGCTTGCCCGTTACATACATCAAGGTCACCTTTGGCAATTGCACTGCCGTCTGGGTTTTTACTGCCATACAGCGGGTAACCATCGTAAGCCCAACCAATAATGGCATCGCTTGTTTGGTTTTTCATTGTGTCAATCATACACGTTGGCGATACATGATAATGGTAGTCATCACCTCGTCCTGCGTGTCCGCCACATATATCTAACTGTCCGAGTGCTAACGTGTCGTGTTTTTCATCGTAGCTATTTACATCCAACTCACCTTGCGAAGAATAGTCGTATATTGGTACGCCATTAACGGCAACACCTACGGCTGCATCAATTGTTGTTATTGTTTTTGCTTTTTTTGGGTTTAGCTTTATAGGTGCGGCGTAGTCTTTAGCTGGAACGGGTATTTGCTCGTTAGTACCTGTAATACCAGTCATTACTTCATGAACAGGATAAGTAGATGAGGCAATATAAGCATATTGTTCATCGCACGTAACAGATACGCTTTTATCAAACCCTGCATTACTCACCGATTGTGTAATAGCATCGCAACGAGGTGATTTTACGTTAGCGGTTAAATATGATTTATCAGGCTTTGGTTGCTCATTTGGTTTTGGTTTTGAATCCGGTTTGTGCTCGGCGCTATTAGCGCTTCGCGAGTACTTAACCGTCATACTTGCAGTATCGAGCGTAATATCTTTTACAGCGGCGAGTAATGCTGATCGATCTACTTTTGTATCGCTATTAAAGGTAACTGGTGCAGATAACGCGTACACAGTATAAGTATAGCTTTTTTCACCCGGACCTTTAGAGCAAGGCGGCGCGTATTGGTTTAAATCGTTTACGCTATTAGAGCCTACTTCACCGAGAGTTTCGCCCGCTTTAATTTGTGTTTTATCGGCGGAAATGTTGTACATGGTCCAATACCAATGCATTCCCTCTGGCGCTTTATGATCCATAATTAATGCATAATATTTGGTTGCCTTAGGTGCACCACTCCAGTTAAGTGGGGGGCTAATGCTTTGCCCATCGCACGTATAAGTAATAGGCAAGTTACCGCCATCGCTTACCTTTGAGCTGGTTAGAGTAAAATCATTGAGGTTTGATTGTTCAAGTGATTGGCTGTTTTGCTCGTTGCAGGCACTTAAGGTTACACAGCACAGGGCACTGAGTAAAATGGCATGGGTATTTTTCATCATTTAAAACTCCAAAGATTAAGAGTACATAGAAAGAATTAGCTATTAAGAGTGTAGTTCTCAAATGTAGGGCAATTATGTAGTTTTAAACTTTTTTGTTTTTATTAAGGGCTGGCGTTAAGTTGTGAGCTGCTTACTTGGATAAGAGAAGAGATTGGATATGGGCGCTTGGTTATGAAAGGAAATATTAACTTAAGCATGGCGTTATTTTCACTCAGTTAAATAACGCTAAAATCCTTATTTTAAATAAGGATTTTCACCCATTGCGACTACCACACAAAAAATTCTTAAATCTAACTCTAGCTGGTGGTAACTCGGTTCCATATGGCAGCAAAGTTGATAAAAGCCTTTGTTATGGTCTTTTTCTTTAAAGTGGGCGAGCTCATGTACCACTAACGCTTTTAATAACGGCTCGGGAGCGCGCAGCAAGTCGCTGTTTATCGCTAAATCGTGTTTGCGGGTTTTACCTTGCATTCGATACGTATGTGTACCGAGTGCGTTGGTGACCATATCGCCTTGCTTTTTAAATGCTGCGCGACCAAACGGTGGTGCGTTTTTTAAATACTGTTTTTTAAGCTCGGTTGCATAACTATAAAGTAGTTTATCGCTGGTAATAGTGTGTGCTTGCGGGTACTTTTTAAGTAAGTAATCACATACCTTTTTGTTATTTATAAGGTTTAATACTTGCTCAACAATGTTAGCTGGGTAGCCGGTAAAGTAACGTGCGTATTCACTCATTATTATTTCTCTGTCGTTTTACTTTTAGAAAAGTGCTTGCTGGTGGGCTTCTTTTTCGCCAGTAAATGGGTTTAATGCTTTGTGATTATAACCAAGGTCCTTACAAAACTGCCTTGCTAATAAAGGTGCTTCTCGGTTATCTGCCGTATGAAAAAACACATAAGGCGTTTTTCCTTCATCAAGCCATTGTTTTACTTTACTCAGCCACGGTTTATAAAAGGGTTTATAGTCGTTTTGTAAATCGGCGATAACAAAGCGCGCCATGGGTTGTGTGCTTGTAGCAATGGCATGCACGGGTAAATGCGGCTTTTTTTGCTGTGCATCTATTAGCGCTTCGGTGGTTGGTTTTACTGCAAATAGGGCGCGAGTATCCATCGATATGCGATTTATGTTGTTTGCCATTAATAACTGATTAAGCGCTATTTCGGCTTCGCCCTTTTGAAAAAACGCAGTATGACGTACCTCTACACCGTAATTAACCTCTTTTGGTAATAGGCTAATAAATTGTGCGAGTTTGGGTAAGTCACCAGGACCAAATGCTTTAGGTAATTGCAGCATGATTTGCCCAGTTTTTTCTAAAATAGGGGTAAACAAGTTTAGCCAATCAGTAAGCTCGGTTTGAACATTAGTTAGGTGCAGCTCGTGGCTAAAGCGACGATTAAACTTAAAAGTAAATTTAAAATCGTCAGGTACGCTGTTTGCCCAGCGCAATACGGTGCTTGGCGCAGGATCAGCGTAAAAGCTGGTATTGCCTTCAACAGAATTAAAATGTTGTGCGTATTGGCTAAGCATATCGGCGTTTTTACATTGGCTTGAAAATAAATTGCCTTTCCATGCATTACTCGACCACTGCGGGCATCCAATATATAACATACAAACTAGCGCCTTATTATAAAGTGGCGATAGTGTAGCAAATAACAAAACAAGCTGCTGTAAATTCAGGGGCAAAAGCGGCACACGCCCTAGCATCTTAATGTTAGTTGAGTATAATGCAGGGCTTAATTTGATTATTTTTAGATTGCTAGCGGCTTTATTTGTATTGTGGTGACCTGTTTTTTAAATCACACGCCTTAAAACAAATAAGTTTAGCCGTTTAAGCCTTTTATCTGACAGGAAAACTATGCGCTCTATATATTGCGGACAGCTAAATAAAACTCACGTAGATCAAGAAGTTGAACTATGTGGCTGGATCAACAAACGACGTGACCTTGGTGGACTTATCTTTGTCGATTTACGCGATAGAGAAGGTTTAGTACAAGTTGTATTCGACTCTGACATTGAAGAGTTAATGAGTTCAGCTAACACACTTCGCCAAGAATTTTGTGTTCAGCTAAAAGGTATTGTTCGCGCACGCCCAGACAGCCAAGTAAATAAAGACATGGCAACAGGGGAGATCGAAATTTTAGGTAAAGAGCTTAATATTATTAACCGCTCTGAGCCATTACCGCTTGATTTTAACCAAGTAAACTCAGAAGAGCGTCGTTTAAAATACCGCTACTTAGACCTACGTCGTCTAGAAATGAGTGACCGTATTAAATTACGCGCTAAAGCAAGCAGCTTTGTTCGTCGCTTTTTAGATGAAAACGGCTTTTTAGACATCGAAACACCTGTACTTACTAAAGCAACGCCAGAAGGCGCGCGCGATTACTTAGTGCCAAGCCGCGTTCATAAAGGTAGTTTTTACGCATTACCACAGTCTCCACAGTTGTTTAAGCAATTGTTGATGATGTCGGGTTTTGACCGTTACTACCAAATTGTTAAATGTTTCCGTGATGAAGATTTACGTGCCGATCGTCAACCAGAATTTACCCAAATAGATATAGAAACCTCGTTCATGAGCTCTGATCAAGTACGTGGTATGACTGAAAAAATGATCCGCGAAATGTGGCAAACATTACTAAACGTTGATTTAGGCGATTTTCCAATCATGCCTTACAGCGAGGCAATGAGCCTTTACGGTTCTGATAAGCCAGATTTACGTAACCCAATGAAATTAGTTGATGTTGCAGATTTAGTTAAAGACGTAGAGTTTAATGTTTTCTCAGGTCCGGCTAACGACGAAAAAGGTCGCGTTGCTGTGTTAACTGTACCGGGTGGCGCTAAGCTTTCTCGTAAACAGCTTGACGATTACACTAAGTTTATTGGTATTTACGGCGCTAAAGGCATGGCGTGGATGAAAGTAAACGACCACACTGCAGGCGCTGAGGGTGTTCAATCACCAGTGGCTAAGTTTTTAAGCGAAGACGTAATTACTAAATTACTTGAGCGTACTAATGCACAGTCTGGCGATATTATTTTATTTGGTGCCGATAAGCGTAACACAGTAAACGAAGCAATGGGCGCACTGCGCGTTAAGATTGGTGTTGATTTAGAAATCACTAACCTTAATAGCTGGGCACCACTTTGGGTTGTAGACTTCCCAATGTTTGAAGAAGATGACGAAGGCACATTACATGCTGTACATCATCCATTCACTGCACCAAAAGACATTAACGCCAGTGAGCTTGAAGCAAACCCAGCAGCTGCTATTTCAGATGCCTACGATATGGTATTAAACGGCTACGAAGTTGGTGGCGGTTCGGTACGTATTCATAATGCAGATATGCAAGAAACTGCATTTAGAATTTTAGGTATTAACGAGCAAGAGCAACAAGACAAGTTTGGCTTTTTACTTGATGCACTTAAATACGGCACACCACCACATGCAGGTTTAGCATTTGGTCTTGACCGTTTAGCAATGCTTTTATGTGGTACCGATAACATTCGTGACGTTATTGCTTTCCCTAAAACAACACAAGCGTCGTGCTTATTAACCAACGCGCCAAGCAAACCTAACCTTGATTCGTTAGCTGAACTTGCAATAAGTGTTGTAGAAAAAGCGATACCTAACGAAGAGTAATCTTGTTTCGCTTTTTTGAGCTAAATTTAAAAACCCTTAAGTTATATGCTTAAGGGTTTTTTTATGGTTAAATTTATAGCAGAGTGTGTTTTAAACGAACAGATGAAAAGGAATTATTATGTCGATCAATGCAACCTTATTTGGTGAGTTTTTAGTTTTTATTATTGTGCTGTGTATTCCTATTTTTGCTGTAATTAGCTACAAAATAGGTAAGCGTAAAAGTACTATGCCGGGTGTTTTAGCTTTTGTGGGTGGCTGTTTAGCGCTATTTCCACTATTTGCTTTGATTTTTATTGCAGTGCTTGCGCTTAAAAAAGATTTACCTAAAAGTAATGGCTACACAGGTTAAATTTAATAGGTGAATTGTGTTGTTAAGTAACAATAACCAGTATTTTGATGAGCAATTTAATGCTTTGCAGTACGCAGAGCAGCTAACTGAAAACTCTGAATTTGAAGAGTGTATATTTATCGATTGCGACTTTTCAGGCGGGCAGTTTAAACATTGCCGATTTATAGAATGTAGTTTTAAAAACTGTAATTTATCGTCACTAAAATGGAACTACAGTTCGCTTGAGAATGTAAGTTTTAGCCACTGTAAATTAAATAGTTTGCAATGGGCTGACGTAGATTGGCCAGCGCTTAGTATTAACGCACCGGTGAGTTTTAATTATTGCGAGCTCAGTAATAGTTCTTTTTTTGAATTAACCCTCAAAGCCCTCAAACTAACACACTGCTTTGCCAAAAATGTTGATTTTAGACACGCTGATTTAAGCGGTAGTGAATTTACAGGAACAGATTTTCGCGATAGTGAGTTTTTTCAAACTAACTTAACAAAATGTGATTTTGTAGGTGCTACAGCGTTTAATATAGATTTGAATAATAATATTTTAGCGAATGCTAAGTTTGATCGCTTCGAAGCACTTAATTTGCTTACCAGCCTTAATATAGAATTGTGTGATTAATTTAGTTTAATATGATTACATATCTAGAAGCGACAGCTTGGCTGGGCTTCTAGATACTGCGTGACTGGGTAATTAACGGCTTGGGCCATTTTTATTACGTGCACTGGCAAGCTGTCTTGCGATTTCTAATAACGCAGGTGAAATATCTTCAGCGCCATCTTTAATTAGTTTTGTAACATCACCTGACGAAAACAAACCGTCACGTGGTGATTTAATACCTAACTCACGAACAAAATCCTTCGTTTTACCTGTGCTGCCTGTTTCAATAAACTTAAAAATAATACGTTCATTGTTGTTTTTAGCAGGTGCTTTTAGTGTTTCGATTTCGTCATGTATTGCAGTTAGTTTGTCTTCTAAAATTTCTATACGTTCTTGAATGCTATTGTATGATTTCATTTATTGGATCTTTTACTAAATATATTTAAACAATGGCGACTATTATCGCATAGTTTGACAATAGAGAATGCAAACCTATAAAGTAAAAATTATTTTTAATTAAAAACAATAATTTATATAAGTTTAAATATGCAAAAAACACCCAAAAAGCTTTTTATGTTAAGCGCACTAGCTCTAAGTGCATCATTAATAAGTACATCAGTAATAGGCGCAACAAGCTATGCAAACGACGAAGTTATAACTGATCAAAGCCGCAATCGCACTATTCCTATCAATATCACACTACCAAGTAACAATGCTAAGTGCACTGAACAAGTAAAATGCCCTGTAGCGTTTATTAACGCAGGTTACGGGATTAGCCATAACGGGTATACGTTTGCCAGTAATGCGTTTAATCAGCGTGGATATTTAACAATAGCAGTTACACACGAACTAAAAACCGACCCTGACCTTAATCGTGAGCAACCTTACTTAACAACACGTATGGAAAACTGGCACCGTGGCGTAGTAACGCTTAAGTTTTTAGTTAATGAGCTATCGAGTAAATACCCAGCGTATGATTTTACAAAGCTCGCCTTATTTGGGCACTCAAACGGCGGGGATATTTCGTCATTATACGGCTCTATTTACCCAAACGAAGTTAGCACTATTATTACGCTCGATCATCGCCGCATGTTGATCCCGCGCAATAAAAACATTCGCGTACTTACTCTACGCGGTAGTGATTACACAGCTGATGCGAATGTGCTGTTAAAGAATTCAGAGCTGGATAAGTTTCCTGTTACACAAACACTAATAGAAAAATCGCGTCATAACGATATGTACGATGGCGGGCCAAAATGGCTGGTAGATAGAATGAGTAAAGAAGTAGAGGGATTTTTAGATAGTAAAAATTAGGTTTATAAAAGTTTAATCATAGCGCAGTGTTACCTGCGCTATATTAATTTTACGGTCGTTACTCTACCAGTTCACTTACAATAACTGGGTTGTTATGTAGTGTTTTATGCACAGGGCATTTGTCGGCTATTTCGAGTAAACGCTGGCGTTGTGGCTCAGTTAAGTCGCCACGTAAGGTGATTTTACGAGTAATGGCTTCAAGGTTACCTGTTTGCTCACAATCGTCGCAATCTTTGTTGTAATCGCGAGTGTGATCAAGCTCTACTTTTACATGCTCCAGTGGTAAGTTTTTACGTGTAGCGTACATACGCAGTGTCATGGCCGTACAGGCACCAAGCCCCGCTAATAAGTGATGATAAGGATCAGGACCTAAGTTTTTACCGCCTACTTTTATTGGCTCATCTGCAAGCCAAGTATGATCTTTTGTACTTACGTGCTGAGTAAATACATGGTCTTTTTCTTCAACGAGTACATTGCCACCCGTTAAACTTGCCGTGTATTTAGTTTTGTCGTACTTAACATAACGGTTTGCCCACGTTGCAATTATTTGTGCAGCGTAGTCGGCATCGTTTTTATTTGTTAAAAGATGATCGGCGTTATCTAGACTAATAAAGCTTTTAGGGTGTTTAGCTGATGCATAAATTTTTTCAGCTTCACTAATATTTACCGTCGCATCAATAGGGGAGTGCATTACTAATAATGCGCGCTTAAGTTTACTTATGTGGCTTTTATCGTACTTGGCTATATCGTCAATAAATTGCTTTTTAATGGTAAATTCACGGCCGGCTAAGTTTACTTTAGCTTCACCTGCTGCGTTAATTTCATCAAGGTGTGCTTCAAAATTATGCGCTACGTGCTGCGCATCTGACGGTGCACCAATGGTTGTAATAGCCGATACTTCAGGAATATGCTCCGCAGCAGCAAGAACGGCAGCCCCGCCTAAACTGTGGCCAATGAGTAGTTGCGGCGCCGCAAAATGCTCACGTAAATGATT
This sequence comes from Pseudoalteromonas sp. GutCa3, assembly GCF_002836155.1. Classification (NCBI taxonomy): domain Bacteria; kingdom Pseudomonadati; phylum Pseudomonadota; class Gammaproteobacteria; order Alteromonadales; family Pseudoalteromonadaceae; genus Pseudoalteromonas; species Pseudoalteromonas sp. GutCa3. Next base: position 12,438 of record NZ_PJBK01000073.1, on the reverse strand, counting down.
TGCCGCAGATACTAAATCTTGAATGTTTGATGAAAAGTTACTGTTAGCAAAGTCGCCATCGCTATTACCTAAACCGGTAAAGTCGAAACGTAGTACGGCAATGCCTTGTTGTGTTAAAGCTCGGCTAATACGAGTGGCTGCTGCAATGTCTTTACCGCAGGTAAAGCAGTGTGCAAATAGCGCGTAAAACTTAACGTCACCAGAGGGAAGTTCAAGTTGGCCGGCAAGTTCTAAATCGCCGCTTTTAAAAGATACTTTTTGTCGCATGGGGAGCCTTATTTACACAAATAAAATATATTATATTAGGGCGTGTTGACCGTTGTGGATTGAAATTTGTTCAATCTAGGGGCGATTTAATCGCGGCGCGAGGTTTGTAACCTAGTGGACTAAGTAAAAACCGAGCAACAAAGAGTTAATCGTCCCTAGAAAGAACCCAAAGGGTAGCGCATGTTTGGCGTTTATGCTGCGTTATCGCCTATTTATGGGGAACAACCACACATCACAGGCTCTGCCTTGCTTAAATACCAAACAGTCTGCTACAAATTCACCCACCAAAGGTCAGCACGCCCTAGTAGACCAGATATAAGTACTAAACCTTGCAAATTCAACGTTTTTTTATAAGTTGATCTTGATCAAGCCAAGTGGCGGTGACTATGCTTTGCGGACATATGTCCTTATGTTTTTGAGGTCATTTGTCTATGCTCGCATAGCGCTATAATGAAGGCTTTGCTACTTTATATAAGTAATTTAGCACTATTAAAAGCAACTCACTTCACACAACCTATTCACTGGAACGTACAATGCAATTACCTACTGTTGATTATAAAGCTCCCGATGCGGCTGCACAATTTGTTGAATCGTTAAGAAATACTGGATTTGGCGTTTTAAAAAACCACCCAATCCCACAGTCTTTAGTTGAGTCTATTTACAAAAATTGGCAAGACTTTTTTAACTCAGAGCAAAAGCACGACTTTTTATTCTCTAAAGAAACTCAAGACGGTTACTTTCCGCCTTCAGTATCTGAAGTAGCGAAAGGCTTTACAATAAAAGACATTAAAGAGTACTTCCATGTGTACCCTAAAGGTCGCGTTCCTGAAGAGCTTGAAGCTGATGTACGTGAATACTACCGTTTAGCAAGTGAATTTGCTGGCACATTGTTAAGTTGGGTTCAGGCTGAATCTCCGGCTGATGTACGTGCTAAGTTTTCGATTGATTTAAAAGACATGATTGCCGATTCTGAGCAAACATTGTTACGTATCCTACATTATCCGCCTATGACAGGTGATGAAGAGCCAGGTGCTATTCGCGCAGCAGCCCATGGCGATATTAACTTATTGACTGTATTACCAGCTTCTAATGAGCCTGGTTTACAAGTTCAAAAAACAGATGGCGGTTGGTTAGACGTGCCATGTGATTTTGGCAGCTTAATTATTAATATCGGCGACATGTTACAAGAAGCGTCGGGCGGGTATTTCCCATCGACAATTCACCGTGTAATTAACCCAACGGGTAAAGCATCTACTAAATCGCGTATATCACTACCGTTATTTTTACACCCGCATCCAGATGTTGTGCTTTCAGAGCGCTACACGGCAGATAGCTACTTGCAAGAACGCCTGCGTGAGTTAGGTGTTAAGTAACTCTTATACTTAGAGTAATTAAGTATAAACAAAAAACGGCTTATGGCCGTTTTTTGCATTTTTAAGCAACTTGAGCACAGGTTTAATTTTATTAAGCTATGCTCAATTGCTCGCAACGTAAATAATGGCATGCATTCTTAGCTACTACAGGTATAATGCGCGCAACTGGCTAACGTAGCCTAATTTAAAAGAGAGTTTATATGAGTTTTGAAGGTTTAGGTTTATCACAGTCTTTGGTTAATGCGGTTTTAGAAAAGGGCTATGAAACGCCAACGCCGATTCAGGCTCAAGCAATTCCTGCAATTATTGAACGCCGTGATGTTATGGCAGCAGCGCAAACAGGTACAGGTAAAACAGCGGGTTTTACATTGCCACTTATTGAGCGTTTGTCGTCTGGCCCTAAAGCTAAAAGTAACCACGTACGTGCACTTATTTTAACGCCTACGCGTGAGCTTGCTTTGCAAGTAAGCGAAAACGTTGAAGAGTACGCTAAGCATTCAGATGTGAGCTCATTTGTAGTTTACGGTGGCGTTAAAATTAACCCACAAATGCAGCGTCTTCGTAAAGGTGTTGATATTTTAGTAGCAACGCCGGGTCGTTTAATCGACTTACATAATCAAAATGCAGTTAAATTTGATAGCGTTGAAGTGCTTGTACTCGATGAAGCTGACCGCATGTTAGACATGGGCTTTATTCATGACATTAAACGCTTAATTGCTAAAATGCCTGCTAAACGTCAAAACTTGATGTTTTCGGCTACATTTTCAGATGAAATTCGTGCACTAGCAAAAGGGTTAATTAATGACCCAGTTGAAATTTCAGTTGCTGCAAAAAATACTACAGCTAAAAGTGTTACTCAGTGCGTTTACGCGGTAGATAAAACACGTAAAACAGCATTGCTAAGCCACTTGATTCGCACTAATGATTGGCAACAAGTATTAGTGTTTAGCCGTACAAAGCACGGTGCTAACCGCTTAGTTAAACAACTAGAGCGTGATGACATTGTAGGCGCGGCTATCCATGGTAATAAATCACAAGGCGCACGTGTTAAAGCACTTGATGGTTTTAAAAGTGGTGAAGTACGCGTACTAGTAGCAACAGACATTGTTGCACGTGGTTTAGACATTGTTGAATTACCGCATGTTGTTAACTACGACTTACCAAATGTATATGAAGATTACGTTCACCGTATTGGCCGTACAGGCCGTGCTGGTGCATCGGGTCATGCGATTTCGTTTGTAACAACAGAAGATGCTGTTGATTTATACGGTATTGAACGCTTTATTGGTGAGCTTATTCCACGTGCTGAGGAAGACGGTTTTGAGCCTATTAACCCAGTAGCTGAACGCGCATTAGATGCTCGCCCACTGCCGGCTAAAAAGCCTAAGAAAAAGCAGCCTTTTAATAAGCCTAAATCTGATAGCAGCAAGCCTAACAGCAAAAAGCCGAACAATGGTGGTAATGGTACCGGCCCACGCCGTGGTGGTTCTAAAAAGCCAGCTGCTAAAACAGATGACAGCGCGCAAAACCCATGGGCAAAGCGTGAATCTGTTGGCGGTAATGGCCAACGCCGTCGTCGCACCAATAACGATTAATCATTATTAGTGATTGCACTAGCGTTTAATTAATTTAGAATTTAGTTAAATGCTGATACAAAAAACGCGCTCCCTTCTTTAATTAAATAGAAGCAGCGCGTTTTTTATTACCTGTAATTTGTACTTACTGTATTGCCTGCCTGATTAAATAGTTAATACCTAAACCTACAAATAAAGTAACACTTACGCTAAGTAATGTGCCGAGCATGACGTACTCGGTAAGTTTTTTATCTTTACTAGCACTTAAATCGCCAAACCTAAATACTGACTTTGCGGCAAGTAAAAAACCAAGCCCTGCAAATTGGTCAAGCAATATAAAGCTCAGCATAAGTACGCGCTCAAGCATGCCAATGCTTTGCCCTGCAAGCGGTAAGCTACCAGTACTTGAAAAGTTACTTGTTAAACGCTCTAACATCATTCTTATAAATACGGCGCTAGGACTCAAAATAATTAAATAACCGCATACCACCCACAGTATTTTGGGATCAGTGAGCATATTATTAATTGCTGCCATAAAACTACTGTTATCAGTTAGCCAAATACTGAGCGCAATAATAACGAGTATGTGCGCTATTTGATCTAGTAAAAAAGGGACCACGCCTTTATTAGAATACGATTTAGCTATATCAATAAAGTAATGGCTCAACATAATGCTCGCGGTGGCAATTAAAACACTGCTTAGTTGCTGCCACCCGAATGTGTATTCCCACACGGTAATAATGAGTGCACTCGTTACACAATGCACTAGTACATGAAAATAAAGCTTACTGGCTTTAAAGTGACGGGTGTTTCTGTCGTTTACCCAACTCATAGGTTGCCAGTAAAAATCAGCGAGTAAGTGGCCAATAATAAGCGCGACCAGTAAAAGTGAAAACGTCATTATTCACCTCCTTTAATTATATTTTTTATAACGTGTTGTGTGTGCTTAATAAAGCGCTCTATAAGTTGGTAGTGCGCTAAATTTAGTAGTTTCGTTACATTTTCGCGACTTGTTTTAAGCTCTTTAGCCAGTGCCGCGTGGCTGTTGTCTGGTGATGTTAAATAGACATACAGGGCATTTGCTTGTTTTTGTGTGATTTTAGTGAGCAATACGTCAGCAAAGGCTAAATTAAGATTTAAGCTTTCATCGAGCTGCTGCTCGTTAACATTAAAAACAAAGCGTTGATTACCTATTTTATCAAGGCCTTGCCCCGAAAGGGTAAAAGCAGAACCTGTTGCTGTTTTTATATCGCTGCGTGGGTTATCTATTTGCCCAAGTGCCAAGCTTTGTCGTAGTTCATAACCTGACGATTTAAGGTGCAAATATACAAGTATGGCATTTTTAAAAAGGAACTCAGGATTATTAACTTGTAACTGAAAGGCATCGCCTCGGTATATATTCCAAAGGGTTTGCTCACCCGAAATGTTTCGCAAACTTTGCTCTAGTTGATAAAGCATGGCATCGTATTGCTGCTTAGGGATTGTTTGCGATTTAATAATATCGCCGCTGATCACACCAATCATAAAAATCTCAAAATGGTTACTTTTTAATATGTAACCAATATTGGTTACATAAGGGTATGTAACTAATTTAGGTTACTTAAATATAAATTGCAAGGTACACTTATTTTATAACGTTACTTTTATTGCTATTAATCCTCACTAGGACACTTAATGACTTTACAAAACGAGCAGCAAAGCACGAAACCACGCGTAGGTATTTTTGTTGATGTGCAAAACATTTATTACACGTGCCGCGAGAGTTACGGAAAAAACTTTGACTACAATGCGTTTTGGCGGGTAATGCAGGCGCAATACAATATTGAATGTGCTTTTGCGTATGCTATTTATCGAGGAGATGAAAAACAAAATCAGTTTCAAAATATTTTGCGTGCGATTGGTTTTGACGTAAAGCTAAAGCCATTTATTCAACGTCGTGATGGAAGTGCCAAAGGCGATTGGGATGTAGGCATAACAATAGACATGTTAGAGCAGGGTAAAAGCCTTGATAAGGTTATTTTGCTCTCTGGCGATGGTGACTTTGCTTTGTTACTTGGGCATTTAAAAAATCAATATAATGTACCGTGCGATGTATACGGTGCTGACCGGTTAACCGCTGAGGTATTAAAACAAAGCGCAGAGCAATTTCATTTAATTGACAATACTTTGCTTCTTTAACAGCAAAAAATAGTTAAGAAGGTGCAAGCTAAGTACCTACAACATGAGAGATTTTAATACAAAGCCGTAATAGATGAATTAAGCCTTATATAGGCTTTTTTTATTACTGTAATCAATTGGGTTTGCTAAATGATTATGGTAATTTTAAAGCATAACGAGTTACCAAGGACTTACATGCTTCATTACAGCAACATGCCACTAGACAGAGGCTCAAATTTTCGTAAAGACCCATCGTGGCTTAAAGCGCAAATGTCGGCGCAAAGTAAATGGGTTTTAGTTAAAAATAATCAAACCCTATTTATTAAAGATACCCCTAAAGTAAGCTATTTAACGTATCAACAAGTGGCGCATTTAGATTTGACGAGTGCTATTTTTGTTGGTTTAAACAATGCTAAACATGGTGTATTTGCATTGGATGTTTCTGATCTGGATGAAAGCGTACTTACGCCTTTGATAGAGGGCGCTCAGTTTTTTGATATTCGCCAATATGGGCCTCAAGTAACCATTAAATATGCCTCAATAGCCGCCCTTGCGAGAGGGTTATGTTATTGGCATGCCACGCACCGTTTTTGTGGGCGCTGCGGTAGTAAAAACCGTTCAGTGGAAGCAGGGCATTCTAGAGTGTGTGAAAACGAAAACTGTAAGCATCCTACATTCCCGCGTACCGATCCTGCGGTAATTATGGTCGTTACTAAAGTCTTTGCTGACGGAGTAGAACGCTGTTTATTAGGTCGTCAAGCTACGTGGCCTATTGGTATGTATTCGTCGCTTGCTGGATTTGTAGACCCAGGGGAGACACTGGAACAAGCTGTTGCGCGTGAAGTTAAAGAAGAGGCAGGTATAGAGGTTGATAACGTACGTTATGTTGCATCTCAGCCATGGCCGTTCCCATCGTCCATTATGCTTGGTTTTTTTGCAGAGGCGACATCTGAGCAAATTAACGTAGATAAAGAAGAGCTAGACGATGCAAAATGGTTTAGTCGTGAAGACTTAGAGCAATTTGGTAATTGGCACGAAGAAGGGGAGCATTTAAAGCTGCCTAGAACCGACTCTATCTCTCGTTATTTAATTGAGCATTGGCGCACAAACCCTTAAGGATTAACAATGTCGAGTAAAAGTAATAAAAACACTCAGCTGGTATCATCAGGGCGAAAAAAAGCCTATACACATGGCGTAGTAAATCCCGTTGTACAACGTGCCTCTACTATTGTATTTGATACTGTAGCAGATTTAAAAGAAGCTGCTAAAACCCGTGGCGATAAAACGTTATTTTATGGGCGCCGAGGAACAACAACACACTTTGCACTACAAGAAGCTATTACAGAGCTTGAAGGCGGCGAAGGCTGTGCACTATATCCTTGTGGCGCAGCGGCGATCAGCCAAGTATTTTTATCGTTTTTAAAAACCGGTGATCATATTTTAATGGTTGATAACGTGTACGAACCAACTCGCGATTTTTGCGATAAAATTTTAGTGGGACTGGGCATTACAACAACTTACTACCCGCCAACCATTGGCGCAGGTATTAAAGACTACATTCAGCCAAATACCAAAGTATTGTTTTTAGAGTCCCCAGGTTCTATTACGATGGAAGTGCAAGATGTGCCCGCTATGGTAAAAGTAGCCAATGAGCACAACGTAATGACCATGCTTGATAATACCTACGGCAACGGTTTGCATTATCGTCCGCTAGAGCACGGTGTTGATATTAGTATTCAAGCTGCAACAAAGTATATTGTTGGCCATTCAGACGTGATGATGGGGGTGGCTGTTGCTAATAAAAAGTATTGGCCAACTTTGCGCGAAAATTCATACTTGTTAGGGCAATGTACCAGTGCCGATGATGCGTATTTAGCACTTAGAGGCCTGCGTACAATGGGTGTGCGTTTAAATCAACATGAAAAAGCAGCAATAGAAGTAGCTAAATGGCTTGAGCAACATGAGCTTGTTGATCATATTCGCCACCCTGCATTTGAAAGCTGCCCAGGGCATGAGTTTTTTAAACGTGACTTTGATGGCAGTAATGGGTTGTTTTCATTTGTGATGAAAACCGGTAATCAAAAAGCGATTGATGCATTTTTAGATAGCCTTGAGCATATTAAAATGGGCTTTTCGTGGGGCGGTTTTGAAAGTTTAGTAACCGCTAATTTAACTATGAAAGGGCTGCGTTCAAATACAGGTTGGGATTTAGGCCCGGTTATTCGCCTGCATATTGGCCTTGAAGATGTTGAAGATTTAATTAGCGATTTAAGCCAAGCACTTGAGGTTTATAAGCAGCATTTATAATTTATATCGCAATTTATGCTGTTACATTTAAATGTATTGTTACAAAGCTCGCCATTGGTGGGCTTTTTTTTGCTGGTAATTCAAGGTGTTTACACTTAGTGTGGATAAATACACAGAAAATAAAAAGTCATTAAGGATAGTCAATGGCAACACCATTACCGATAAACGTAGGGCGATTAACGCAAATAGCGGGATTTGAGCTTGTACGTATGTTTTTAACTAAACGTGGACTTATTGCATTAGCTGCCTTTGCATTGGTGTGGCTAATAATACTGCGCTACCCAATAGGGCAGGCAGTAGGTATTGTAAGTGCGCCCGATTTTGAGCAAATAGCCCGTGATATATCAGGTTCTATTGGTTTAAGTAAATTATTGGATTGGCCTGAGGCCGAATTTGCTATGTACTGGTTAATAGCCCTGTATAGCTTTCCCGTTTTTGGTTTATTTATTTGTAGCGACCAAACGGTAGGCGATAGAGAGCGCGGCACACTAAGGTTTTTATCACTGCGCTCCACTCGCTTTGAAATACTGTTTGGTCGTTTTTTAGGGCAATTAGCGGTATTAGCCTGCTTAGTGGGCATTACTCTTGTGGCTACGCTTGCTGTACTAGGGTTTAGAGATCCAAGTTTACTGGCTGGTGGTTTTGCCCGTGCGCTTTCTATATTTTTAATATTAGTGATTACTCTGTGTCCATTTGTAGCACTTATGACGTTAATAAATACCTTTGCTCGCTCATCGCGTTTATCTATTGTATTGGCAATTTTATATTTTGCAGCAGGCGGTATTATAGTTGGTATATTGCAATGGCAAATACCCGCATTAGGCTTGCTTGATTATTTATTTCCGGGTGTGCAAATAGAGTTATTAGCGGGGCAAAATTTACCATTATTGAGCGCTGTGGCTATTCCCCTTGTGCAAACAGCGGTGCTACTAAGCGTTGCTCAACGTATTTTTGCAAGGAGCTCACTATGAGACCATTAATTACAGCTAGCGGTTTGAGTAAATCGTATGGTGCAAAACTTGCGCTTAATAATGTGGACTTTGAAATTAACAAAGGCGCGCCAGTGGCGCTTGTTGGGCCAAATGGTGCGGGTAAAACCACCTTATTTAGTTTGTTGTGCGGCTATATAGCGCCAAGTAAAGGCAGCCTTGAAATATTAGGGCATAAGCCAGGGAGCGCTGCTTTATTTAATAAAGTAAGTGCATTACCGCAAGACGCACAACTTGACCCCCGTTTTAATATAGACAAGCAACTCGCCTTTTATGCAAAGCTACAAGGTATGGGGGCAAAGCAAAGCCAAACTGAGGCGCTACGTGTACTTGATTTGGTAGGCCTAAAAGAGATTGCAAAGCAGCGTGCAGGGGACTTATCGCACGGCATGCGCAAGCGCGTTACGATAGCGCAAGCACTTATTGGCGCACCACAAATTGTAATGCTTGATGAAGCAACCGCAGGGCTTGATCCGATTCATGCCAGAGAAGTACGCGAGCTAGTATCTGAATTAAGTGAACAGGCTACGTTTATTTTAAGCTCTCACGATTTAACTGAGCTTGAACGACTATGCTCACAGGTGCTTCATTTAGATAAAGGCGTACTAAGCGAGCATCAAACAAAAACAAACAATACCGATAAACACTTTTATACATTAATGCTAAGCGAAGCTTATCAAAATGTTGAGCAACAGCTTCAAGCAATTGCAGGGGTGAGCCGGGTGTATATGAGCCAACATAAAGAATATGTTGTTGAGTATCAGCCAACGAGCGATCCACTTGATATTGCACTACTGAATTTTTGTCATCAGCAACACTGGCAGTACAGGCAGTTAGTTAATGGTCACACATTAGAGAATCAAATATTTAAACAGGAGAAAGTATAATGGGTTTACTTAGCGGACTTATGGGTAATGCAAGCGAAGTTGACGATTCTGATTTAGAGAAAATCCTCGCCAATACATTAATTGACGGCGAGCAAGTAGAAAAAGCATATAAAGTAGTACGTGATATGTTTATTTTTACTAATAAGCGCTTAATCTTAATTGATAAGCAAGGTATGACCGGCTCTAAAATGGAAATGGTGAGTATTGCTTACTCTAAAATTACCAAGTTTAGTAAAGAAAGTGCAGGCCATTTTGACTTAGATGCCGAGCTAAAAATATGGGTTGGCTCAGATCCAACACCAATTAGTAAAGAGTTTAAGTCTGGCGATAATATTAACGATGTTTATCGTATTATTAGCCAACACGCGCTTTAAGCTGCGGTACATGTTTTAAGTAGTTGTTGACTAGATGTTGCAACTACTTTAATTTTACAGTTTACAACACTTCCTTACAATTAACTTAATAAATACAACTGGTTAGTTAAGTTTTCATTCAGTTTCCTAACGTTAGCATGTGCCTCGACTTTAGCAATACAGCTAGAGCATAAAAAGCAATGTACATAGGGAAGTCTTACAATGAAAAAATTAGCAGTTATTATTTCGAGCATTTTATTATCTAGCACTGCGGCTGCTGCAGACAGCTATAATTCAATTAGTAACCTAAGCTACAAAAATAGCGATAACAACGATACTGTTGCTGTAGATTCTATTTACTACTTATCTCCTAAAAAAACTTTAGGTCCGTACGATCAGTTTGAATACATCAATAAACAAACTAACGTATATGGTGGCTACGCTGATGACGACTTTGGCGATTTAACATCAGTTGGTGGTGAATACTTCATTAATGAATTTGTTGTTGGCGCATCTTACGAGAATACAGACCTAGATTCAGGTTCTAACAGTGAGCTTTATAAACTGACGGGTGGTTACTTTTTCAACCCTGATTTACTTGCAAAAGTAACACTAGTTGAAAACAAAGACGGCGATGATTACGCATTATTTGATTTAGCTTACAACTACATGCTAAACAGCACAGATTACGTAGGTGTTACACTTACATCAGACGACGATTTTGATTACCGTGCAGTAGCTGCTAAATACTTTATTGATTTACAGCAAGGTAACTACCTTACTTTTGAAGGTAAATACGAAAGCATTGATGATGCAGAAAACCAATGGGTAGCAGAAACTAACTACTACTTTTCAAAGGCAACATCTGTATTTGCTAACTACAATAAGCAAGATACTTATAGCTTTGGTGCTCAACACTTCATCAATAAAAATATTGGTGTAAAGGTGGGTTACGAAAACAACGCTGATGATTCTGACAACGATGCGTACTTTGCTAACATGCGTTTTCAGTTTTAATTAAGTCCCGTACTTAGTTAATACAAAAGTAATATTAAAAAGCCCGCTAAATTTAGCGGGCTTTGTCGTTTTTAAACGTTTGAGCTTTTAACTATAAACTTTTACCAGCCATTATTACGGCCTTTATTATACTCATCTAAATAACTCCTTTAAGTTATAAATAGAGTCGCCATGAATGGCTAAATTGTTATTAAAGTCATTAAGTGCAGTCGATGATAATAGCTATAAAATAGTAAATATTGGAGTTATTTTTGCTAGTAAACAATGGTTATTGGAAAAAACAGATAAAAATATGCACTGATACAAACCTATTTTTCATTATAAATACAGAAATAATGAATTAAACAGAGTAATTTTTTTGAGAAATTAAAAAAATTTAGTGAGAGGAAATTATATTGATGAGGTTTATCGAATAATTAAGTTGTGTTCAATTTAGCGACAGTTTGTACCGTATTTGTTACTTTTTAAATTTAAATGATGACATGATATTGTCTTGTAAATTTGATGGATACTTTGCATTTACATTTGCATATAAATTATTACAATTCCACTGAGTTTAATCTGACCTTTTATTCAGTTTTTGTTCATTTTTTTGGCGTTAGGATGCGCCCCGACTTTGGCTAGACAGCTGAGGCATAAAAAGTAATATTTATAGGGAATTTAAAATGAAAAAATTAGCCGTTATCATTTCGAGCATTTTATTATCAAGCGCTGCAACCACTGCAATAGCCGCAGATACTTACCAATCAATTAGCCATGTAGGATATGTGGACGTAGATGGTGATGACACAGTAAGTGTTGACTCAACGTATTATTTTTCTCCAAAAGCGACTTTAGGTCCTTACGATCAATTTGAATACATCAATAAGCAAACAAATGTTTATGGTGCATACAGTGATAATGATCTTGGAGATGTTACTAGCGTTGGCGGTGAGTATTTTGTAGAAGATTTTGTATTAGGTGCACAGTACAATAATTTCGATAGTGATTTTGGCTCAAGCACGGATGTAATTGAACTTTCAGCGGGTTACTTCTTTAATCCAAACCTTGTATTAAAAGCAACGTTTGTAGATTTCGAAGATGCTGACAATCAGTTTGTGTTTGACTTAGCATATAACCATCAGTTAAACAGCACTGATTATATCGGCTTTACAGTAACAGCAGATGATGAGTTTGATTACCGTGCAGTAGCAGCTAAGTACTTTGTTGATTTACAGCAAGGTAACTACTTGACTGTTGAAGGTAAATTTGAAGATGTTGATGGCGGTTCAAGTAACTGGGAATTAGCATCTAACTACTATTTCAGCAAAGCAACATCGGTGTTTGTTACAGTTAATAAAAATGATGACTACACTCTTGGTGGCCAACACTTTTTCAACAACAATGTTGGTTTAAAAGCAGGTTACGGCAATAACTGGGATGATTCTGATTATGATGCTTACTTTGCAAATGTAAGCTTACAGTTCTAATTTAACAGAAAATTAGAATATGAATAAAAAGCCCGCTCATTTGAG